>JAZNUS010000236.1:0-11683 GCA_045592485.1 Clostridia bacterium | reverse complement strand
TTCCAGCCTGTGTTTACGAGGTAAGCCTTAGCGCCAACCTTCTCCATCTTCTTAACAAGCTCCTCAGCATACTTTGTGGGATGAAGCTCGAGGAATGCCTGACCGAAGCAAGCGGAGAATGTGGGAGTGGGCTCTGTGATGCCTCTCTCTGTACCTGCAAGCTTTGAGGTAAAGCCTGAGAGGAAGTAGTACTGAGCCTGCTCGGGAGTAAGAACGGAAACAGGAGGAAGAACGCCGAATGCATCTGCAGAAAGGAAAATTACATCCTTTGCATCGGGAGCTGCAGATACGGGACGAACGATTTTTTCGATGTGGTCAATGGGGTAAGAAACACGGGTGTTTTCGGTTACGCTGCCATCGTCGAAATCACAAACGCCGTTTTCGTCAACAGTAACATTTTCGAGAAGAGCATTTCTCTTGATTGCTTTGTAGATGTCGGGTTCAGATTCTTTGTCGAGGTTGATAACCTTAGCGTAGCATCCGCCTTCGAAGTTGAACACGCCGTTATCGTCCCAGCCGTGTTCATCATCACCGATGAGAAGACGCTTGGGATCGGTTGAAAGTGTGGTTTTACCTGTTCCGGAAAGACCAAAGAAGAGAGCAGTGTTTTCACCGTTCATATCGGTGTTTGCGGAGCAGTGCATTGAAGCCATGCCGTTTAAGGGGAGGTAGTAGTTCATCATTGAGAACATACCTTTTTTCATTTCTCCGCCATACCATGTGTTTAAGATAACCTGTTCGCGTGATGTGATGTTGAATACAACAGCGGTTTCAGAGTTGAGACCAAGCTCTTTGAAGTTTTCAACCTTTGCTTTTGAAGCATTGTAGCAAACGAAATCGGGTTCGAAGTTTTCGAGTTCTTCAGCAGAAGGTGTGATGAACATATTCTTTACAAAGTGAGCCTGCCAAGCAACTTCCATAATGAATCTGATTGCCATTCTGGAATCGGCATTTGTTCCGCAGAAAACATCGATTACATAAAGTTTTTTGTCGGAAAGCTGATTGATAGCGATTTTTTTAAGCTCTGCCCATGTTTCTTCGCTGCAGGGGTGGTTATCGTTTTTAAATTCATCGGATGTCCACCAAACAGTGTCTTTGGAGTTTTCGTCCATAACAATGAATTTGTCTTTGGGAGAACGGCCTGTGTAGATACCGGTCATAACATTAACAGCACCAAGTTCTGTTTCCTGACCTTTTTCGAAGCCCTCAAGGGAAGGATCGGTTTCAGCGACAAAAAGCTCTTCAAAGGAAGGGTTATGAATAACTTCTGTAGCGCCTGAAATACCGTACTTGCTCAAATCAAGTTTTTTCATTTTTGTTACCTCTTTTCTTATTATATTTAATTATTTTTTTAAATTTCATTTGAATTTATGCGGTCAACACCAAAATTTTCTCACAATACCAAATATACCACATATTGTCAAATTTGTCAATGTTCAATTGAAACAAGAATTTTATTTTTTAAATTCATTTATTTAGAAAAAGAGCCTAGCCTTAACAACCAACACTAAAGGTTGGTTGTTAAGGCCAGGCAAACACAAGCTCTTTTGATTCCGGCATCGGATGCCGTGACTGATATTATATGTATTTTTTAATTATTCCAATCATTTTTTATTTCAAGTACATGTATGTAATTCTTCTGTTTCTCTGATTAACTCTGTCCTCATAGCCAAGTCTTCCTTCGGAGTCTAACTGATAGAGAAGCTCATATGCAAGGCGGGCATACTGTCCGCATTTGTTTTCTGAGGTGAAAAGGTCTTTCCATTCACGGGTAATAAGAAATTCAAAGGTGTCAAAATAGGGAAGGTCGTCCTTGTGTTCATTAAAATATTTCACCATACGCTCATAACCCTCGGCGTAGCTTTTGGGAGTGATATCACCAACACGGATGTTTTGTGCCTTCGATTTTGTAACAGTAAATTTTCCTCTTTCAACACGGCAGGTGTGAAGAAGGGGCAAGGACATTTTTGTTGCGCCGTCAATTTTGGGAAGTCCGAATTCACAGGTGGAAAGGAAGCTTTCTTCACCGGAAAGCATAATATACATCGGTCTTGAAAGACGGTTAACAAAGATTGCATCGGGTTCATTTTTTGAAAGCGTCATAACCACCATATCAAAATATGCTTCCTCAACTGCCTTTGCAAGAGCATCTTCATAAGACATATTTTCCTTCATGCGGTAGTGGCTCATAATGTGGGCAACAAACTCTGTATCGTGAACATATTTCCCGTTTTCAAGCCTTGGATTTGTGCAATTTTCAAACCCATCAAATTCTGAAGGGAAAGAAAAGCCCTCATCGGAAAGCTTTTGTGCCCATTTGTTTCTTTTATCCATAAGATCATCAGCGGGCAAGGTGCCGTTTAATATTACTGCAGTTTCATCATTTTCGGTCATAAAGGGGTGAGCGTGATTTGCGTTGTCACCGCCGGGGCGGGAATGCATAATACCGATTGTGCCCGGAAGGTTCAGGGCATCGGTTTCGCGAAGAAGAGTGTCGATGTTGCCGACAACCTTTCTCATGTGGATTCTTCCTTCGTGAACTGTTGCAATACCTGTTGACATTCCGCCGTCAAAGCCTTCCTGTTTTCTGAGCATTTCAACAAGTATGGGTGCGGCAGGCTTGTTTCCTGCATAGCCAACTAAATTACACATAATTATGCCTCCTATATTCAAATAAAAATATTCTGAATTTAATTTTTTACATTATAAACTACCCTTTTAGAAAAATCAAGGATTTGTAACACATTTTCTATAATTATTATCTATCGGCAATATATCAAAAATCAATAGTGAAGTACATTGCAAAAAGTCCGATTCCCATTTCAGAAAATCCGCAGCTTCCCATTTAGTCGTTTTTCGCAACAATATATTTGTTGACTTATTGATAAAATTATGATAAAATGTACTTACAATTATTATGAGTTTAAATGGAAAATTTTGGAGGGATTTTTTATGAAAATACTATCGGAAAATAAAAAAAGAATCCTTTCGTTGGTTTTATCGATGCTTATTTCGATAACCACTTTACCGACACAATCTCTGGCAGTTGAATCTATTCAGGAAGCGGAACCGGCAGAGCAAACTGCCATATCCGAATATGAATCAACGGGAGAGTTTCACAAAATCACCGAGAGCTATAAGGTTGACGGCGGAAAAATTGAAGAGGCATCCGGAAATACAATGTCTACATATATTTCCGGGAAGGCAAAATTTGCTATATACAAGATTCCCGTTCCAAGACTTAATATCGGAAAGGAATATGACAAATTTGTTATCCGTTTCGGAAGAGGCGGCACATCAGCCTTTAAGGTTCTGGGATTAAACGGTGATGACTGGGATTTTTCATCTGTTCCAAAAACCATAGAGCTTACCGATGAAAGAATTGCTCCCCTTATTTCGGCATCTACCGTGGACAGCTACAGTGCTCTTGACACAGAGCTTGAAACTGTTACAAATGATTATTACAATCTTTCCTATGCAGACATCACAGCCTATGCCAATGCAAGCCGCTCATCAGGAAAGCTCTATATGTACATTGCCGTTGGTGCCTGGAATTCAACAACCAACTGTGCTCTTTCATCACTTACCGATTCCGATTATCTCCGTGCAAATGTCAATCCGATGTTTGCCTATTCGGAAAAAAACTCCCATTCTGTTGAAAGCTACAAATCAATCGGCGGATTCAACGCCATAAGCGAAAGCTTTATTTTGTCCAATGGTACGCTTAGCGATGACAAAGGAAATTTTGCATCGTCTATAATGATTTCGAGCGGCAAAATTCGCGGCAATATGGCGATTTACAAATTCCCCCTTCCCACCTATCACGAAAGCGAAAGACTTGACCGTTTCATAATCCGTTTTGGCAAAGGAAGCAAATCTGCTCTGAAGGTTCTGAAAATCGACTGCGATTTGTGGGATATGAATTCACTTCCCCTTGAAGTGGGCAATTCCAATCCTCAGATTGCTCCGTTTTTCAACCTATCCACCGTGGATAGCTACAGTGCGCTGGATGCAGAAGTAATCTATGATTCAGCAGGAGGGTATTTTCATACATATGCTGATGTAACCAATTATGCAAAAGAGGCATACTTTGGCGGCAAATCACATTTTTATGTTGCTGTGGGTACATGGAACACAACCACCAACATTGCACTTACTTCAATGACCGACACAACCTACAGAGGACTTCAGCTCTATCCGGGATATTTCTACACCATGGAGCCTCAGTATGACGAGCCTCTCCCACGCTATCCCGAAATCAGCCCCGAAAGGTTTGAAAAGCTTTTTGAATCCACTGTGGAAAAAGGTCACCCCTGGCTCTACGGAACGAGAGAGGATTTTGACAGAGTAAAAGAATATGCATTCGGCAAGGATGCGGCAATGACTGAGATGTATCAGAAAATAAAGGATGCTGCAACTGTTTATGTGGACAAGGCTGTGTCTAAGGTTGCAGAGGATGTTGTCCTTTCAAGAGCAACCGACGCAATGAACATAATACGAAACTGTGCTTTTATTTATATGGTGGAAGGCGAAGAAGCAAAGGACTATGCCGACCGTGCTGTTAATGAGACAATGTATTTTGTTGAGCAGCAGGAGACCTGGGGCAGAGGTCAGAGCCTTGATATAAACCACCTGTCAATGGGTATTGCGGTTTGCTACGACTGGCTCTATGACTATCTGACACCGCAGCAGAGAACTGCCATTGCAGAGGCAATGTTTGCCAAGCATCTCGACGAGGTTTATGACTTTTTCAATAACCCCACCGATCCGAAATATAAATGGAGCTTCCATCAGATGTATAACAACAGCAACAACCATGCAGTCCTTGACAACTGCTCGGTGTTTGTCGAAGCTCTTGCCTTTGCAGACTATGCTCCCGAAAAGTGTGCAAGCATAATGAGCCTTGCCCTTAAGCATCTCAACCGTCACAACGGTCCCTTTGACCGCTTTTTCCCCGATTCGGGATGGTATGAAGGTTCAAGCTACTGGTCCTATGTTGGTCCCTTTATGGCGTGGATGTTCTCATCGATGGATGCTGCCTTTGGCTCGTGCTTTGGCTATGAGGAAAACCCCTATATTACAGGTGCGGCGTATTTCCCAATCTACACCCAGTCCAACCGCGAAAGATTCATCTACTCCGATGCAGGAACAGGCGTTACCAATCACAGTGCTTTCTATTGGTTCGGAAAAATGGCAGGCGACAAGGCTCTTCAGAAATATGTTGTGGACAACCGCTTTGCCACAGACCCCACAAGCTGTATATGGTATGACCCTGCAGAGCTTGACAGTACCGAAATTTCTCTTCAGAAAGATAAGCTCATACGAAATATAGACATTGCAACCATGAGAAGCTCGTGGGATAATCCCCATCAGATTTTCACAGGTATGGTTGTTCAAAAACCAAGAGAAACCCATGCATTCATGGCAATGGGAACCCTTGCCCTCGATGCCCTTGGCGAAACCTGGATAACAAATCCCGGTAAAGAAGACTACGACATCGGCGACTACTGGAATACTGCACAGGACGGCACCCGATGGACCTACTACTCCACCCGTGCCGAAGCAAACGGATGCCTTGTTATTAATCCGAGCGAGGACGGTGGTCAGATTGCCAATTCTCCAGCAGTGATAAACAAATTTGAATCGGGTGATTCAAAGGCCTTTGTTATGTCAGACCTTTCCACCGCCTATGCCGACGCAGAGGAATACAAGCGCGGTGTGATGCTTTATGACAACCGAAGCAAGGTTTTGCTTCAGGACGAGGTTACCTTAGAGAAAACAAGCGATGTTTATTCATTTATAAATGTGTTTAAGGCAGACATTGACATTGCCGAAGACGGAAGCTATGCAATTCTTTCTAAGGGCAATAAACACATCCTTGTGAAGGTGTACTCCGACAAGCCCTATGAGCTTACCACTTATGAAGCCTGTGCAACGGCACTTGGCACATCCCCCAATCCCGATGTGACACAGAAGGACTTTACCAAAAATTTCGAAAGACTTACCGTTCGCTATGATGATGTTTCGGGAAGCATAAATCTGAAGGTTGTGTTTGTGCCCTTCCTTTCGGACAATGTTCCCGAGGTTGCAGAGCCCAAAGCCTTGATTGATGAATGGACAACAGATGAAAATGCTCTTAAAAAGCCTGAACTTTCATATATAAAGGTTAACGGCAAGAAAATTGAAGGCTTCAGAGGCGATGTGAATTATTATAAGCTTCCTCTGGAATATTTTGAAGCAAAGATTGAGACAGAGGCTCCCGGATGCTCCGTTGAGATTAAAAACAATTTTAAAAATAACACCTTTGACATTTATGTAACAGACAACAAGACCGGTGCAGAAAATCATTACTGCATAGACACAGTCTTTGAAGGCAAGGTAATTGCCGACACATCAGTTGGCGGAAGCATGAGCTCCGACAGCTATTATCTCAGCAGGAACTACGGCAGTCAGGAAACGGTTGCAATGAGAATTATGGCCAAATATTCCCTGATGTCCTATTACAAGCTTCAGCTTCCATATATACCCCTTGGCAAAAAGATTAAAAATGTGTCACTTGTTCTCAACCAGTACCGCAACGCAAACAGCTCCACCAAAGATGCCTACGAATTTCATCTTGTTGATCCCTCGACCTGGCAGGAAGATAAAATTACCTATTACAACGCTCCTGTGCGTCATTCCTATCTCGATGACGGTGCATGGTATCCCTACAAAAAATCGGACAATCCCGGAACAACCAACAAAGCAACTTACACAACTGAGACCACTCCGGATCTTCAGATGCCGTCCCTTAACATCAAAACCGTTCCCACCAGACAGGGGAAAGACGACAGATTCTATGCCGAGCACAGCTATGATCTGACAACACTTGTTGAAAAAAGTAATTTTGCCGACTTGAGACGCAATGACAATATATTTTCATTTGGTATGGGGCACTATGTCCCCGGTCAGTGGAGTTCCGGTTCTAACACTACCATTGCTTCAAAGGAACATTCCAACGAACTGCTTCATCCAAAGCTTTTGGTGGAAACAGATAATGTTGAAGGAGTTTTAGGAGTTGTTGCCGAAAAGGGAAAAATCCTTGCAAACCCCACAGGCGAAGAACAGTACTATACATCGGAAAATCAAACACCTTCACAGGGCGGCAAGATGTGTGCAATAAGCTATGCCGTAAATTTTGAAAATTCCGACAAAGAGGTTGACATTTTTGTGGCACAGTATGATTCGTCAGGCAAGCTTCTTAAGGCTTCACGAAGTGTGAAAACTGCAAAAGCCGCAGAATCCACAACCCTTGTGTCAGACACGGTTGATGTGGCAGACGGGGCCAGAGTTTTCAAAGCCTTTGTGTGGGCAGACAATATTAAACCCCTGAATTAAAAATTGATACACAAAACAATTTATTATATAAGGAGAGAATTTTAATGAGGAAAATTGCAAGAAAAACTTTGTCTCTCATTTTAGCTTTGACATTTGTATTGACAATTTTGCCGGCAAATCTTTCGTCGGTGAGTGCCGCAACTCAGGCAGACCTTGATCTTGCCGCAAGCTACGAGGCTCTCGGGTCATTTTTGGCAATTCCCGAAAGCTACACGATGAGTGGCGGAACGGTTTCGGCATCAACAGGAAATTTTGGTACTACCTACATTAGCGGCAATGCCAACATGATAATCTACAAAATTCCGCTTCCGGCATATCATCCAAGCCGCGAAATGGATAAATTTGTGATAAGGTTTGGAAGAGGCGGTACAAATGCCTTTAAGGTTTTGAAAATGTCTGTTTCAGAATGGAGTTTTTCATCTCTGCCAAAAACATATTCCAAATATTCAAACCCTCTCAGCAGTTTCATCTTTTGGGAATCCACAGCAAACTCACATTCTGCCCTGACTTCGGGCACAAGTGTTATCACTGTCCCCGCTTCAATAAGTGATTACAATTTCTCATATGCAGACCTTACAACTTATGCTAAAGAATGCTACAACAACAAGCTTGAGTATTTCTATGTTGGTGTAGGTGCCTGGAATTCAACCACAAACTGTGCACTTGCTTCAATGACTGACACAACTTACCGCGGAGCAGAGTTTTACCCCTGCTATTCTTACACAATGAAGTCACCCTATTCCGACCCTGCTCCCACTTATCCCACAGTGACAAGTGAAGAAATCAGCGGTTATGTTGAAGCTTTAAACGGCGAACACCCCCGACTTTTCGGAAGAGCAGACGATTTTGCACGAATCAAGGAATATGCCTTCGGAAAAGATGCGGCAATGACAGAAATGTACCGGAAATATAAGGACGAAGCAACGGTATATGTTGACAAAGCTGTTTCAACGATAACAACAGACATAGTTAACAATTCATATCTTTCAAGAGCAACCAATGCCCTTGACATAATGCTGAAATGTTCATTTATCTATGCAGTTGAGGGCGATGCAAGTCTGGAATCCGACCCTGTTGCAGTCTATGCTGACCGTGCTATTGCAGAGGCAATGTATTTTGCTGAGCAAATGGAAACCTGGGGCAGAGCACAGAGTCTTGATGTTAACCACACTGCTCTTGGTATCGCTATTTGCTATGACTGGCTCTATAACTACATGACCGAAGAACAGAAAAGTGCCATCGGCGGCGCAATGTACACAAAGCATCTTGACGAAATTTATGACTTTTTCACCAATCCTGAGGACGAAGCATACAAATGGAGCTTCCACCAGATGTATCTTGCAAGCAACAACCATGCGGTTCTTGACAACTGTTCAGTTTTTGTTGAAGCTCTTGCGGTGGCAGACCTCTATCCTGAAAAGGCATCAACTATTATGGCTCTTGCCCTTGAGCATCTTACGAGAAAGAACGGTCCCTTTGACCGTCTCTACCCCGATGCAGGGTGGTATGAGGGTTCGAGCTACTGGTCCTATGTTGGTCCCTTTATGGCTAAAATGTTCTCAGCTATGGAATCGGCTTTCGGCTCCTGTCTCGGATTTGAAAACAATCCCTACATCACAGGGGGAGCATATTTCCCTCTCTACACCCAGTCAAGTCTCAGACGACTTGTATATTCCGATGCCGGAACAGCCCGTACAGAGGCTTCCGATTTCTACTGGTTCGGACTTATGTCGGGTGATGAAGCCCTTAAAAAATATGTAATTGACAACAAATACTATTCCACGCCCCTTCTTTGTCTGTGGTATAATCCGGAAAATGCTCCCTCGGGCGAGCTTTCACTTCAGAAAGACAAGCTTTTCAGAAACATTGATGTTGCAACGATGAGAAGCACATGGGATTCACCTCAGGAAACCTTTGTGGGTATGGCGGTTCAGGCTCCGAAGGAAACTCATGCATTCATGGCAATGGGTACTCTTGCCCTCGACGCTCTCGGTGAAACCTGGATAACAAATCCCGGTAAAGAAGACTACGACATCGGCGACTACTGGAACACTGCACAGGACGGCACCCGATGGACCTACTACTCCACCCGTACCGAAGCAAACTCCTGCCTTGTTATCAATCCTTCCGAGGACGGCGGTCAGATTGTCACCTCGCCTGCTATGATAGACAAGATTGAATCGTCAGATTCAAAGGCATTTATGGTAACAGACCTTTCCACAGCCTATACCGATGCATCAAGCTACAAACGAGGCGTAATGCTTTATAACAACCGTTCAAGAGTTCTTGTTCAGGACGAAGTAACTCTCAAAAAAACATCGGATGTGTATTCGTTTATCAATGTGTACAAAGCTGATATTGACATTTCCGACGATGGAAGCTATGCAATCCTTTCAAAGGGCAACAAGCACATCTATGTGAAAGTGATTTCCGACAAGCCCTACACCCTGACAACCTATGAGGCTTGCTCAACTGCTCTCGGAACATCACCTAACCCCGACGGTCAGACAGATTTTACTGCAGATTATGAGAGACTGTGTGTGAAATATGACGATGTTTCAGGGAATATCAATCTTTCGGTTATAATGGTTCCTTTCCTTTCAGACAATATCCCCGAAATTAATGAAACTCAGGTTGCTATTGCCAACTGGACAACTGCTGAAAGTGAAGCTCAGAAACCCGTGCTGACATCACTTTCCATAAACGGTACTCCGGTTGATGGTTTTGACAGCAATGTTAATTACTACAAAATCCCCCTTAAATACTTTGAAGCAATCATTGATGCCGTTGCATCAGACAATGCAACAATTGAAGTTAAAAACAACTACAAGAATAACTGCTTCGATGTTTATCTCACCAATCCTGTGACAGGAGCCAAAAACCTTTACACAATTGAAATTGTTCTCGAAGGTGCAGTTATTGCAGACAACCGTGTCGGCGGAAGCTCCGGAGACCTCGGAAAGAACTTTGGTGCTGATGAAAGTATATATATGAGAATTATGAAACAATATTCCATAATGTCATACTTTAAAATCAATATGCCCTATATTCCCTATGGTAAGAAGGCAAAAACCACATCAATGGTTATAAATCAGTATCGTAAAACCGACTCCGCCAATAAAGACGGATTTGAGTTTCATCTTGTGGATCCAAATCTTTGGCAGGAAAACACCATTACATATAACAATGCCCCGGTAAGACACACCTATGTACAGGAAACATGGTATCCCTACACAAGAAAGAATGCAGAAGGGAAATATGAGCCAACCGTTGCCGACTATAAAACCGGATCTGTTAATATAAAAACCATACCAGAAAGAGAAGATTACAATGACAGATTCTATACAGCAACAAAATATGACCTTACAACTCTTGTTGAAAAATCAGATTTTGATACACAAAGAACCGCAGATAACATCTTCTCCTTCTGTATGGGACACTATATTATTGGTGAATGGAGTTCAAGCTCTTCAAGCTACATCGCATCAAAAGAACATTCCAATCCGGCTCTCAGACCTAAAGTTCTTGTTGAGCTCGAAGATGCCGAAACAGAAACCGTTTTTGCAGCAGAAAAGGGTAAAGTTGTTGCAAATCCAAAAGGCGATGAGCTTTACTTCACCACTGAAGATTCTAAGGCTTCAGAGGGCGACAAGGTTTCCGCTCTTACCTACTTTACCAACCTTGACACAGAAAATGCAAAGAGTGCTGTTGTGTATCTTGCCCAGTACAACAAGGGAGAGCTTCTCACCCTTACTCCCTACACAATAAGCGTGAATGCAGGTCAGTCAAAAACAGTTCTCACTCCGTCGGTTGATGTTTCAAAGGGTGCAACAGAATTTGAAGTGTTCGTATGGGTGGAAGGTCAGAAACCCATCGAGCTTAAATGAGATTTATAACTGAATAAACTCAGAGGTTAAAAGACCCCCCCGTAAGCCAAAGCTTACGGTGGGTTCTACACTTTTTTATGCCTTTCAAAAACATGATCGGATATGCGAATTTTCGCCATTTGAGCATACCAGAGTCAATTATAAAAACTATTTGGAAATATTATCATATGTTCATAAACCGTCAGTGTTCTGTTGGTGTCATTGAATGGTTTAAAAATAATTCTTATAAATTGGGGTTTGTCGGGGAGTTTGAAATTTGGCTGAAGCGAAAGGCTTCCCCTTGGTGGGGAAGCTGTCACCGTAAGGTGACTGATGAGGGGAAACAAAAGAAAGTAAATTCAAATATAAATTTGAAAATCGTTCAAACTATTGAAAACGCTGATTTTTAACGCTCCACTAACCAATCAAATTCGCACAAG
>JAZNUS010000235.1:0-3791 GCA_045592485.1 Clostridia bacterium | reverse complement strand
CGCAGGAGTTTTAAAATAATAAATTTTGTCTCAATCAAGGCAAAAACGCAGGGAATATGTTAATATTTCCGAGTATTTTAACGATGGGTGAGGCGAAATTTATATTTTAAAACCGCCTTTAGTGTTGGTTGCTAAGGCTAGGCACTATTTCAGGCTTTCATTTGCAGTATTTTGTGTACTCACACGACATGCTTTGAAAAAGACGGCAAAAATCTGTATAGACAATAAGTTTTTTTTCTGCTATAATGTGCTGTAGTTATTGCAATGGGTATATAAATAATTTGACTGCCCCCCGGCAGCTTGTAATATCTGGAGGTTTTTACATATGGCTATTGATCACAGCTGGACAAAAAAAGGCTTTGACGACTTTATGAAGGGTACCCTTGGTAATGGCGGTCAGAACCTGTATGTTTCTGCAAAAGGTGTTTTGCAGAGAATTTTTCAATTTGATGTGACAGGAAACGGTCATCCCGATTTGCTTTTTGCAAATTCTCATTCAATGAATGAAAGACCGCCTCTGTATCTTTATAACAATCCTCTGAGTGAGGAGGAACCGAAGGAGCTTCGCTCAAACGGAGCTTTTGACGGTCTGATGTGTGACCTTACCGGTGACGGCAAAATGGATATGATAGTTGCCTGTCAGCACAACGGCGTTCACGCAGATATTTCCTCAATCCTTTATTTCTCGAGCGATGAGGGCATCAGCGAAAAATATCTTGTTGAGCTTCCTGCTCCAAGTGCCATGGGCGTTGTTGCCGGTGATTTCAACGGAAGCGGCAAAAAAGCTCTTTGCTTTATCGGAAGCAAGCATTTCAGAATTTTCTATCAGACAGACCTTGGCATTGAGGCTTGCAGATTTACCGATGTTCCCACCGATGCAATCAGTGTTGCCTGTGCCGACCTTGACGGTGACGGCTATGACGATTTGTACATTCTCACTCAGAATGGCTACATGAGAGTGTACTGGGGAAGCAAGGACGGCATAACAGCAGACAACTACACCGAGCTTCCCATGCAGGTTAAGGTTCACGAGGAATGCAACTCAACCACAGCAGGCAGAGCACTCGTAAGAAAGCTCCCCTGGGGATGCTCAATCATTGACTACAAAGGTAAAAAATGTATTTTCCGCGGCGAAGACGGCGGTGACGCAGTTCTCGATTCATTCAATTCCAAGAGAGAACGCACCGAAGAAGCACGCTTCCCGGTTGGCGGAGCTTATTGTATGGCAAGCGGTGACCTTACCGGAAAGGGAAGCTGTGACCTTGCAATCGGTGTACACACTGACCGTTGCAAATTTGAAGATTCCTATGTACTTTTCGAAAAAGATGGCTACGACATTTCAAAAGCTACAAGGTTTACAACAAGAGCTTGTCATTCATTCACAATTTCCCCTGCCGAAAAATGCGGCAAGCCTTGTCTTTTTGTGGCTCAGACAGGCACAAGATATCTCCACTCCGTTCCATGTCAGGTTCTCACCTTCGACAAGGACGGCAATGTTGAAACAAAGAAGGAGCTTCCCGGTCATGGCTGTACAAGAATCCTTGTGGGCGACACAGGCTCGGGACAGTATCAGACAGTTATGATAAACAACGAAGGCGAAACTCCCTGGGGACTTGAAGATATCTATATCTACACAGGTGACGAAAACGGCTACAGCCCCGACAGAAGAATTGAGCTTCCCGGCTGTGCTGCAGTTGACGGCTATATGATCGACTTCAACGACAACGGCAACCCCGATGTGTTGGTTGTAAACTGCGCTGAAAATGCACCTCATCTTTGCCCCGGTCTCACCATTTATCAGAACAACGGTGACGGCCCCGACAAAGACGATGTTGTTAAAATCCCCGCAATTCTGCCTCACGGTGCCGCAATAGGCGATTTCAGAAAGTGCGGCTATCTCGACATTCTGACCGGCGGTATCAGAAACAGAGAAATCCGCATCTACAAAGGCGGTCCCGACGGCTACAAGGCAGAAAATGTTCAGAAAATCGTGTTCGGTCCAAAGGCTGACGAATTTGTTCCCTTCCCCTGGGACAAAGAAGAGGTTGACCCCGACTATTCAAAGGAAGAAACAGCAAGAATTGTAGAATGGGGCGGACTTCGCTGGCTTTTTGCCGCCGACTTTAACAACGACGGCTATCTTGACCTTTTCATATCTCAGATTACCGGTCCGAACTGCATAATTCTCTGGGGCGGTCCCGACGGCTATTCTCTTGACAATATGCAGCTTCTTGCAACAGACGGTGCAGGCTGTGCCAATGCCTGCGACCTTACCGGCAACGGCTATCTCGATCTTGTTCTCGGAGGTCATCTTTCCAAGGGCAAAAAGGTAATAAACGAAAGCTATCTCACCATTTATTGGGGCGGACCCGATGGCTTCAAGGAAAACAGAAAAACACAGCTTCCCATTATGTGTTCAAACTCTGTTTCCATTGGCGACTTCAACGGGGACGGAATCTTTGATATTTTTGTTACATCCTACAATAACTCAAGAAACAGAAATATTGATTCTTACCTTTTCTACGGTTCACCCGACGGTGTGTATTCCACAAAAAATATGGAGAGAATCCACGGCTTCTCAAGCTGCGGTTGTCTGGCAGGCGACTTTAATAATGACGGTATCTGCGACCTTGCTGTTGCTTCTCACAAAAACGAAGGAAACCATGTTTGCAACTCCTTTGTGTACTGGGGCGGCAAAGACGGCATAAAGGAAACCCGCTACACAGCGCTTCCCACAAGAGGCTGTCACGGTATGACGACTGTGGACATCGGAAATGTTATGGACAGAGGCAACAATGAGTATTACTACTCCGAGATATATTCTGCCCACGACGGAGCAAAGCTCAAAAGGGCAAGCTGGGAAGCAACTCTCGGAAAGGTTTGCGATGTGTGGATGGAGGTTCGCACGGCAGACACCGAGGAAGCAATTGAAAATGCTCCCTGGAGCGGTAAAATTACCAACGGCGAAGATGTTGAAAAGCTTAACCTTCAGGGCAAATTCATTCAGTACAAGCTGGTTTTATATGCAAGAAACGGTTGCGGTACTCCCAGAGTTGAAAGCGTTACATTAGAATTTTAATTATAAAAAGGAAGGTAGTCTGAAATGATTATTGACAAGCTCAAGTATTCAGAAAAGTATGAAAGCGTTCACAAGGATTTCAAAGAAGCCTTTGACTTCCTCAAAACTCTTACCCCCGACACACCTTCAGGTGAATTTAAATCAGGCAATGTAAGAGGATTTATCGGCGGTATGGGCGACACCTCTGACGAAATCAACGGCAAGCCCAAGGCATATGAAGCTCACAGAAAGGCAATCGATATTCACTTCGTAATTGACGGTGCAGAGGATATTGGTGTTGGTATAATTGACAACTATCCTGCAACCTGTGAATACAACGAAGAGGGCGACTATCAGTTCTTCGGCGGCCGTATCAACCGTGTTGAATTAAAGCCGGGTGATTTCCTTATTGCTTTCCCTGAAGACGGTCATGTTCCTGCTATGCAGAATCCGGAAGTAAAACAGGTTAAGAGAGCAATTGTAAAAATAGATTTATAATATCAGAACTGACACAACCAACACCGGATACGGTGTTGGTTGTTTCGGTAGTGCAGAATAAATTGGGGTTTGTCGGGGAGTTTAGCACTAGGGAGAAAGGCTCCCCTGCCTAAGGGGAGCTGGCAGTGAGCGTAGCGAAACTGACTGAGGGGTATTGCTGAAAGCATTGATATTTCTGCATTTCGTACCCCTCCGTCTTTGCCTTACGGCAAATCCACCTCCCCTTAGGCAGGGG
>JAZNUS010000234.1:0-3117 GCA_045592485.1 Clostridia bacterium | reverse complement strand
AATATTGCCAACAAAATCCGGAGGAACATCGAATTCCCCCGGATTTTCGCATATATTTGCCCTTTTTTCACCCTCTCGGAGTACCTGTGTACGCCTTCGGAGTGAAGAAAAGGGCATCTTGCAACATTCTCGGCAGTCTGCTTTTTTTTACCGATTCGCAGAATTCTACAAAATATACACATTCTGTAAGCTACACTGAATCAGCAATATGTTAAGAATTTGTTTGTGTATTTTTACTAAAAGCACAGAATGCATTGACAAAAAATGAAAAGAGGTGTAAAATAAATTTTACTAAATTATTAATTTTTTTAGGAGGAAAGACACATGAAAAAAACCTTGGCAATCTTTTTCGCTATCGCTATGCTCTTTACAGTTGCTTCATTTTCTGTAAGTGCTGCTGACGGTGATGTTGCGGCCATCGGTGAGGCTACCTTCGGCACACTTCAGGCTGCAATTGACGCTGCTGCAGCAGGCGATACAATCGAGCTCATTGATGATGTAGCAGAAAACGCCACAATCAACAAGAGCATCACACTTGACGGTGCAAACCACAAGTACACCGGTCAGATTACCCTTAACAAGGTGAAGGCAACTATTCAGAACATCAATTTTGTTGACAGTTATATCTACAAGAATAAGAAAACCGGCGCAAGCGGTCTTGATATAACTATTAAAAACTGTACTTTTGAAGGCAGCCTTAACGACGGTTATGCAGTAAGAATTGACGGTTCATCAAACATCGTAATCGAAAACTGCGATGCAAAGAATGTAGACTTCGGCTTCCTGTATATTGCAAGCTCATCAGATAAGATTTCTCTTAAGAATGTAAACATCGATGGCGCAACCTACGGTATCCACATCGCATATAACAATTCTACAGTTCTTGAAAACGTAAACATCAAGAATGCAGCTTACGGTATCCTTAATCAGACCTACGGCGCAAAGACAATTACCTTCAAAAACTGCACAGTTGATGCTGAAAATCCCGTATACATCTGGGAAAGAAATGCAAAAACACAGAATTTTGTCTTCAAGGGCGAAAATGATTTCGGTACAGACGACCTTACATTCGGCAGCTCACTTGTAAATGCACTTGTTGACGTAGCTAAGATAGGTGACGAGACCTACGCTTCAATCAAGGAAGCAGTTGCTGAAGCAGCAGACGGTGACGTTATCACAGTTGTTCGCGATCACGAAATCGCAAGCTCAGAGGCATTTTTAAGCTCAGTTTACACAGATTACTATGTATTTGCTGAAGCAACAGACAAGAAGGTAACAATCGACCTCAACGGTAAGGTTGTAACAATCAACCCCGACCTTGACAAGATGATGCTCGCAGTCTTCTTCGCAGTTGACAAGGGTGCAATCACACTTAAGGACAGCTCAGAGGCTCAGACAGGCGCTATCAATGTAACTGCAACAGAAGCAACAAAGGTTTATTCAATATTCACTGCTGACGAAGGCGGTAACTTCCTTATCGAAGGCGGTAACTACTACCTCAACAGAGCTGATTCATGGTCAATGCTCTATGCAGGCCACCACAAGGAATTCACTGTAACAGGCGGTAACTTCGTTCTCGGTAACGGTGATACAAAGGCTGCTGATAACGGTGAATTATTCCCCTGGATCACAAACGTTGGCGGTGACGGCATAGGCTCCATCGAAATTTCAGGCGGCACATACAATATCGATCCTACTCACTACCACGGTGAAACATACTATCCCGGCTGCTACACACCCGTTGAGGAAGGCGAGGTATGGACTGTTAAAGTCGTTCACACCCCCGGTGATGCAGCAACCTGTATGGCAGCTCAGATCTGTACAGTATGTAAAGAAGAGCTTGACGCAGTCAAGGCTTGCGCATTTGAAGCTTATGTTTCAAACGGCGATGCAACCTGCACAGAGGATGGCACAAAGACAGCAGCTTGTATCTATGGCTGTGGCAATACAGATACAGTAGTTGATGAAGGCACATCAAAGGGCCATACACCCGGCGCAGCAGCAACCTGTCAGGTTGCTCAGACCTGCACAGTTTGCGGTACAGAGCTCGACGGTATCAAAGAGCATGTTCTTGGTGAATATGTATCAAATAATGATGCTACCTGCACAGCAGACGGTACAAAGACAGCTGAATGTATCTACGGTTGCGGACTTACAGATACAGTAGTTGATGAAGGTTCTATGGGCGAACACAATGACTTCGACGGCAGCGGAAACTGCGACGGTTGTGCCAAGAAGTGCTGTGAAATCTGCGGCGGCTTCCATAAGGATATGATTTCAGACGTAATCTGCCTTATCGGTGAACTTATAAGATTCTTAATTGCAATTGCAGGAACAATCTTTTAATCTTTGAAAAATAATTGATTATTCATAAAAAACAGTCACGGAATTTAATTCCGTGACTGTTTTTATCATGTGATGCATTTTGCCAAGAATATTTTACGTAGTAAGGTTTTTTCTATTGTAAAAAGTATTAATCAATGTTATAATTAATTGATTATAGACATTTCAGGCGGTGAAATTATGATTTCAGTTGCACTTGCTGCTTACAAGGGCGAAAAATATATATATGAGCAGATAAAATCTATTCTTCCCCAGCTTGCCGAGAAGGACGAAATCATCGTTTCCGATGACAGACCGGGAGGCATAACGGAAAAAATTGTACGCAAAATGATGGAAAAGGACAGCAGGATAGTCTACATTGAAGGGCCGGGCAAGGGCGTTGTTGCAAACTTCATCAACGCAATAAGATACTGCCACGGTGACAAGATTTTTCTTTGTGACCAGGATGATGTGTGGCTTCCCGATAAGGTAAGACAGGTGATGGCTGCCTTTCGTGACGGCGCTGACCTGGTGCTTCACAATGCATATGTCACAGACAGAAAGCTGAAAATCACAAATCCTTCATTTTTTGAGCTCAGAGGCAGCAAAAAAGGCGTTTTGCATAATATAGCGAAAAATTCATATATGGGTTGCTGCATGGCCTTTGACAGAAAAATGCTCAAGAAGATTATGCCCATCCCGAGAAATGTGCCGATGCATGACCAATGGATCGGTCTTGTGTGTGAGATTTACGGCAAGGTAATTTTTATTGACCAGCCTCTTATCTATCACAGA
>JAZNUS010000233.1:0-3313 GCA_045592485.1 Clostridia bacterium | reverse complement strand
CGTTTCAATAACAGCCATTTCGACTCTGAAAATCCGAAGCAATCATTTTCCGCTGCTGTGCTTCGGATTTAACCTGAGCCGACGGCTGAGTGCCGGAGTCGAAGGTGGTCAGACAAAGAAAGGGCTGTTATTGAAATTCCTATGGAAAGAACTGCGTGATTATAAAAAGTTGCCTCAAGTGTTTCTGTAATAACTCACCGCTAAACCCCAATTTATCACCTGTCAATCCCAAAACCCATTTTTTTGCGGTATGCTCTTGGTGTCATTCCCATTACAGCCTTAAATGTTTTTATAAAATAGCTCAGGTCATTGAATCCGCAGCTGAATGCAACATCCGTCACCGCTGTGTCGGTGGCGGCAAGCATTCGGGCGGCAACCTCAATGCGGTAGATGTTAAGATATGTCACAGGGCTTTTCCTCGTCATTTCCTTGAAAAATGAGCAGAAATATTTGGGACTCATATCAACGGAATTTGCCATTTCCTCAAGAGACAGGGAATTTGCATAGTTTTTACGGATAAAAGCAAGAGCCTTTTTCAGCTTGGTGTTTTGTGCAGTGTTTGCTTCCGAAAGCCCCGAAACAGAGCTGTGGAGACAATCTCTTATAATTGTTCCGAAAAGAGTGTACAGAGCCCCCATTGCCTCAAAGTAGCATCCTCTTCGTTTCATAACATCAAACAGATGGTTTGCACTTTTAATAATGCTGCTTTCACTGCTTTTAAAGTGGTCATTGACAACTCTGATGTGCTCAAGAAGGTCTGTTATGAATCCCGAGCATTCGCCGTCCTCTGCCGAAAGAAGCTCTGTTGACAAAACAATACATTCATAAACACAATCCTCGGGGTGCGCTCCGTGAATTGTTTCGGAGTTTACAAAAACCACATCTCCGGCATGGGCAACAAAGTCTCTCCGGTTCAGTCTGACATTAAGCTTACCTGAAATTATTCTTATTATTTCAAATTCAGTGTGCCAGTGATGTGCCATTTCATAGCGGGGGTGGTCGGAGGTTATTTCGTAAAGCTCCATGGGCAGTTCACGGGTACCTCTTGTGAGTATTTCGTTATATATCATCAAAACACCTTCAATCTGAATATTGTTATACTTTTGTATATAATAACACAAGTATTATATGAATTTCAAGTATATAATAATATTATGTAAAGATTTTGATATATCAGGAGGAAATGAAAATGGCTAAATCAAGACTTATAGGCGACTATCCCGTAATCGGTATTCGCCCTACAATTGACGGTCGAAGAGGTCCCCTTAAAGTAAGAGAATCTCTCGAGGAGCAGACCATGGGTATGGCTATGGCTGCCAAAAAACTTATTGAAGACAATCTTTGTTATTCAAACGGTGAACCTGTGAAGGTTATAATTGCAGACACAACAATCGGCAGAGCTGCCGAGACTGCAGCCTGTGCCGATAAATTCAGGAAGAACGGAGTGGACATCACTCTCACCGTTACACCCTGCTGGTGCTATGGCTCCGAAACAATGGATATGGATCCAATGACCATCAAAGGCGTGTGGGGCTTCAACGGCACTGAAAGACCGGGTGCGGTTTATCTTGCATCGGTTCTTGCTTCTCACACTCAGAAGGGTCTCCCGGCTTTCGGCATCTACGGACACGATGTTCAGGACGCAGATGACAAGTCTATCCCTGCCGATGTTCAGGAAAAAATTCTCCGTTTTGCAAAAGCGGCTGTTGCTGTTGCAACAATGAGAGGCAAATCCTATCTTCAGATTGGCTCAATCTGTATGGGTATCGGCGGCTCAATAATCAACACCGAGCTTTTCGAAGACTATCTCGGAATGAGAGTTGAATCAGTTGATGAGGTAGAAATCATCAGAAGAATGACAGAGGGTATCTATGACAAAGCCGAATTTGAAAAGGCTCTTGCCTGGACAAAGGCTAACTGCCCCGAGGGCTTTGACAAGAACCCTGAAAATATGCAGAAATCTCCCGAAAAGAAAGCAGAAGAGTGGGAATTTGTTGTTAAGATGATGTGTATCATCAAAGACCTTTACAACGGCAACAAAAACCTTCCCGAAGGCTGCGAAGAAGAAATGGTTGGTCACAATGCAATTGCCGGCGGTTTCCAGGGTCAGAGACAGTGGACCGACTTCTATCCCAACTGCGACTTCCCCGAATCAATGCTCAACTCTTCCTTCGACTGGGAAGGTGCAAGAGAACCCTACATTCTTGCTACAGAAAATGACACATTAAACGGTGTGTGCATGCTCTTTGGTAAGCTCCTCACAAACACAGCTCAGATTTTTGCCGATGTCCGTACATACTGGAGCGGTGACGCAGTTAAAAAAGCTACAGGCTACGATATCGAAGGCAAAGCTAAAGAAGCAGACGGCTTCATTCACCTGATTAACTCCGGTGCTGCTTGTATTGATGCATGCGGTGAGGTTAAAGACGAAAATGGCAACGGAATCATCAAGCCCTTCTGGGAAATGACCGAAAAAGATCAGAAAGCCTGCCTCGAAGCCACAACCTGGAATGCGGCTGACCTTGGCTACTTCAGAGGCGGCGGTTATTCGTCAAGATTCCTCACAAGAGCTGAAATGCCTGTTACAATGATGCGACTCAACATGGTTAAGGGTCTCGGACCTGTTATGCAGATTGCAGAAGGCTGGACAATCAACCTTCCCGATGAAGTGTCCGATGTTCTCTGGAAGAGATCCGACTACACATGGCCCTGCACATGGTTTGCTCCCAGAATCACAGGCGAGGGTGCATTCAAAACGGCATATGATGTTATGAACAACTGGGGTGCAAACCACGGTGCAATAAGCTATGGTCACATTGGTGCCGATGTTATCACACTTTGTTCAATCCTCAGAATCCCTGTTTGCATGCACAATGTTCCCGAAGAAAAGATTTTCAGACCCTCTTCATGGAATGCATTCGGCATGGACAAAGAAGGTCAGGACTACAGAGCTTGCTCTGCATACGGACCTATGTACAGAAACATCAGATAAGAAAATATTTTGTGAAAAAATAGCTTCATAAGAGTTATACTCTTGATTATAGCAAATTAAAAGGCAGAAACGATTGAATTTCGTTTCTGCCTTTTAAAATTACTGCCATTAAGAGTACGCCCAAGTATATGGCTGTTTTTAATGGGATTAAAACTGGTTGGAATTTATCGCTCTGTTTAGCACTAGGGCGAAAGGCTCCCCTGCCTAAGGGGAGCTGGCAGTGAGCGTAGCGAAACTGACTGAGGGGTATTGCTGAAAGCATTGATACTTCTGCATTTCGTACCCCTCCGTCTTTGCCTGACGGCAAATCCACCTCCCCTT
>JAZNUS010000232.1:0-13094 GCA_045592485.1 Clostridia bacterium | reverse complement strand
CACATTCAAGGTTGACAGCAAAAACAACATAAGAGAAATCAACTTCCTTAACAATATGTATGTCGGAGATGCAGACATGTATGTAAACACTGTTAAATCTCTCGGTGCAGATGCAGAATATGACGCAGATGCTCAGGTTCTGGGCAATGCCATCGTTTCTTCAGATGCTGTAGTATTTAATGTTGATGTAAGTTCAATTGATTCAGTATATGCAACAGACATAAGTTATCTTAAGGATAGAAGGGAATACGAAGGTGTATATGTAAATAATGATGATGGTGAAGCTGGTTGTGTCATTATAACAGCAGACTGCTACCCCATCGATTTTTCTCAGGACCTTGCTGTTGTTTCCGGAGTGGTAGAAATCTCCATTAACGAAGGTGCTGACGAGGCTCTCAAAATCAGCTATTATGTATCTGAAGAAGATGAAGTTAAAGAAATCATTGTTGCTTACGACAGTGATATAACAGTACTTGTTAACAACACCAGGTACAATGATATTTCCGTTGGTGACCTGATTATGTTCACAGAAGGCAACGACGGAATAGCTTCTGCCTTTGCAATTGTTGCTGACTTCGAAGACGACAGATATATATTTAACGAATCCTTTAAAGCTATGGTTGAAGCCGACAAATATGCCGACACAACATTATTGTCGGGACACATTGATTCCTGGTCAAGTGTGAGTGCCGGTATTAGGGTTTCAACCCTTGAAGGTGATACCTTTGTTGTTAAATCCGAAGCCAATCAGTACACCTTCGAACAGAGGGGCTCCAAAACCGTAATCAGCACAGGCAGCTTCAGAAACGGCAATGTTGACCGGGCAGAGAATGGCGAAGCGAATTTCTGTGTTGTTCGAAAGATCAAAAACACGGTTAACGACATTATTTCTGTTTCGGCAAGGGTTGTTGTTGAAGCGGATGATGAGGAATATCCCGACGATCCGGAAGTGGGGTCTGATGCTGCAGTTGATTCAGCAGTTGACAACTGGTGGTATTAATCAGAAAATTTGACAAATAAGCCGATATGGTGTATAATAAAGGACTGTGAAGCCGGCAATCCAAATGGGGGTGCCGGCAATAACTGATTTTACAAAAGAGGTAGTTACAATGGGCATTTTCATGTTGATTTTTATTGCATATCTCATCTATGTTTCCTACTGCAAAATTGTTTGTCTTTGCTTCAGGGGAAAACAGAGCAATCGCTTTTTTGCGACATTTCTGAGCACGGTTTTTCCCATTGTCGGCTCAATGCCTGCAGTTATAATAGCTTCAAAGTATGAGCGGAGAGTGGGGGGCGTTGCTCCGAAAATGAACGATGATGTTCTCCGTTATGCCATGGTAGCTCTTCAGATGCTTTCCCTGTTTTTGCTTTTTGTTCCCTTTTTCTCGTCGGGAAGCACCGGGGTTAACGGTATCAATATGATACTTGGACTCAGCATTAACGGAGATGTGTTCTTTTCAAAAGCTCTGTTTTTGTCATACATAGCTGTCCTTCCTGTGATTTCTGCAATTGTAACAAGCATTTTCACAGACAACAACATCCGCAATATATTTGCCTACATAACCTCTCTTGTTTCGGCACTCACTGTTTTTGCAATTGCAATTTTCGCCGATTCCGACGGTGAGCTTTCGGTGAACATTTTCCTTTGGATTTACTGCATTGTTCATGTTACGGTTATGCTTCTGAGCATTTTTTCAATGATAAAGGTGAGAAACAAGTTTCTTAAAGACCTTGAGCTGAAGGAATATGCCGAAGAGGTCAGAGTTCATAAGGCAAAAGCACAAAAGTCAGAAACCGAGCCTGAGCCTCTTGCAGAGGGAATGTATCGTTGTGCAAAGTGCGGACAGCCTGTTAAGAAAGGCGAAATCTGTGCTTGCCGCAAGGAAAATGCAACCACCCTCAACAAGCTTATGGTAGAGCAGAACCGCAAGGAAACATCAGATTTCTGTGTGTATTGCCGCCGTCCTCTTGAAGAAGGGGAAAAATGCAGCTGTGTGGGTGAAGGCTTTGGAATAACCGTAAAGCCCGAACAGTTCAACGGCAGAAAATGTCAGTATTGCGGTCAGCTTCTTGTGGGAGACAGTGTGTGTGTCTGTGAAAAAATAATGACAAAATCGGTGCCTGCTTCGGAGGAGGCAAAACCCGAGCCTCATTACTATTTTGAGCAGAACATAGATAGCACTCATGTTTCCGATGAGCTTGCGGAGCTTGAAAAGAAAATTGAAAGCAGATTTTCCGAGGTTAAGGAGTCCATTTTTAAAAAATAACAATATTAGAGGTTTTATAAAATCTGTCAAAAGTTTTATAAAACCTCTTGCTTTTTTATATAATACATGGGAGTTTTTTATTAAAAATCAATTTCTGTACGAAACCTTACTAAAAAATTTATTCCACAGAAAAAAGTTATAAGAATATGAAAAAAAGTTATAAGAATATAAATTATTGTTTGACATTGGTAACAATATGTGGTATTATTACTATAAATAAATAGATTCCAAAAGTCGATAATTCAGGGTTGACTTTTGAAATTTATAAAAATTCTCAGGAGGTAAAGAAATGAAAAAATTCAAGAAAATTATTGCTCTTGCTTCAGCGGTAGCTCTTATTGCGGCTTCCTTTGCAGCTTGCGGCGATAAGAAAAAAGAAACAGCAAATGCCGACCCCGATGCACCCCTTACATATTGGTGTACAATGGACGGTAACACATCAAACGCAGGTCTTCAGTCCTACAGCGAAATGATGCTTTTCAGGAAATGGAAAAAAGAACCGGAGTTAAAGTCGATTTTATCCACCCCATCAAAGGTTCAACAGGTTCAGAAGCATTCCTCACAATTATTTCAGGCAAAGACAGACCTGACATGATGGAATACGGCTGGTCCGCCTACACCGGCGGTGCTCAGAAAGCTATCGAGGACGAAGTTATCATCGCTCTCAATGACTACATGGAAGAGTACGCTCCCAACTACTATGATTACATGGAAGGCGAAAAAGGCAAAGCAAACAACTATCTCTGGAAGCTTCAGGCTACAACAGAGGACGGCTACTACTACGGCTTCAACGCAGTAAATGTTGGCGACACAAGAGGCTTTGCAGGTCTTTATTTAAGAGACGACAAGCTCAAAGCCTGGGGCATGGAAGTTCCCGAAACTCTTGAAGAGTGGGAAGCAGTTCTTGCAAAGGCAAAGGCTGAAGGCTTTGAAAAACCCTTCACATGCGATAAAACAGTTTTAGGCTTCACATTTGCAAATGTTCAATCCTTTAACACTGCCTTCAATGTTGGTAAATCCTTCTACCTCAAGGGCGACAAGGTAGTATTTGCTCCCTTTGAAAAAGGCTACAAAGAGTATGTTGCTCTCATGGCTGACTGGGTTAAGAAGGGTTATATCGACACAAGCTTCCCCACAGCTGATTCCACAATGATCACAGGTAATATGACAAATGACATTTCATTTGCATCATGGGGCTATGTAGGCTCTGCTATGGGTAAAATTCTTCCTGCTGCAAAAGCAAGAAATCCTGAATATGATCTCGTAGCTTGTCCTTATCCCGTTGCTGAAAAAGGTCAGGTTTCCGAATTCCAGATGACATATGACGAAGTTGGAAGCATTTGTACAGCTATTACAACAAGCTGTGCTAACCCCGAAAAAGCAATCGGCTGGTATGACTATTTCTACGGCGATGAAGGCAGCGTGCTTCAGCTCTTTGGTCTTGAAGGCGTTCATCACACTGTAGAGGTTGATGAAAACGGTGAAAAACACTACAGATACACCGACCTCATTCTCGATCCTAAAAAATCTGAGGTTAACTCTGTTGGTGAAGCTATGTACAAATATATGCTTCCCTGTAACCATCCCGGTCTCAACCAGCATCCTGACTATCTCTACGGCTACTATCCCGAACAGTCTCAGAAGGATGCCATCATCACATGGAATGAAGCTTCTGATAATTCAAAGAAACACAAAATCCCCGATGTTATTTCCTATACTGAGGAAGAAGCAAGAGAAAAGACCGATATCACTGAAATTGTAGAAGATGAGCTTACAGTTGCAATCACTGAAATTATGCTCGGCAACAAATCAATCGATACCTACGACAAGGCAATCGAAGCTGCAAAGAAAAACGGTTACAGCAGACTTCTCGAAATCGAGCAGGGTGCATATGACAGATATCTTTCAAAATTGGATAAATAATTCCGAAATAAGCTAACATAAAACCCCGTCATCATAACGATGACGGGGTTTTTGTGGCTAAACACCGGATATGGGATTGTTAAGCTTCTGCTCTGATTGAGTGAGGTCCTTTGAGAGTCTTTAAAAGCTCGTCGTTTGTTGTAATGATTTTCCTTGAATGAAGAGCAACGGTTCCCTCGTCACCGCTCTGGTGAGCATCGGAGCCTCCGATTTTGAGAAGAGCAAATTTTCTTGCCCAGAGAGCTGCAACATCGTTTCTTGAATCGTGTCTTCTGTGACCGTTTAAAACTTCAATACCGTCTAAAAGCTCAGGATTTGTAATTGTCATGCCATTGCGGAAGGGGTGTGCCTGAAAAATGAGCATTCCATGCTCATCTGCAATTTTTCTGAAGGCTTTCAGCTTCATCTGAATGAAGTTGTGCTTGGAATCATAGTTATATTTTCTCAGAATTTCCTCGGTCACTCCGTACACAAGGTAATCATTTGCAGAATACACATTTCTGTATTCCATGCCAAGCAAAATGTTAAGCCTTCCTTTTGAGGCTTTCACAGCATTATGATAGGCACTCATAAACAAGTCAATTTTTTCTTCCCACGGAGCATCTTCAATGTGGTCGAAGGAATAGGGGGAAAAATGATTTGTTATAACAAGTGTCGAATAGCCTTTTTCAATGTAGGGTTCAACAATCTGCTCTGCCGGAACACTTGAGCATTTGCTGACTTCTGAGGTGTGGCAGTGAAGCTCTGTTTTATATGTCATGGTTTTTCACATCCTTGTTTCGAATTATATCACATTGTAATAATTTTTGCAATAGCCTTAAGTGCTGGTAATGTTACGGTAAATTGGGGTTTAGCGGTGAGTTTGAAATTGGGCTGAAGCGAAAGCCGCCCCTGCCTAAGGGGAGGTGGATTTGCCGTAAGGCAAAGACGGAGGGGTACGAAATGCAGAAGTATCAATGCATTCAGCAATACCCCTCAGTCAGTTTCGCTACGCTCACTGCCAGCTCCCCTTAGGCAGGGGAGCCTTTCGCCCTAGTGTTAAACAGAGCGACAAACCCCAATTTATCAGTTTCGTCAGTTAGAATAAAGAAATTATTCATTATTCATTCGGTGAGCTTATAAATAAACTCACCGCCTAAACAAAAGGTATAATGAATTTCATTACCGGATATCCCCTTCCCAAATACGAAAAAATTATACAAAAATTAACAAAAAAACATTGACAATTGTGTGAATCTGTGTTAATCTAAATGGGAGTAGTGATATGACTGCTCATATATTAACAAAGGGCAAAATTTGCTCGAAGTATTTTTAGGAGGCACTATAATGCAAAAAGGTACAGTAAAATGGTTTAATGCCGAAAAAGGTTACGGATTTATTGAGTGTGAAGACGGCAGCGATGTGTTCGTTCATTTCTCAGCTATCAACATGGAAGGTTACAAATCTCTCCAGGAAGGCGAAGCTGTAGAATTTGAAGTTATCGACGGCGCTAAAGGTCCTCAGGCTGCAAATGTAGTTAAGGCATAAGCCTGATTCTGTTTGAAAATAATATATAAATTTCGATAACAAACCAAGGCCCCTCCAACCTTTACGGAGGGGCATTTTTGGTGAAAGGATACGAGTAAGATGGAAGATAACAATATCATTGAAAGACTCAGAATCTTATACCCTGCCTTGAGCAAAAGTCAGAAGCGAATTGCCGATTTTGTTATGGAGCATTATGACCGTGCTGCCTTTATAACTGCCGCAAAGCTTGGCGAAAATGTGGGAGTGAGTGAATCTACTGTGGTTCGTTTCGCTTCCGAGCTTGGCTATGACGGCTACCCTGAATTTCAGCATGTTCTGAGAGAAATAATCAAAAACAAGCTCACTGCAGTTCAGAGAATGGAAATAACCTCTTCCAAGTTTGCTGAAAAAGATATACTGTCCACTGTTTTGACCTCCGACATCGACAAGCTTCGTCAGACTCTCGAATCGGTTAGTGCCGACGAGTTCACTGCCTGTGTAGATACCATAATGAACGCAAAGCGGATTTATGTGATGGGTGCGAGAACCTGTTTTTCCATAGCCAATTTTCTGGGCTTTTATCTCAATCTCATTTCCCTTGATGTGAAGCTTATTACCACAAACTCTGCCAGCGAAACCTTTGAACAGATTTTCGATGTCAGCGAAGACGATGTGGTCATCGCAATAAGCTATCCGAGGTATTCAAGACGAACTCTCAATGCTGTCAAATATGCTCACGACAGAAAGAGCAAAATTATTGCAATTACCGACAGTGAGGTTTCCCCAATCGTAAAATATGCCGACAACAGCCTTCTTGCCCGTTCCGATATGTCAAATTTTGTTGATTCTCTTGTGGCACCGCTGAGCATAATCAATGCGCTGATTGTTGCCCTTGTGATGCGTAACCGTGAAAGGGTTTCTGAAAATTTCCACGCCCTTGAACACATCTGGGACGAATACAGGGTGTATGAAAAACCCGTTGACGAAGAAGGCTTAAAAAAATAAAGTGAGATTAATGCTATGAATGATACAGTAGCCGTAATCGGTGCAGGTCCTGCAGGGCTTCTTGCCGCTGCATTTGCGGCACGCCGCGGAAAAAAGGTGTGCCTTATTGAAAAAAACAGAATTATTGCAAAGAAGCTTCTTATCACCGGCAAGGGCAGATGTAATGTTACCAACAGTGCCGACATGGAGGATTTTATTGCAAACACCGCCGTTAACTCAAGCTTTATGTACAGTGCATTCTACAGCTTCACAAACACCGACCTCATTGAGCTTCTTGAAGGTGAAGGTCTCAGGCTCAAAGAGGAGAGGGGCGGAAGAATTTTCCCTGAATCCGACAGTGCTCAGGATGTGAGAGACACTCTTCTTTCCATTGCACGAAAGGCAGGAGTTAAAATTCTTTGTGCAGAGGTTAAGGATGTAACACTGTCCGATGCAGTCTACACCGTCACCATGGCAGACAAAAGAAAGCTTCTTGCCTCATCTGTGATAATTGCCACCGGAGGTGTGAGTTATCCGGGAACAGGCTCCACAGGCGACGGCTATCGCTTTGCCGAAAAGCTCGGTCACACGGTTGTTGAACCAAAGGCATCTCTTGTTCCTCTTGTGACAAAGGAAAAATATGTCCGTGAGCTGATGGGACTTTCTCTTCGCAACATTTCAATAAAGCTCCTTAAGAACGGCAAGGAAATTTACAGGGATTTCGGAGAAATGCTCTTTACTCATTTCGGTCTTTCGGGTCCTGTGATTCTCAGTGCCTCGTCCCACATCCGTGACGGAGGCGAATATAAAATAGCAGTAGATTTAAAGCCGGCTCTCGACTTTAAAACTCTTGACAACCGGATTTTAAGAGACTTTGAAAAAGAGAAAAACAAGGATTTCATAAATGCTCTCGATGACCTTTTGCCCAAAAAGCTGATTCCGGTGATTGTGAAATTGTCCGGAATTGACGAGCGCACAAAGGTCAATTCCATAACCCGGGAACAAAGACACTCACTTGTGACACTTCTTAAATCCCTCACTCTTACTGTGGCGGGAAAAAGAAGCGTGAGTGAGGCGATAATAACCTCGGGTGGAGTTAATGTTAAAGAAATCAACCCTGCCACAATGGAATCAAAGGTTTCAAAGGGACTCTTTTTTGCCGGAGAGGTTATAGATGTTGATGCCTACACGGGAGGATTTAATCTTCAGATTGCGTTTTCAACGGCATATCTTGCCGGAATGAATGCATAGCTCCTGTCAGGCTGGCCGTAAACCATCCTTGGTGTTGGGCTATTATTTCAATTTATTTACAAATATAAAAAATTTGAAAAAAACTATTGTGTATTTTACAGTTTTTTGATATAATACAAAATGTTATCGGTGATTCTATGGATAATATGTTGATGCCGGAGATTTTAAAGGAGATTTTGTGATGATTAATGTTGCCCTCGACGGCCCCTCAGGTGCCGGGAAAAGTACAATAGCCCGCAGAGCATCTGCTGATTTCGGCTTTGTGTATATTGACACAGGAGCAATGTTTCGCTCCCTTGCTCTTAAAGCATTAAACCTTGGAATTGACATTAAAAACGATCACCGTGCAGTTGAAAAAATGCTTTCCGGCACAAGTCTCGACATTGTCAGACAAGACGGTGAGCAGAATATGATCCTCGACGGCGAAAATGTCACATCCCTTATCCGCACTCCCGAAGTGTCCAGGGGAGCCTCCGACATTGCGGTTATTCCCTTTGTGAGACAATGGCTGCTCAAAACCGAAAGAGAGCTTGCCTCAAAATATGACTGTATCATGGACGGAAGAGACATCGGCACAAGTGTTTTGCCCGATGCCAATGTGAAAATTTTCCTCACAGCCACGCCTGAGGCAAGAGCAAGACGCCGCATGGCAGAGCTTGTTGAAAAGGGAACAGAGGTTTCCTTTGAAGAGGTTCTTTCCGAAATGAAATACCGTGACAAGCAAGATGCCGAAAGGGAGGTTTCTCCTCTCCGAAAGGCTGACGATGCTATTGTTGCCGACACAACAGAGCTTAATTTTGATGAATCGGTAGAGCTTGTTTCCGACATAATCCGAAAGGTGATAGGTTAATGTACAGATTTTTGTGTGCGATTGTGAGATGCTTTGTATCTCTCTTGTTCAGAGTGAAGGTTGTCGGCTCCGAAAACATTCCCCAAGAGGGCGGATTTCTTCTTTGCAGTAATCACATAAGCAACTGGGATGCTCCGATTCTTCAGGTGTTCATTAAAAGACGAATTTACTACATGGCAAAGGCTGAGCTTTTTCACGCCTTTGGTGTGGGACTTATTTTAAAGCTCATAAAAGCTATTCCTGTAAAAAGATCGGGTGCCGACTTTAATTCAATTAAGCTGGCAATCAAAACTGTTAAAAACGGCGATGTTCTCGGCATTTTTCCAACAGGTCAGCGTGAAAAGGTGAAGGGTGAGGGCGAGGTCAAATCAGGTGTTGGTTTTCTTGCAGTCAAAACCGATGCACCTGTTGTGCCAATTAACATAAAGGCTTCCTACAGACTTTTCTCAAGGGTCACCGTTCACATTGGCAAGCCGTGTACATATGCACCCATTGACGGCAAACCCACTGCCGAAGACTATGAAAACATCAGCAGGTCCATCTACAGTGAAATAAAACACCTTGGCGGGGAGTGAAACAAGTGAGCATTGTACTTGCCAAAACAGCCGGCTTTTGCTTTGGTGTTGACCGTGCGGTCAAAACCCTGGAGGCAGAAGCGGAGAAACGCCCGATTTCAACATTGGGCCCCATAATTCACAATGAATTTGTTGTAAATTCCCTCAAAGAAAAGGGAGTTTCGGTCATAGAATCAATTTCTGAGCTTCCGCCGGGCAATTCTCTGGCAATAAGGACTCACGGTGTTGGAAAAGCAACCGTAGATGAAGCAAAGGAGCTGGGTGTCGAATGTATCGACCTTACATGTCCCTTTGTTAAAAAGATTCATAACATAGTATATAAGCACCACAACGAAGGATACAGGATTATCATCATAGGTAACAAAAATCACCCCGAGGTTCAGGGAATTAATGGTTGGTGTGATAATAATGCAATAATTGCTCTTGACATATCCGATATTAGTGGTAAAATAGATATAAATGAAAAAGTATGCCTGGTGTGTCAGACTACCATGGACAGACACACATTTGAAATTATTTCGGACTTTGTAAGAGAAGCTTTCCCGTCAAATGTCATTTTTGACACAATTTGCAGTGCCACCAATGACAGACAAAGAGAAGCAGAACAAATTGCAAAGGAAAGCGAGCTTATGCTTGTAATCGGCGGAGGTCACAGCTCAAACACCGCCAAGCTTACAGGCATTTGCAAAAAGTATTGTAAAAATACTTTCCAAATTGAAAATTTTGAGGAAATTCCTCAGAATATATATATACCAAAGAAAATTGGTATAACGGCAGGTGCTTCCACACCTTCCGGCATTATTAAGGAGGTCATAGACAAAATGGTTGAAAACATTAATGGAGCTGAAAGCTTCGCACAAGAATTTGAGGAGTACGAAAAATCTCTGATTACTTTAAATACAAGGGATATAGTCAAAGGTACTGTAATGGGTGTTACCGAAAAAGGTATCAGCGTTAACCTTGGCTACAAGTCAGACGGATTTGTTCCGGCTGCTGAAGTTACAGATGATCCTTCAGCAGACATCACTGCAATGTACAAAGTTGGCGATGAAGTGGAAGTTTTTGTTGTCAGAGTAAACGATGTTGACGGTGAGGTTACCCTTTCAATGAGAAAAATTGCAATGATGAAGGGTGCAAAGGAAATTGAAGAAGCCTTCGAATCCAAAGAAATCCTCACAGGTAAGGTTGTTCAGGCTGTTAACGGCGGTGTTATCGTAAGCACAAAGGGTGCAAGAGTTTTTGTTCCTGCATCTCAGGCAAGCGACAGATTCCTTCAGGACCTTGAATCCATTGTTGGTGACGAGGTTGCTCTCAGAATCATTGACATCAAAAAAATGCGTGGCAGAACCAAGGTTGTTGGTTCAGTTAAAAATGTTTTGCTCGAACAGAAGGCTGCTCTTGCAGAAAGCTTCTGGGCAGGTATCGAGGTTGGCAAGGAATACAAGGGTATTGTTAAATCCCTTACCAAATTCGGTGCTTTTGCAGACATCGGCGGTGTAGATGGTCTTATCCACATTTCACAGCTTTCATGGTCCAAAATCAAGCATCCTTCAGAGGTTGTTAATGTTGGCGATGAAGTGAGTGTATATGTTCTTGAATTTGACAAAGAAACAGGAAAAATTTCTCTCGGCTTCAGAAGAGCAGAGGACAATCCCTGGAAAAAGGTTGAAAATGAGCTCAATGTTGGTGATGTAATCGATTGTAAAATCGTAAGAATTGTACCTTTTGGTGCATTTGCAGAAATCTTCCCCGGCGTTGACGGTCTCATTCACATTTCTCAGGTTGCTGATAAGAGAATTGAAAAGGTTGAAGACGAGCTTTCAATCAATCAGCATGTTCAGGCTAAAATCGTTGAAATCGATCTTGAAAAACAGAAAATCGGTCTCAGCATCAGAGCTCTCATTGCTCCTGCTCCCGTAGCTGAAGAAGCAGAAGAGGCTCCCGCAGCAGAAGAAGCTCCTGTTGAAGAAGTTCCTGTAGCTGAAGAAGCTCCTGTAGAAGAAGCTCCTGTAGCTGAAGAAGCTCCTGCAGTTGAAGAAGCTCCTGCAGTTGAAGAAGCTCCCGCAGTTGAAGAAGCTCCCGCAGAAGCAGACGCAGAATAATCAATTCATAAGAAAAAGGCTGTTGCTCACACACAATGCAACAGCCTTTTAAATATTTTGTATCGGGGTGTGAAAAATGAAAAAATTATCTGTTTTACTATTATTGCTGACAGCCTTATTGCAGGCAACCTTTGTTCACGCTTCAAATCACGCAAGTGTTGAAAACATAATAGCAGGCAAACAGGATAAACTGGTTCTTGCCACTGTTTCAAAGGTTGGAGCCGATGTGTGTACTGTTTATGTTGTTGATGAAATCGGTGAGGAAACAGACAAAAAAAACACTGCATCCGAAAATGAGAAACCGACGGATTCCGAAAAGGATTCCGAGCAGGAAACAAGATCCCTTGTGGGAACAGAAATAGAAGTTGCGGGCTTTAATTCATATATGTATTTTGAAGGGATTCAATATCCGATTCAAATCGGTCACAATGTTTTGCTGTCCCTCACATTCAAGGGAAATGTGTATCACATTAAAAACGGTGCCTTTCACATAAACTCCGCAACCCACGACCGCAACGAGCTGAAATTCATTGCACCCGAGGCGGTTGACGGAGAAAGTTCGGCGATGGAGCTTACCGCACTGTACTACTTCATTACAAGTGACGGCAGAAATGCTGACTATGCCATAAAAGGCTCAAATGTAATAACTCACGACGCCAACACCGGTGAGGCAATTTCCATAAACGAACAGACAGGCATCACCTTCATAAATGAACAGGGTGAAACCACAAAGGATATTTCCGTCAATGACTCTCAGGACGGGCAAAAGGCTTCGTTTTTTGAAAGCTTCCGCTGGATTTTGTCAGTTGGAATTCTTATTGTGGCATTTCTCACAGGGCCTCTTGTGGCAAGGCTTGTAAAAAAATTAGAAAAAAGGTCTGAATCAAAATGATTAAAAGTGAAAAAACCGTGAAATCAAAAGAAATATACAACGGCAAAGTGCTCAGGTTTCATGTGGACACCGTGGAGATTGAAAAAGACTGTTTTTATGAAAGGGAGCTTGTTGACCACCCGGGAGGTGTGGCGGTTGTTGCCATCGACTCCGACGATATGGTTTATATGGTCCGTCAGTTCAGAAAGCCCTTTAATAAAGCTCTTCTTGAAATTCCTGCCGGAAAGCTTGACAAGAGCGAAAAGCCCGAGGTTTGCGGTGTGCGTGAGCTAAAGGAGGAAACAGGACTTTTCACCGACAACCTTGTGAGCCTTGGAGAGTTTTATCCTTCTGTGGGCTACACAAACGAGGTTATTCATCTTTTCCTTGCAACCGATTTTGTGCAGAATGAAGCAAGCCCCGATGAAGATGAATTTGTTGATGTGGAAAAAATTCCTCTGAACACTCTTTGCCACATGATAATGTCGGGAGAGATAAAGGACGGAAAGACAATTGCCGCAATTCTCAAAGCGAAAATATATCTGAATAAATGAAATGAAGCCTTAATTAGTAATGGTTAAACAAATTGGAATTTATCGAGGAGTTTGAAATTGGGCTGAAGCGAAAGGCTTCCCCTTGGTGGGGAAGCTGTCACCGCAAGGTGACTGATGAGGGGAATTTGAAAGAAAGTAATTTCAAATAAAAATTTGAAATTCATTCAAACTATTGAAAATACTGCTTTTTAACGCTCCACTAACCAAT
>JAZNUS010000231.1:0-26188 GCA_045592485.1 Clostridia bacterium | reverse complement strand
GACGAAAGAAAAAAAAAAAACTAAAAATAATCTACCTATTGAATGCGTCTTCAGTGTTGGTTGCTAAGGCTCTTTTTAATGATAAAAAAACACTTGAAAAATATTCTTTTTTGTTGTATAATAGAGATAATCTATTTATTCAATAGAAACTATCTATGTTTCTTAATCAAGGAGGTTTTTAAAATGAAAAGAATTTTAACACTTATGCTGGTGTTGATGCTGGTTGTTTCTTTCGCAGCTTGTGGAGGGAATGCAGGAACCAAAATGACAATGGGTACCGGTGGTACCGCAGGCACATACTATGGTTATGGCGGTGTATTGGGACAGTATATCAAGAACAATGCAGGAATTAATGTTACAGTTGTTTCTACAGATGGTTCTAAGGCAAATATTCAGGGTATTGATGCAGGAAACTATCAGCTCGGTACAGTACAGTCCGACGTTATGGCTTATGCATGGGATGGTATCCGTTCTTTTGAAGAAGAAGGGAAAGTCGATTCATTCCGCACAGTTGCCGGTCTCTATGCCGAAGCTGTTCAGCTTGTGACAATGGATCCTGCAATTAAATCGGTTGCAGATCTTAAGGGCAAATCCGTTTCAATCGGTGCTCCCGGTTCAGGTGTTTACTTTAATGCAATTGATGTTTTAACTGCTGCAGGTCTCGCTGAAGCAGACATCAAGGCTCAGTATCAGTCTTTTGCTGACAGTGCTGACGCTTTAAAAGACGGTAAAATTGATGCGGCATTTATTGTTGCCGGTCCTCCCACACCTGCAATCACAGAGCTTTGCACAACAAATGATGCATATCTTGTTCCCATCGATGGCGATGTTGCAGCAAAACTTATGGAGTCAAACCCCTTCTACACAGAACATGTTGTTCCTGCAGGTACATATGAGGGACAGGACGAAGATGTTAAGACAGTTACCGTTAAGGCAACTCTTATCGTAAATTCAGATGCATCTGAAGATGATGTCTATGCACTTACAAAAGCTATTTTTGAAAATATCGATGCTATCACAGCAGAAAATGCGAAAGGCGCAGAACTTTCACTTGAAAATGCAACAGATGGTATGACTGTTCCGTTCCACGCAGGTGCTGCAAAGTATTTTGCTGAAAAGGGTATCGAAGTTATATCAGAGTAATTTTTAAAAAATGTTTCAGTGCGACGAAAGTACCTTTCGCCGCACTTGTTTTGTAGTTTTTGCAAGGAGGATCTTTAATGTTGTTTCGCAAAAAGAATCATACTTCTGTCAGCGAGCCGATGGATTTGGATGCGGTTATGCAAAAGTTTGACCGCGAATCAAATATTCGCATATGGCAAGGCTGGCAAAAAGTAGTTGTGACCTGCTTTTTGGCTGTTTTTTCTTTGTTTTGTATATATGTTACATTGTTTGCAACCTGGCTCGAGGAGCTCAGACTGACAACATTTATGGCATTTATTGTTTGTCTGGCATATGTTGTTTACCCGGCAAAAAAAGGAATGCAAAAGGTAAATTATATACCATGGTATGATATTTTGCTTATGATTTGCGGTACGGGATCATTTTTGTACTTTGCTGCAAATGCCGAAACCATCATACAGCAGGGAAGTAAATTTGAATGGTATCAGATAGTTATTGGTGTTCTGGGAATTATCTCCACTGCCGAAGCGTGCAGACGAAGCGTTGGTATCCCCATTGTAATTGTGGCAGGAGCGTTTATTTTGTATGCTCTGATATGGGGACTTTCCAATCCGACTCTTTGGGGAAAGCTTAACTATGTGGTTCATTATCTCTTTTATGGAAAAGAGGGGATTTTATCCACACCCGTAAATGTATGTTCCAAGTTTATTGTGGTATTTATTATATTTGGTGCATTTCTTGAACGCACAGGCATTGCAGATTTCTTTATCAATATTTCAAATGCGGTTGTCGGCGGTTTTTCAGGCGGACCTGCTAAAGTTGCCGTGGTTGCCAGTGCATTTGAAGGTATGGTATCCGGTTCTTCGGTTGCCAATACTGTTGGTTCCGGTTCGGTAACAATTCCGCTGATGAAGAAAACCGGATATAAGCCTGAGTTTGCTGCTGCGGCAGAAGCATCGGCATCTACCGGCGGGCAGATTATGCCTCCAATTATGGGTGCGGCCGCATTTTTGATGGCGGATTATATAGGTGTTCCATACAGCAACATTGTAGTTCGTGCAATTTTGCCTGCAGTATTATATTTTGCCGGTGTATTTATCACGGTTCATCTGGAAGCAAAAAAAGAAGGACTTCGCGGTTTGAGCAAGGAAGAACTTCCAAGAATTTTGCCTCTTCTTAAAAAAATCTATTTGTTAATTCCGCTTATTTTGCTGATTTATCTTGTCAGCATTACTCAGCGCTCAATTCAGTATGCGGCAGCCATAGCCATAGTTGTTGCAATTGTAGTTAGTCTTTTCAACAAGGAAAACAGAATAACTCCCAAACGCATCTGGGAAGCACTTGCAGCAGGCGGACAGGGTATGATTGCTGTTGCTGCTGCGTGTGGTGTTGCGGGTATAATTGCGGGAACCATTACAATGACTGGTCTTGCCAATATGATGATTAACGGAATTGTCGCTCTGGCAGGTAATCAGGTTATCATAGCTTTGTTCCTTACAATGCTTTGCTGTATCGTTTTGGGTATGGGTGTTCCGACAACTGCAAACTACTGCATTATGGCAGCAACCTGTGCACCGATTCTTGTTCGTATGGGTGTTCCTGCCATAGCAGCTCATTTCTTTGTGTTCTATTTTGGCATTGTTGCAGATTTAACTCCTCCTGTTGCTTTGGCAGCTTATGCAGGTGCTGCTATTGCTCAGGCAAATCCGATGAAGACCGCAATTACTGCAACGAAACTGGCAATTGGTGCTTTCATTGTTCCGTATGTATTTGCGCTGAATCCGTCAATGCTTCTGGTAGATACAACTATTCTTGATGTAGTTGTTATTGTAATAACTTCACTGATAGGAATTTTTTCTGTTTCAGCATCGCTTGAAGGATATTTTTTGAAGAATATGACTTGGTATGAAAGAATCATGTGTCTGGCAGGCGGATTGCTTCTTATATATCCTGGATTGGTATCAGATACAATCGGCATATTATTGGTATCTGTTGTTTTTGTTATCCAGTTGTTAACCAAAAAAAAGACGGTCAAGACAATTTAAGATTTTATCACAAAATAACGCAAATTCTTTTATAAAGATTTGCGTTATTATTACTGTATGATATCAGATATGTTTTAAATACCATTATCATTAAAAAGTAATGGTAATATTATGTTTGTAGATAGTGGATATGCTTGTCACAATGAAGAAATGCAAGAAAATTCCAAAAAAATTATTCCTGATTATGAAAAAAGTAAAAAAGTTATACTTGTAACCCATGCCGCTGTGGACCATTGTGGACTTTTGCCTATGTTTGACGAAGTTATGTTATTGTTTTTACGATATTCTTCTGTCAAATCCGAAAAATCTTAATATAACACTACTTTTGTCGTTTATAAGATAATATTATTTCTTTACAAACACATAACATTTTGATAAAATTAAATATATTTAACCAGGAGGTTATGTGATGAAACGCGAAGTATATATTGACCTTATGGAAAGAGTTCTTGAAGCTTATTCCAGGGAGCATATTGAAAGGTACACCGAATCTGTTGAAAAAAACAGCATTCAGGAACATGGTTTCCCAAGACTTGTTGCAAACCTCGGAATATTAATTGCCCATGGCAGAAAAACAGAATATAGGGACTATTTTGTTAAAATGATGGACCTTTGCTGCAGAGAGATTCCGCGTGCACACGAGATAAACGGTTATCAAACCGGAAACGATTTTTCTGTAAAAGAGATTGTATTTTGTATTCTTGAGTTGGAAAAATCAGGTGTCTATGATAAAAGCTACACCGAGAGATGGAGAGCTGAGCTTTCAAAAATTGATCCCCAAACAACCTACAGTCTTATTGCTCCTGTTCCTGTTGAACCGGTTGCCAACTGGGCGGCATTCGGCGCAGTCAGCGAGCAACTCCGGAAATATGCCGGAATAGGTGATGAATCTGAATTTATTGAAAATCAGATTGCATCGCAGCTTTTTGCTTTTGATAAAAACGGCATGTACCGTGACCCCGGCGAACCCCTTGTCTATGATTTTGTAACAAGGCTTCAGCTTGCAGGTTGCCTTTATTTTGGATATGAAGGTAAATTCAGGGACGACCTCGAAGAGCAGTTTATGAAAGCTGTTGACTGCACTCTTAAAATGCAGTCGGTGACAGGCGAAATCCCCTTTGGCGGAAGAAGCAATCAGTTTTTCCACAATGAAGCCTTCTATGCAGCTCTTTGCGAATTTTATGTGTGGTTGCTTAAAAAAAGAGGAGAGCAGGTGGAAAAAGCGGCTGAATTTAAAAAGGCTGCCTCCATTGCCGTTGACTGCATTAAATCCTGGCTCAATTCCGGTGCTCCTGCTCACATTAAAAATTATTATTCTGTTGAATCCTTCTACGGTTGTGAAAAGTATGCATATTTTGACAAATATATGGTCACAACTGCATCGTGGCTTTATTTTGCTTATGTAATGTGCGACGAATCTGTTGAAGAAACAAAAATATCCGCAATGCCGGCCAAATATGTGTGGAGCACAAGTGAACATTTTCACATGACCTTTGTACGGTTCAATGACTGGTTCCTGCAGTTTGATACCAATGCCAACACTCACTATGACTCCACCGGTCTTGGCAGAATACATAAAAAAGGAGTTCCCTCTCAAGCTTGTCTGTCAGTTCCTTTCTGTCAGCATCCAAGCTACACTCTTGATATAGAAAATTTGTCAGAACTGTCAATTTGTTCGGGTTTTTACGAAAACGACAACTGGATTTGCGCATATGACGAAGGTGTTGAATATTCTTTTCTTGAAAAGAATGAAACGGAGGACTTTATCTCGGTTAAGTTCAGGATGAAAACTCCAAATGGCAGTGAAGTAATTGAAACATACACTGTGTCCGACGAAGGCGTGGAAATTAACGCAACCTCCGACGGCGATGTTAAAATTGTTTTCCCGGTAATTGCCTTTGATGGTAAAAACTATGGGGAATGTGAGTTTACAGATAACAGTGTTTCGGTCAGCTATCTTGGTCACAGATGCATATATACAACCGACGGAAAAATAAACAGCAAGAATCTTATGTATGCAAACAGAAATGCACATTACCTTTGTATGTCGGCATCGGCAAAGAATTCTGTTAGTTTGAAGATAAAAGTCGATTGAAACAAATACACAATAAAACATATGTAAAAATGTCGATTTTTGGTTGTGTGAAATATTGAAGATGTCTTAATCTTATGATAGAATAAGGCTTAAGGTTATCAATAATATATTTCCGGAGGACAAAATGCAACAGACACTTTTTATTTGCCTGGTTATTTTTGCAATAACCATACAGAATGTTATTAAAAAATCATATGGTGACAAAACCCAGGGCTACGGCACCTACATATTTACCGGTATCGTATGCATTGTTGCCGCTGTATTCTTTGCACTCACCAAAGAGGGGAAGCTCTGCTTCAGTGTTGAAATTATTCCGTATTCAGCAGGATTTGCTCTTGGCTTTGCCGCAATAATGGTATTTTCCATTCTTGCATTCAGATGCGGCTCTCTTGCCATTACATCGCTTATCATTTCCTATTCCCTTATGGTGCCGACAGTATTTGGCATAATCTATTTCAAGGAACCCACAAGCTGGTCGCTTTATATTGGCGTTGCACTTCTGCTTGTTTCTCTTGCTCTTATTAACCGTGAAGAGGGAAGGGTAAAAATCAATGTAAAATGGATAATATATGCACTTTTATCTTTCTTTGGAAATGGATTTTGCTATGTGGTAATGCAACTTCAGGAAAAGAGCAAATATGCTTCCCAGTCCAATGAATTTATGATTGTTGCTCTCCTTATGGCGGCGGCTCTTATGATTGTTATGGCTATTATCTATGAGCACAAAAGAGCAATTATGTGTCTGAAAAAAGCATATCTGCCGGTTATCTGTGGTGCGGCAAACGGACTCGCAAACTATCTTACAATTCTTCTTCTGGGCATTATGCCTGCCTCTGTTATGAATCCTTTAACTGCTGCAGGAGGAATTGTTGCAACAGCTGCAGTTTCAATTTTTCTCTATCGCGAAAAATTGTCGGTTTATCAGATTATCGGAGTAATTCTCGGCACAGCTTCTGTTGTGTTTTTAAATCTTTAATCATATGGATTTGTTGTGCCTGAACGCTTTATCTGTTGACAAATAATTTTGCCAATGCTATAATCAACTTAATAAAGCTGCATTGAAGTATTAACAGCTTCGATGCAGTTTTTTAGTGTTTGTGGGGTGGATTTAATGATACAAAAAATATGTTCTGCAGTTGAAAAGCATAAAGATAAGATGCTTAATGTATTGGAATTTATGTGGGATAATCCCGAAAGCGGATTCCGTGAGTGGAAAGCCACAAAGCTTATGGAAGAAGAATTTGAAAAGCTTGGCTATAATCTTGAAAAAGCAGGAAACATTCCCGGTTTCTACACGGTCGTAGACACAGGCAATCCCGGCCCCACAATTCTTGTTATGGGCGAGCTCGATGCTCTTTCGTGTCCGACTCATTTTCACGCAAATCCCGAAACAGGAATGGCTCATGCCTGTGGACATCATGCTCAGAGTGCCGCACTTCTCGGTGTTGCCGCCGCCTTGAAGGAACCGGGGATTTTAGATGGGCTTTGCGGTAAAATCAAGCTTTGCAGTGTTCCGGCAGAAGAGACGGGAGAACTAGAATTCAGAAAAAAACTTAAAGAAGACGGCATTCTCCATGAAATAAGCGGCAAAAGAGAATTTATTGCAAGAGGTTATTTTGACGACTGCGATATGGCTTTTCTTGTTCATCATCTGCCTGTTGATTACTACAGTGTTGACGGTAAAGCGGTGGGCGTTGTTGCAAAAAGAGCCACCTTCAAAGGTGCGGCTTCTCATGCGGGTGCAAATCCCCACAAAGGCAAGAATGCACTTTATGCCGCAACTCAGGGTCTCGCTGCTATTAATTCAATCCGTGAAACCTTCCGTGAACAGGACTACATTAGGGTTCATCCAATAATAACCGAGGGTGGGGGAGCTGTAAACACTATTCCCGACAGAGTTTCAATTGAAAGCTATGTGAGAGGTCTGACCTACGATGCCATAAAGGAAGCCAACGACAAGGTTAACCGTGCCCTTTGCGGCAGTGCGGTATCACTTGGTTGTGAGCTTGAAATCGACGACCTTGCAGGCTCTTCGCCGATGATTGAAAATGAAGCTTTTGCAAACCTTGCAGGTGATGCAATAAAAATGCTTGTTCCCGATGCAAAATTCTATTTCTTCAACAAAATTGACACCGGAAGCACCGATATGGGTGATGTTTCGTGTCTTATGCCTGTTATTCATCCTTATGTTCCCGGGGCTTCGGGCAAGGGTCACGGTAAGGACTATGAAATTACAAATCCCGATCTTGCTTGCCTTATGTCTGCCAAATGGCAAATTATGATGCTTCGTATGTTGCTTGAAAACGGTGCCGAAAAGGCAAATAAAATCATCGAAGATTACAAGCCGAGATTTTCTTGTAAAGAAGAATATCTTAAAGCTCACAATATGCTCAGTTCATCGGGTGACAGAGTTTTTTACAATGACGACGGAAGCATAACTATCAAATGAGGTGACTGACACATGAAAAAATACTTATTACCCAAAAACGGAAGCTTTTATAAAGCAAATCTTCACTGTCACTCCACAATTTCAGATGGTAAACTTACTCCGGAGGAAATCAAGGAAATGTATATGGATAGGGGCTATTCTGTTGTTGCCTTTACCGACCATGATATATTGCTCGACAAGCAGCATCTTACCGATGAAAGCTTTCTTGCCTTAAACGGCTTTGAGGTTGAAATAAATGAAAGTAAAAAAGCAGATTTCAGTCTGAGAAAGTGCTGTCATATTTGCTTTGTGGCTCTTAGTCCCGATAATCTTGCCATGCCTTGTCACCACACAAGTCTGAAGTATCTTTTCGGAAATGCTCCGAGATATGCAGATATGCTTAAATATGACGAGTCAACTTCTGATTTTGAAAGGAAATACAATCCGGAATGTATAAGCCAAATAATGAAAATCGGAAGAGAAAAAGGCTTCTTTGTTACCTACAACCATCCGGGATGGTCAATGGAAAATTATGAACAATATTCCAAATATGAAAATATGCACGCAATGGAAATCTGTAATTACGGATGTGTTGTTGAAGGCTATAATGATTACAACGAAAAAGAATATGATGATATATTGCAGACGGGTAAAAGAATATATGCAATAGGAGCAGATGACAATCATAACAGAAGACCCATAGACTCAAAAGCCTTTGACTCTTTTGGCGCATTCACAGTTATCAAAGCCGATAGCCTCGAATACAATGCAATTACCGATGCACTCATAAACGGAAGCTTCTATGCATCTCAAAAGCCTGAAATCACTGAGCTTTGTTTTGAAAACGGCAAAATTTATATAAAATGCTCGGAAGCCCAATCAATTAAGGTTAATACAGGCAGAAGAAAAGCATTAATAGAGTATGCAAACGAAGGTGTTCCGTTGACAGAGGCATCATTTGATGTTGAGCCTGAGGATGTGTATGTAAGAATCACTGTTACCGACAGAGAAGGTTATCATGCCAACACTAATGCTTATTTTACCGATGAACTTTTTGAGTAATATATTACTCGTTTCTGTTATGGTCAATTCGAACATTTGTGACATGTAAAATGTTCGAATTGACCATTGCTTTTTGGGGGGTATTGATGCTAGTATTTACATACAATTTATTGTCATACAGGAGATGATATATATGAAAAACGGAAGTGTATATGTATGGATGCAGCTGCTTGGTTTTGACCGTGATGATGAAGATAAGGGTGCAAAAAGATATATAGAACAGACAGGCTTTGTTCCCGATGGCATTGCGGCTCTTTTGTTTCATCCTGATTTTTTTCATCAGCATCGCGGTATGGAAGAAGAATATGTTCTTCCGCCGGACAACTGTGCGTATTACGGTATTCCCAGAAATGTTGAAAGAGAGCGCCAACCCTGGACAAACTACGACCTCAGAGCTTTAGCTGACAACCTTCACAAACATGGTTCAAAGCTTTTTGCAGGCGTTTTCGGAAACAGCCTTAACAACAAGTTTCATAATGAATGGATCAATGACCACCCCGAGGTGAGGCGTCACTCCAACACAGGCGGCGAGGGTATGATAACTCTGTTTGCACTTAAACGCTTTAAAGACGGCACCTATTATGAAGATTTCTTTATAGACAAGGTGTGTGAAACACTTACAGATTATCATCTTGACGGTATTCATCTTGCAGATGGTTTTTGCCCTCCGGGAAGCGGTATGACCTGGAAAATGGAGTATTCCACCGATTTCATCGACCAGTTTTTAACTTATTCAGGTGTTGCCTTGCCCACAGACATTATGGCAACAATGGGTGATGACAGCAAGGAGGCAGAGCAACTTCGCTCAAAATATATTTATGCCAATCTCCGTGAAGAATACATCAACTTTATGACTTGGCGCTGGGAGCAGTTTTTCAAAAAACTCTGTAAGCGTGTTCATGCCATCGGCAAAGAGGTTACAACACTGGCGATGTATTGCAGTGATCCCTTTGAAACACTCTACTGTATGGGAATTGACCTTAAACGCCTTGTAAATGCAGGTGTTGACCGCATCACTGCAAACATTCTTTCTGCGAGCTGTGGAATTGTGAACCCCGACAACTACCCATATTATTTTCACAAATATATGGCCCTTGCCCCCACAACCGCCGCATTTCTTCCTAAAGGTCATCTTGTTTCGATGCTCGGACTTCAGGATGCTTCCGAAGAGTGGAGTATGATTAACCATGCTCCATGCCATCATGAAAAAGATATGTACACAATGATGTCTTATCAGATGTTTGACAAAGATGGAATCAACAGAGCTCTTGAGGGATTTTTCCTTTGTCTTGGTGATGGTATTCCCAAAGAGGACTGGAACTGGGAAAGAGAACGCCTTGAAATTGCACTCACCTCAAAAGCTGAAAATGTAATTTCCCCTGCCATGTACTGGTCTGATTATGCATTTGATAATATGCTTCATGAATATATCCACACACGCCGTTGGACTCCTTTCAAGCATTTTTATGAAATTTCAAAAGCTGGAACACATCTTTCAGCCACAGTTCGACCTGAAGGTCTTGATAGGTACAGCGGAACTTTGCTTGTGCCAAACTTTGATATGCTCTCTGCTGATGAACAAAAAAAGATTGCAGCCTATGACCGAGGCAGAGTAGTTGCAACAGCATGTCCCGGATTTGAACCCGAAGAATACGGAATCAAACCGTCATTTAAGTTTGAAGACAAGTTTTCTTCCTATCCTTTGACAGTGTTTGTGTTTGGTTGTGATGTAAGCGAAGAAACCAAGGCTAATGTTGCAGAGCTTATTTCTGTTGATGACGGCACACCAAATCTTGAGGGAGACCTCTCTCAGGTCGAAGAGCCTACATATTCAATTCTTCTGGATACTCTCACATTCTCAAAGGTTACCGAAGGCTTTGTAAAGGCAATGGCATATCTTCTTGGTAAACTAATTGACTGTCCTTTTGAAATTGACAAGCCTCATTCTGTTCTCAAAATGCCTGACGGTGCATACAGAGCGTTCATCTTCAACGATGTTGATCACAAATATCACCGTGCTTTTGTTGGTGCAAAAGACAATCTTGAATTTAAAGATGCAAACATAATCAGCAAATTCCCCATCCTTCCGCCAAGATGGATGGATACATCCACCAATGAACAGGTTTATCTTTATACTGATGAAGTCAAGGTTAAAAAAGGCTTTGAAGTAAAATTGCAACCTGCCGGAGTAACGATTGTTGATATATATATGAAATAAATATAAATCTGATACAGAGCTGATGTTAATATTTCAGCTCTGTTTTTTATGATAAGTATTTCAATTTGGGGTTTAGCGGATTGAGAATAAATCACAAAATGTCATATTGAGCGAAGTGTGACGAAGTTGAAGCATCTTTTGTTTTTATTATTTTGCACATTTTTCTTGATTTTCTTGTCGGAATATGCTACAATATATACAAATTAACATGCGTAAATCGGAGGCTGTATATGAAACTTAAAAATGTTGTAGAATTACTTGATGCCAATATCCTGAATGACTGCTATTCGGAAGAAACCGAGGTGCTTTCCGCATGCGGCTGTGACCTTATGAGTGATGTTCTTGCTTTTGTAAAAGATCAGGCACTTCTTCTCACAGGTCTTGTTAATCCTCAGGTTGTGAGAACTGCAGAAATGATGGATATGAAAGCAATTGTCTTTGTCAGAGGCAAAACTCCCGGAGAAGAAATACTCGAGCTTGCAAATGAAGCAGGTATTGCTGTATTATCCACAGAGCATCCTCTGTATCATTCCTGCGGAGTGCTCTACAGTGAAGGTCTGTATAAGTAATCCGGAGGTGCTGTTATGAATTCTTTCAAAGTTCAGTATGCCATCGACGGTGAAGATTTTTCCGTTGCAGGTGAAGCATCGAGGAAACTAAAAAAAGTACTCCAGAGTCTCGGCGTTGACCCCCAGATTATCCGTAAGGCTACCGTTGCAATGTATGAAGGTGAAATCAATATGGTTATCCATGCCGACGGCGGTGTAATTGATGTAGAAATAACCCCTGAAAAGATTCATCTGTTTCTTCGTGATAAGGGTCCGGGAATACCCAATATTGCTCTTGCAATGACTGAAGGCTATTCGACTGCCTCAGATAATGTGCGTGAGCTTGGTTTCGGTGCCGGAATGGGACTTCCCAACATGGAAAAATACACCGATTATATGAATATTACAACTGAAATAGGAGTGGGAACCACCATCGAAATGATAGTAAACACTTCTCTTTCTTAAAATTATTTCGGAGTTGATGTGAATGGACAAAATAATACATTCCGTTACACTTGACAAAGACAAGTGTAAGGGTTGCACCAATTGTATCAAAATGTGTCCCACTCAGGCTATCCGTGTGAGAAAGAACAAAGCAAAAATCATAAAGGAGCTTTGTATTGACTGCGGTGAATGCATAAGAGTGTGTCCTTACCATGCAAAAAAAGCTGTAACAGACAGCTTTGATATGATTAATAATTATAAATACAAAATCGCTCTTCCTGCTCCTGCTTTTTATGGACAGTTCGACAAAGCAACAAAAATAGAATCAATACTTCACGCTCTCATCAAGGCAGGTTTTGATGATGTGTTTGAGGTTGCCTATGCGGCACAGCTCATCACCAAAAGAACAAAGGAGCTGATTGCAAGCGGTGAGCTTGAAACACCGATTATAAATTCTGCCTGTCCGGCGGTGGTAAATCTTATTTCCACCAAATATCCAAGCCTTTTAAATAATGTAATACCGCTTATTTCGCCAATGAATCTTGCAGCTATCATGGCAAGGAAAATTGCGGAAGAAAAAACTCCCTACAAAGGCAGTGAAATAGGCATATTTTTCATCACTCCCTGTGCAGCAAAAGCCACCTGCACAAAGTTTCCTCTCGGTCTTCCCGAGAGCGTTATTGACGGAGCTTTTTCATTTAAAGATATGTATCTTAAGGTCGTACCTCACATAAATGATAATGAATGCGAAGCCGATCTTTCAAAAGCCGGATTCAAAGGCGTTTGCTGGGCAAATTGCGGCGGCGAGGTTATATCCCTTGACCTTGATAATTACATAGCGGTTGACGGCATACATAATGTTATTCATGTTCTTGAAGAAATAGAAAATGACAAGCTCTCAGATGTTCAGTATGTTGAAGCACTTGCCTGCACCGGAGGATGTGTTGGCGGACCTTTGGCTGTTGAAAACAATTTTGTTGCTCAGACAAGGGTTAAAAAAATGGCAAAAACAGCCCGGGGCAGCGGTGAAGCTCCGGATTTTGATATGGATCTTGTGTGGCAAACTCCAATAAAGATACGCAAACAGCGTAATCTTGATGATGATATGTTTGTTGCTATGGAAAAGCTGGCAAAAATTGACGAGATATATGACCGTCTTCCAAAGCTTGATTGTGGCTCCTGCGGTTCGCCAAGCTGCAGAGCACTGGCAGAAGATATTGTGCGCGGATATTCCAAAGAATCCGATTGTATAATCAAATTTAAAGAAAAAATAGCTCTGTTTGCCAATGAGATGCTCGATGGCAGTGACGATTAAGAAAAGGAGTGACAAAACTTGAAGGTAAACGAATTGGTTAAGAAGCTTGAGCTCGAAACACTTTGTGAAGGTGAAAGCTTTTTAAGTGAAATTGACGGTTGCTTTGCTGGAGATCTTTTAAGCCTTGCAATGTCCGGTGTCAGGGCGGGAAATGTATGGATTACCGTCCAGACCAACATGAACATTCTTGGAATAGCTTCACTCACTGAAGCCGCTTGCACAATTGTTGCAAATGGTATGAATATTCCGGAAAATGTTATTGAAAAGGCTAAGGAAGAAAACATTTGTCTGCTCCGTTCAAAAAAGAGAATGTATGAGCTATGTCTTAGTGTGGGTGAGCTTATATGAATGTGTACTATGATCTGCACATTCACACCTGCCTTTCTCCTTGCGGTGACGAAGATATGACACCGAATAACATTGTTAATATGGCTGTCATTAAAGGGCTTGATGTAATAGCAATAACAGACCACAACAGTGCCGGAAATGTTAAGGCATGTATGGATGCTGCGATGGGAACGGAGCTGACTGTTATTCCCGGAATGGAAGTGACCACTTCTGAGGAAATTCACGCAGTTGTGCTTTTTGACAATCTCGAATCTCTCAGAACACTTGAAAAGCTCATATATGATTCTGTTCCCGATGTTAAAAATAAGCCGGAAATTTTCGGAAGACAAATATATATGGATTCAGAGGATAATGAAGTGGGGGAGGAGGAAAAGCTTCTCATTACAGCTTGTGGATTTGATATTTTTTCTCTCTATGAAAAAGTTACAGAACTTGGAGGTGTGATTTTCCCTGCACATATTGATAAATCGTCCTTCAGTATTTTGTCAAATCTTGGTGCTATTCCAAGAGAGCTGAATTTTCGTGCAGTGGAGATAAAAAATGCATGTAAATGCAGTGAATATGCCCTTGATTATAAGGTTATTCATTCATCGGATGCACACTATTTATGGGACATTTCGGAACGGGAGAATTATATTTCCGCAGATGGCAAATCAATCTTTGATATTTTGTGCAAATTACAACAAAAATCAACATTTTAATTGTGCAATTAAACGAATTTTGAAATTAATTGTTAAATTTATAGCAAACTTTCAAAAAGTATGTTATAATGCTAAAGTTGAATTAGTTTTATAATTTAATATTAATTATATTATTACTACAAGGAGGTCTTTTAAGATGGCTGAAATCAAAGCTCCGGCTTTTAAGGACACGGCTGAGCAGAGTGCAAAACTTCAGGAAGTTATTGCAAAATACAAGGGTACACAGGGTGCGCTTATCCCCGTACTTCACGAAGCTCAGAGCATTTACGGATATCTTCCGTATGAAGTTCAGAAAGCAATTTCTGATGGTCTCAATGTCCCTATGGCCGAAATCTACGGTGTAGTTTCTTTCTACACACAGTTCTCAATTTATCCCAAGGGCACCTATAATGTAGCTGTATGTCTTGGTACTGCTTGTTATGTTAAAGGTTCCGGTGACATTATTGACAAAATCAAAGAAAAACTTGGTATCGAAGTTGGTCAGTGCACAGATGACGGCAGGTTTTCTCTCGAAGCTACCCGTTGTATCGGTGCTTGTGGTCTTGCTCCCGTACTCACTGTTAACGAAGATGTGTACGGCAGACTCACAGTTGACGATGTAGACGATATCCTCAGCAAATATATGGACTAATCGGAGTTTGTAATTATGGTAGAAATTTCACTGCACATTCTCGATATTGCTCAGAATTCAATTAAAGCCGCTTCGTCGCTTATTGAAATCACCGTAGTGGAAAACATAGCTGAAAACATCCTTTCGGTCACGGTGACCGACAATGGATGCGGTATGGCTCCTGATTTTTTGAAGGATGTTACCAATCCGTTCAGAACCTCCCGCACAACCCGTAAAGTCGGTCTTGGCATTTCGATGTTCAAAAGTGCTGCCGAGCTTACCGGCGGGAGCTTTAGTATCACATCGGTGCAAGGGGAGGGAACAAGCCTTACTGCTGTGTTTGTTTATGACAGCATTGACCGACAGCCTCTGGGTGATATGGCTCTGACAATTTCTGCAATTATTAATTCTAATCCCGAAATTGAATATGTGTATAAGCATGTGTTCAATGACAACGAATTTGTTTTTGACACCCGGGAAATCAAAAGGGTTCTCGGGGATGAAATCAGTCTTTCGGAGTTTGAAGTTCTCCGCTGGATTGAACAGTATATTAAAAATGAAACTGAAAATTTGTACGGAGGTGCATAGAATATGAAAAGCTTAGCAGAACTCGAACAGCTCAGAAACAAAACTCTTGCAAGAGTTAATTTGAGAAAAGAAGATGACAACAGCATCAGAGTTGTTGTAGGTATGGCTACCTGCGGTATTGCTGCCGGTGCAAGACCTGTTATGAAAGCTCTTATGGATGAAATTGAAAAAAGAAACATCTCAAACTGTTTTGTAACTCAGACAGGATGTATTGGTGTTTGCCGTCTTGAACCTATTGTTGAGGTTTATATTCCCGGTTCTGAAAAAATCACATATGTAAAAATGGACGCAGAAAAAGCTGTTAAAATTGTTAACGATACAATCGTAAACGGTAAAGTTATCAACGAATATACAATCGGCGCAGCTGAAAATAACTAAGGAGGTTTCTTCTGATGGAATTAGCAAGAGGACATGTGCTTGTCTGCGGAGGTACCGGTTGTACTTCTTCAGGAAGTGTCAAAATTATTGAAGAATTTGAAAACTGCCTTAAGGATAAAGGACTTGAAAACGAAATCAAAGTTGTACAGACTGGTTGCTTTGGTCTTTGTGCTCTCGGTCCTATCGTTATTGTGTATCCCGAAGGTGCGTTCTATAGCATGGTAAAACCTGAAGATGTATCTGAAATTGTTGAAGAACATCTTCTCAAAGGCCGTATCGTTAAAAGATTGCTTTATCAGGAAACAGTTGTTGATGATGATAATGTTAAATCTCTTAACGAGGTTGACTTCTACAAAAAACAGCAGAGAATTGCTCTTGTAAACTGCGGTGTTATAAACCCCGAAAGCATTGACGAATACATTGCATTTGGTGGCTACACAGCTCTCGGTAAAGTTCTTACCGAAATGAAACCTCAGGAAGTTATTGATGAAATCAAAGAATCCGGTCTCCGCGGAAGAGGCGGCGGTGGATTTCCCACAGGTCTCAAATGGCAGTTTACCGCTAACTCTCAAGGTGACAAAAAATATGTTGCATGTAATGCCGACGAAGGTGACCCCGGTGCATTCATGGACAGATCAATCCTTGAAGGTGATCCCCACAGCCTTATCGAAGCTATGGCAATTGCAGCATATGCTGTTGGTGCTGACCAGGGTTATGTATATATCAGAGCAGAATACCCAATCGCAGTTAACCGTCTCAGAATTGCTATTGATCAGGCAAAAGAATACGGACTTCTCGGCGAAAATATTTTTGAATCAGGCTTCAATTTTGACCTTGATATCAGACTTGGTGCCGGAGCATTTGTGTGCGGTGAAGAAACAGCTCTTATGACTTCAATAGAGGGTCACAGAGGTGAACCCCGTCCCAGACCTCCTTTCCCTGCAGTTAAAGGTCTCTTTGGAAAGCCAACACTTCTCAACAATGTTGAAACTTATGCAAACATTACTGCAATCATCAACAACGGTGCTGAATGGTTTAAACAGATTGGTACTGAAAAGAGCAAAGGTACAAAAGTATTTGCTGTTGGCGGTAAAATCAAAAATACAGGTCTTGTTGAAATCCCAATGGGTACAACACTTCGCGAAATCGTATATGAAATCGGCGGTGGTATCCCCGATGGTAAAAAGTTCAAAGCTGCTCAGACAGGCGGTCCTTCCGGCGGATGTATCCCCGCAGACCTTATTGATACTCCCATTGACTACGACTCACTCATTTCAATTGGTTCGATGATGGGCTCCGGTGGTCTCATTGTTATGGACGAAGACACATGTATGGTTGACATCGCTAAATTCTTCCTTGAATTTACCGTTGATGAATCCTGCGGTAAATGTGCTCCTTGCCGTATTGGTACAAAGAGACTTCTCGAAATCCTTGAAAAGATTACAAGCGGCAAAGGTACTCTCGAAGACATCGACAAACTTGAAGAACTTTGCTACAGCATCAAAAATGCTGCACTTTGCGGTCTTGGTCAGACTGCTCCCAACCCGATTCTTTCAACACTTCGTTACTTCAAAGACGAATATATTGCACACGTTGTAGACAAGAAATGTCCTGCAGGCGTATGTAAGGCTCTTCTTTCTTATGTTATCGATCCTGATAAGTGTAAGGGATGCAGTCTTTGTGCTAAAAAATGTCCTGTTGGTGCAATTGAAGGTGTTGTTAAGAATCCGTTCACAATCGATACAAACAAATGTATCAAGTGCGGTGTTTGTATGGAATCCTGTAAGTTTGGCGCAATCAGTAAGAAATAAGGAGAGAAATTACAATGGAAATGATTAATATTAAAATTAATGATAAAGACTACAGTGTTCCTGCTTCTTATACAATACTCGACGCAGCCAGAGAAGCCGGAATCAAAATCCCCACACTTTGCTATCTCAAGGATGTAAATCAGATAGGTGCCTGCAGAATGTGTCTTGTTGAAATAAAAGGTGCAAGAGCACTTCAGGCAGCTTGTGTATATCCGGTCAGCGAAGGCCTTGAAATTTATACAAACAGTGCAAAGGTAAGAGAAGCAAGAAGAGACACTCTTGAGCTCATCCTTTCCAACCATGATAAAAAATGTCTTACCTGTGTAAGAAACAGAAACTGTGAGCTTCAGACTCTTGCCGATGAGCTTGGTGTTGACGGTCTCAGATTCGAAGGTGAAAACATTCCCTATGAACTCGACAACACATCCACATCACTCGTAAGAGATAACAACAAGTGCATACTCTGCAGAAGATGTATTGCTGCATGTCAGAATCAGGCTATTTCAGTTATTACCTGTGCAGACAGAGGCTTTGCAACTCATGTTACACCCACATATGAAAAAGACATCAAGGATGTTGGATGTATTTTCTGCGGACAGTGTATCGTTTCTTGTCCTGTTGGTGCTCTTTCTGAAAAGAATGAAGTTCCTGCAGTATTGAAAGCTATTGACAATCCCGAAAAACATGTTGTTGTTCAGACAGCTCCGGCTGTAAGAGCAGCTCTTGGCGAAGAATTCGGTCTTCCCATCGGAACACCTGTTACCGGTAAAATGGTTGCAGCTCTTCGTCGCCTTGGTTTCGATAAAGTGTTTGACACAGATACCGGTGCTGACCTTACAATCATGGAAGAAGGAACAGAATTCCTTCAGAGATTCACATCCGGTGAAAATCTCCCCATCATCACTTCCTGCTCACCCGGTTGGGTTAAGTTCTGTGAACACTACTATCCCGAATTTCTTGGAAATCTTTCAACCTGTAAATCACCCATGGAAATGTTTGGTGCAGTTATTAAATCATACTATGCAGATAAAAACGGTATCAACAAAGATGACATTTTCTCTGTCGCTATTATGCCCTGTACTTCCAAAAAGTATGAAGCAAGCAGAGAAGAACATTCAACAAGCGGTGGTCGTGATATTGATGTTTCTCTCACAACAAGAGAACTTGCAAGAATGATTAAACAGGCAGGTATTGATTTTGCATCACTTCCTGATGAAGAATTTGATTCTCCCTTCGGCGAAGCTACCGGTGCCGGCGTAATCTTCGGTACAACAGGCGGTGTTATGGAAGCTGCCATCAGAACCGTTTATGAAATCCTTGAAAAGAAACCTCTTGAAAACCTCAATGTTGAACCTGTTCGTGGTCTCGACGGTGTTAAAGAAGCAACACTTACCATTGCAGGTAAAGATGTTAAAATTGCTGTTGTTCACGGTACTGCCAATGCAAGAATTATTCTTGATAAAATCAAAGCAGGCGAACACTATGATTTCGTTGAAATTATGGCTTGCCCCGGTGGTTGTATCAACGGCGGCGGTCAGCCTATTGTTGATTCCAACACAAGAGCAACAACAGACTTCAAAGCCCTCAGAGCATCTGCACTTTACAGTGAAGACGAAAAAGCTACAATCAGAAAATCCCATGAAAATCCTGTTATCAAACAGCTTTATGATGAATTTTTCGGTGAACCCTGCGGACACAAATCCCATGAGCTTCTTCACACTCACTATACAGATAAATCTGCTAACAAATAATAAATTTTCACAGTCCCCAATCAGAATAACGCTGATTGGGGATTTGTTTTGCGAATAGTGTTGATTTTTTGCGTGATATATGTTAAAATACATTCTGTTAAATTTATTAATCCATACAGGTGATTTTAATGACTAGTACGGCATCAGACTACAAAAAAGCTTTAAATATTATTCTTGATTTTGGCGAGCTTATGGTTTCGGTAGGAGCAGAAATCAATCGTGTTGAAGACACATTAACAAGACTTGGTATGTCTTATGGTGCAAAACGCATGAATGTTTTTGCCGTTACCAATAATATTATTGCAACGATGATTGTTGAAGATGAAATCATATACTCCCAGAGCAGACGATTTCAATCCAATGCAGGAACAGATTTCGCCAAGCTTGAAATGTTGAACTCTCTCAGTCGTAATAAATGCGACGGGGAAATTTCAGATGAAGAATTTGAAATGAGAATAAAAGAAATTGCCAACATGCAATCCTCAAGGCTTAAAATTTGTATCGGGAGTATGCTTGCAGGCGGAGCGTTTACACTTTTCTTTGGTGGCACCGTATATGATTCCATAGCTGCAATATTTTTTGCGGTTGCAATATATTTCATGCAGTCAAAATTCAGGCGCTTTTGCCCCAATAATATAATTTTTAATCTGTTGACATCTTTCGTTGTGGGTCTTGCAATTTGTGCAGTGGCTAATTTTGCAGGATTAAATGCAGATAAGGTTATTATTGGCGATATTATGCTTTTAATTCCCGGAATTGCTTTTACAAATTCCATGCGTGATTTGCTCAGCGGTGACACAATGACCGGCATTATGCGACTTGTGGAAACGGTTCTTTGGGCAACTGCTCTTGCAATCGGATTTGTATTAGCTATTATGGTTATGGGGTGATTTTTATGAATGAAATTATAGTACAGCTTATTGCTGCATTTTTTGGTGCTGCAGGATTTGCTCTTGTGTTTAATATACATATGAAGCATCTTCTTATGGCTTCCATCGGTGGTTTTTTCAGTTGGTTGATATATTTATTAATATATAATCTTGTTGAAAACTATTTTGTGGCGTGCTTTGTATCATCAGCCTTTTGTGCAATATATGCGGAGGTTATGGCACGGGTTCATAAAACACCTGCAACTGTTTACTTTATCCCTGCCGTTGTTGCACTTATTCCCGGTGGAGCACTATACTACACAATGAGTTACCTTGTTCAGGGAAGGATGGATATGTTCGCTTCTTACGGACAGACAACAAGTCAGTATGCTACAGGTATTGCGTGCGGAATTTCCCTTGCATGGGCACTGTGGTATATGTGTCTGAAAATCATTAATGATATTAAAAAGAAGTCCGGACAGGGTGTTCAATGATGAAAAAGTATATTTATTTAGCTTTGTCAGTTGTATGGATGGCTGTTATATTTCGTTTTTCAGGCCAGACTGCCACCGATTCAACAACTGAAAGTATATTTATTACCGAAAGAATTTTGAGATTTTTTATGTCGAATCCGGCTCCGGAGCTGATTGATGCTTTTGAGAATATTGTCCGCAAGCTTGCTCATTTTGCAGAATATTTTTTGTTGGGAAGTTTGCTTTTTCTTACATTGCGAAGCTATGGACTTTCAAAAAGAAAAAGTGCTTTTGCAATATTAATATCTGCACTATATGCCATATCCGACGAAGTGCATCAGTATTTTATTCCGGGAAGAGCCTGTCGATGGTATGATGTTGTTATAGACACTTCCGGTTCCGCTTTTGCTTATTTAATTTGTCTTTATATTTCATACCTGAAAAATAAAATTATTATCCGAAACAAATGAATAAAAATGCCGTAATCACCAATAATTAATTTATATTAATTTTCAATGGTGATTTAAAGTGTCAAAATTAATTGTTAATCCAACAAACTGTTTAAATGGAAGTGTGAATATATCCGGTTCAAAAAATGCAGCTTTACCTCTATTGTCTGCGTGTCTGTTTGTTGATGGCGAAACGGTTATCAACAATATCCCTGATTTAAGCGATATATCAGTAATGATTGAAATATTGAATATGCTGGGTTGCAAAACTAAACGAGAAAACGGAAGAATTACATTTGATTCTTCTTGTGTCTCGCCAAGATTGCTTCCCTTTGAGCTTACCGGAAAAATCAGAGCATCATTTCTTGTTGCAGGTCCTTTGCTTGCACGATTCGGAAAAGTTGATGTTGCTCTCCCGGGAGGTTGTACAATCGGAACACGCCCGGTTGATCTCCATCTCAAAGGGTTCAAAGCCCTTGGTGCTGAATATGTTATCAATGATGGATATGTTTCTCTTTTTTGCAAAAAACTCAAAGGTAATCGTATTTACCTGGATTTTCCTTCGGTTGGTGCAACGCAGAATATTATTATGGCTGCATGCTTTGCTGAAGGGTTGACAATAGTCGAAAACTGTGCTTCTGAGCCCGAAATTGTTAATCTTGCAGATTTTCTTAATAAATGCGGTGGGAGAATAAATGGAGCCGGAACAGATAAAATTACGGTTGAAGGTGTTCGTTCCCTGCGTGCATCGTCCTTTGAAGTGATTCCCGACCGAATAGAGGCGGGAACCTTTATGATTGCCACAGCTACACTTGGGGGAGCAGTACGGCTAAAGAGAGTTTGTCCCTCGCATCTTTCATCTGTAACATCAAAATTAACAGAAATAGGAATTTCAATAACTGAATATGCTGATGAAGTGGAAATCAAATCAAATGAAATAAGAAAATCAACAGATATCAAAACAATGCCTTTTCCGGGGTTCCCAACTGATATGCAGTCTCAGATTGCATCTCTTCTTTGTAATATTAACGGTACTTCCGTTATTACCGAAACGATTTTTGAAAATAGATTTATGTATGTTCCTGAGCTTATCAGAATGAATGCTGATATCAAGGTTGATGGGAGAACAGCAGTTATCTGTGGAAAAGGCAATCTTGTGGGTGCAGAAGTCAACGCCACCGATCTGAGAGCAGGAGCAGCACTTCTGATTGCCGGATTATCCGCCAAAGGTAGAACAGTGATTAATAACGCAGAGTATCTGAACAGAGGATATAATAATATTTGCAGTAAATTTCACGATTTGGGAGCAAATATATATTTTGACGAATAATTTGAATTTTGCTGTGTGCTATCAGATGGATTTTGTCATATTATATTATTGGTGATATAATGAAATCCGACAAAAAAATCAAATTGATTCTGATAGTATTTTTGGTCGTTCTGACACTGTTTTCTTTTTTTATGAAGTATATAGAAAAAGTTGTGATGCCAAGAGGAGCTGAAGTGCTTCATTCATATGCAGAAACAAATATGTTTGAAATTCTGAATTCAAGCATTACTGAGGTTCTTGGCAATTACCACAACGAAGATTCGCAGCTTGTCGATATAACATACAGTCCAAATGGTGAAATTGCATCTGTTCAAGTCAATTATATTCTTGCGAATAAAATTAAATCTGATGTATCAATGCTTATATCCAAAAAGCTTAATGAACAGGACGAGGTTCCGGTGTATGTGCCAATTGGTACATTCACACAGAATATGTATATGATGGGAAAAGGTGCTAAAATCAAATTTATTCTTATTCAACGGGGATGCATACAAACAGATTTTGAAGAAGAACTCCAAACTGCCGGAGTTAATCAGACAATGCATAGTTTAAAAATTAAAATGGAAGCAGATGTTGCGCTTATGCTTCCGTTTTACACAACCAATACCCATCTCGAAACTAGTGCTATTCTTTCACAAATTATTATAAACGGAGACAGTCCGGAACAATACCTGAGAATAAATGAAGGAGCTTAACAAATGACAGATAACATAAACTATAATCATATTGTAGATTATTTATGCAAAACATTGCCTGACACCAAAGGAAAGCTTTTGGAAATCGAAAAATATGCTTTGGAAAACACTGTTCCGATTATACAAAAAGAGGTAAGATGCTTTTTGGGTACTATTTTAAAAATTAAACAACCTCAAAAAATTCTTGAACTTGGAACTGCCATTGGCTATTCTTCGATTTTCTTTTCGGATTATCTTTCAGAAAACGGAAAAATCATTACTTTTGAAAGGGAAAAAGAATACTATGATATTGCAATGAAAAACATTGCAGAGTCCGGAAAAGAAAGTATTATTGAAGTTGTGTTGGGAGATGCATATGAAAATGTTAAAAAGATAAATGAGGAATTTGACATAATTTTTATGGATGCAAATAAATCCATGTACAGATATTATTTTGATACGCTTTTTCCGCTTTTGAAAAAAGGCGGTCTCGTGATATGTGATAACATATTGTATAAAGGTATGGTTTCCAATGATGAGCTCGCCCCCAGAAAACAAAACACAATAATAACGAATTTAAGAGAATTTCTGGACTATATTTCAAACCACGAAAAACTTGAAACTTCCATAATACCTATTGGTGACGGTGTTTCTCTTTCTGTTAAACTTTGCGATTAAAAGGAGATGAGTGCAATATGAATAAAGTTGAATTGCTTGCTCCGGCAGGTAGCCTGACTAAGCTTAAATATGCCATTGAATATGGTGCTGATGCTGTATATATCGGCGGTGAAGCATTTTCGCTGAGAGTGGCAGCGAAGAATTTTTCTCTCGATGAAATTCGCGAAGGAATTGAATATGCCCATGACCGTAACAGAAAAGTTTACATTACTGCAAATATCATACCTCATAACGACGATCTCAAAGAATTTCCGGATTTTGTCCGTGAGGTTGATGACCTTGGCGCAGATGGCATAATTGTTTCGGACCTTGGCACATTTTCAATAGTCAGGGAAGTTGCTCCCAATCTGGAAATACATATCAGCACTCAGGCAAACAACACTAACTATATGAGTGCAAAAGCATGGTATAAAATGGGTGCAAAAAGAGTTGTCCTGGCAAGAGATCTTTCCTTTAAGGAAATTGAGGAAATAAGAGCTAACATCGGAGATGATGATGAAATTGAATGCTTTGTCCACGGTGCAATGTGTGTTTCGTACAGCGGAAGATGTCTTTTGAGTAATTTTCTCACTCACCGCGATGCAAACAAAGGGGCATGCTCCCATCCCTGCAGATGGAAATACTATCTCATGGAAGAAAAGCGGCCCGGAGAGTATATGCCTGTTTTTGAAAATGACAGAGGAACTTTTTTATATAATTCAAAAGACCTCTGTATGGTTAAATATATCCCTGACCTTATTAAAGCAGGAATAAACAGCTTTAAAATTGAGGGAAGAGTTAAAAACGAACTCTATGTTGCAACAGTTGTCGGAGCATACAGGCGTGCAATAGATGCATACTATGAGGATCCGGACAACTTTAAGGTGGATGATGAAATTCTTGAAGAGCTTGAAAAGGTGAGCCACAGAGAATACACAACAGGGTTTTATTATAACAAGCCCGATGAAAATAATCAGTTATACACAAGCAACACATACATTCAGGATTATACAATTGTCGGTGTTGTTAAAGAATATGATCCCGAAACAAAGATAGCTGTTATTGAGCAGAGAAACCGATTCTTCAGAAACGAAGAGCTTGAAATGATTTCTCCCTACAGACCTTCGTTTGCATTTTCTTCGGATTATATGAAGGATGAAAATGACGAAGATATTGAAGTCGCACCGCATCCCCAAATGATTGTTAAGCTTCAGATTGATGGAGATGTAGTACCCTTTAGTATAATTCGCAAAAAAACTACAGATGATAATGGTGATAAATAATGCTTGGCTTGATTTTGGAAGGCGGTGCAAACCGCACATATTACACAATAGGAGTTCTCGATGCTTTTCTTGATTATGGAGTAGAGGTCGATATGATGGTCGGTGTTTCAGCCGGAATAGCAAACGGTCTTTCTTATATAAGTAAGCAAAGAGGACGCAGCCTTGAAATAGGATTAAAATATATTCCGGATAAAAGGTATATGGGATTTAAATATTTTTTTAAAAAAGGCAACGGAAGTTATTATAATCGTGATTTTATTTTTAATGACATTCCCAATAAATTTCTTCCCTTTGATTATGAAGAATATGATAAATTTAACGGAAGCGTATACGCTGTAGTGGCTAATCTTGAAAGCGGCAAACCTGAATATATTGAGATTGAATCAACCGATATTTCATGGACTGCAGTGCAGGCAAGCTGCGCTTTGCCATTTATGTTCAGACCGATTAAGATTGATAACAAAAAATATTTTGACGGTGGCTGCACAGATCCGCTTCCGGTGAAATTTGCCTTTGATAAGGGCTGTGATAAGGTTATAGCCATAACAACCAGAGAGCTTTCTTACAAAAAAGAATCTGAAAGTGATGTTAATCTGTCGGCTTTTATGTACAGAAAACAAAAAGCTTTTGCAGATGCTTTGCGTGTCAGAAGCGAAGTCTACAATGAAAGTCGCGAATATATGTTCAAAAAAGAAAAGGAAGGCAAGGCATTTGTTTTTGCTCCAAAAAATACCGATGGCTGGAAGCGTACAGAAAAGTCTCCCGAAAAATTAAAAATGATGTATGATGAAGGCTATAGTGATGGGCTAAAAAGAATGGATGAACTAAAGAATTTCATTCATTGCTGATTTTGTTATCATAATGTTACGCATATATTAAAGAATATTAATATTATGTTAACTTGATTTACTTTTATCCACATAAAAAACAAATTTCTCAGATTGTTTGGTGCCTTTGATTGGCAGAAATAAAGGTTATACACAATATTA
>JAZNUS010000230.1:0-4247 GCA_045592485.1 Clostridia bacterium | reverse complement strand
CGGACCTCAAATGGATGAATTTTTGAGGAGATTTTGGTGCGGAGGACGCAGGAAGGCTACTCGCCTTTCAAGGACGACAAGGCAAAAGATACCGAAAATTCACCATTTGAGGCGTCTTCAGTGTTGGTTGCTAAGGCTAATATATTCATCGCAAAATAAAGAGGAGAACATCATATGAAACTGTGTTCAATATGCAACAAAAACCCTGCAGTGGTTTTTGTGAGCAAATCAGACGGAAAAAAATTCATAAACGAGGGCTACTGTCTTCCCTGTGCAATAAATTCGGGAATCACTCCCGTAAACCAGCTTGCGGAGCAGTTTTCAATGGAGCCTGAAGATTTGAAGGAAATGGTCGAAAATATGAGTGATATGCTCGAAAACGGAGATATTCACGATGCCTTTGCAGACATTTTCGGTGCAGGCAATCTTATGGAGCCTTCAGCTGACGGTGACTTTGACGAGGGGGAACAGAAAATTCCCATTAACGACAAAAAAGCCAGAAATTCAATGAAGAAGGAACAGAAAAAGAAAAAATGCCTCAACAACTTCGGCACAAACCTCACCGAAAAGGCAAAAAATTCGCTTCTGGACAGAATTGTCGGCAGAGACAGGGAAATTGAGCGTGCAATCCAGATTCTGAACCGCCGTGCAAAAAACAATCCTGTGCTTCTCGGAGCGCCCGGTGTCGGTAAAACCGCAATTGCCGAAGGCATTGCCCAGAGGGTTGCCGACGGCGATGTGCCTGAAAAGCTCAGCGGTGCAGCGGTCTATCTTCTTGACATGGCAAGCATTGTTGCCGGAACTCAGTACAGAGGACAGTTTGAAAGCAGACTCAAAAACATTGTTGAAGAAGCAAAACACGACAATGTTATTCTTGTTATAGACGAAATTCATTCAATTGTAAAAGCGGGAGATGCCGACGGTGCAATGAATGCCGCAAACATTTTAAAGCCCGCTCTTTCAAAAGGGGAAATTCAGGTAATCGGTGCCACAACACCCGAGGAATACCGCAAATTTATTGAAAAGGATGCGGCACTGGAGCGTCGTTTTCAGCCTGTGATGATTGAAGAACCCTCACCTGAGGAAACAGTTGAAATCATCAAAGGAACAAAGGATTATTACGAAGCATTTCACAATGTCACCATTGACGATGGCGTTATCTGTGATGCGGTGACCTTGTCAGGCAGATACATTTCCGACCGTTTCTATCCTGACAAGGCCATTGATGTTATTGACGAAGCTGCATCAAAGCTCAACATCGACAACCCCTATTCCAAGGGGATTGTCAAGCTTAAAGAGGACATAACCGCAGTATCTGCAAAGCTTGAAGCTCTGGAGGCAGACACCGAAAACATTGAATACGAACAGCTTGCAAGGCTCAAAAGCGACAAGTGCCGCCTTGAAGGGGAGCTTGACGGTCTCCGTCAGAAGCAGAGAGCCACAAAGCTTACCACTGAGGATGTTGCAAGAGTAATTGAGCTGTGGACGGGAATCCCTGTTAAAAACATCACCGAAACCGACAAAAACAAGCTTCTGAACCTGGAGGCGGCTCTTCACAAACGCATTGTGGGTCAGGAAAAGGCAGTTGAAGCAGTTGCAAGAGCGGTGAGACGAAACCGTGCCCTTGCCCTTGCAAAAAAACGCCCTGTATCCTTCATATTTGTGGGGCCCACAGGTGTTGGAAAAACAGAGCTTGTAAAATCTCTTGCCGAGAGTCTTTTTGACGATGAAAACGCCCTCATACGCATGGATATGAGTGAATATATGGAAAAGCATTCTGTTTCCAAAATCATAGGCTCACCTCCGGGATATGTGGGCTATGACGAAGCAGGTCAGCTCACGGAAAAGGTGAGACGCCACCCCTACAGCGTAATTCTTCTTGACGAAATCGAAAAGGCACATCAGGATGTGTTCAACATTTTCCTTCAGATTTTAGACGACGGCAGAATTTCCGACAGTCAGGGCAGAAAGGTGAACTTTGAAAACACAATCATAATTATGACTTCAAATGCCGGAACCTCGGTTGGCTCTGCCTCAGGCGCAGGATTTATGTCAGAAAGTGACGGCGTGAGCGTTAAAATTGACAAAACCCTCAAGGAAATTTTCAGACCGGAGTTTTTAAACAGAATAGATGAAATTATAGAATTTAAGGAACTCACAAAAGAAGAGCTTCTGAAAATCGAAGACCTTATGCTTTCCGATGTCATATCGGGTGTTGGGGCTCTTGGCGGTGAGCTTGTGATAACAAACGAGGCAAAGGAAAAGATTATCGAAGTCTCCTACAGCCCACGCTACGGCGCAAGGCCCATAAGACGGGAAATTCAGAGGGTTATTGAAGACCCGCTTAGTGAAATCATTCTTGCATCGGATTCTGTTGAAGGAATGGTTATCGAAGCAGTAGTTGAAGATGGAAGAGTTGTTGTTAAACAGAAATAAGCAGTCCGATAAATTGGAATTTGTCGAGCTGTTTTGCGCTAGGGCGAAAGGCTCCCCTGCCTAAGGGGAGCTGGCAGTGAGCGTAGCGAAGCTGACTGAGGGGTATTGCTGAAAGCATTGATATTTCTGCATTTCGTACCCCTCCGTCTTTGCCTTACGGCAAATCCACCTCCCCTTAGGCAGGGACGGCTTTCGCATCAGCCCAATCCCATCTCACAGCTAAACCCAACATTTTCCCCACACCAAAGGAGAATTACCATGAAAGACAAACATATGGAAAACGAACGCCTGAGCTTGCTTTTGTTTTTGTGCGTTTTTGTAATTTACAGTCTCACATATATGACAAAAAACTGCTATGCGGCGGCGATGGCTCTTTTAGTTGAAGAGGGAGTGCTCACCAAAACCCAGACAGGGACAATCGGTGCAGCATTCTATCTCATATATGCTCCCTTTCAGATTGTGGGCGGTGCGGCAGCAGACAAATATTCTCCCTCAAAGCTCATTTCCGTGGGGCTTTTTGGCGGAGCAATTTCAAACCTTATTGTGGCAATGACCGACAACTACTATGTTATGCTTGCCACCTGGTCCTTCAATGCCGTTATCCAGTTCGGAATCTGGCCTGCAGTATTTAAGATTGTGTCAACAAAGCTCTCTGTTGTTCACCGTCACAACGGCACCTTCTACATTATGTTTGCAACCTCCACAGGTCTCATTCTCAGCTACCTTGTGGCAGGAATCACAGGAAGCTGGCGTGCAAACTTTGAGCTTTCGGCGGTAATTCTTGCTCTGTGCTTTGTTTTGTGGGTTTTTGCATCGCGGATTTTCGACAGAAATATGGTCAGCGAAGCCACCAATGGACACGGTGTTGCCCATCTTCCCGAGCACAAAATGCCCGACAAGGTGAAAAAAGAAGGCTTTTTAAAGCTTTTTGTATCAAGCGGACTTTTCATTGTTCTTCCGGCTATTCTCATACGCACAGTTCTTGAACAGGGCATACAGACGGTTATTCCCGTTATGATAACCGAAAGCTATGCTTCGGTAAGTGCATCCTTTGCAAGCATTTTAAACATTGTTCCCATTGTTTTCGGAGTGATGGGCAAAACAGCTATGAATGCTCTCTATCGCAAAAAACACTTCAATCAGGTGCTTATGCTGATTATTGTTTTCGTTGTGATGATGCCCTTCCTCATTGGTATGCTTTCTGTGGGCAAAATCAACATGTGGATTATTCTGCTCTTTGTTTCGCTGGTGGTGTTCATTGCTGCAGCAGGCTCATATATGGCAACCTTCCTTGCGGTTCCTTTCACAAACTATGGCTTCAACGGCACCGTTGCAGGAATACTCAATGCAATGGCATCTCTCGGAATTGTTGTGGGTAATTTTGCTCTCACAAGAATTGCCGACGGCTACAGCTGGACGGCTGTGTGGGTTGTGCTCACGCTTCTGGCGCTTGCAGGCTGCGTTCTTTGCATCATCGCCTTTGTGCCATGGAAAAGGTTTGCGGCACGGCCCGAAACAATTGAGGACTGTTGATAATATGAAAAAATTAAAAGCTTTGCTTCTGAACCCAAAGGCAATGTTGACAACTTAGCCGAAAATACTGTTTTCAGGTGGATTCGGATTACCAAGATATAAATTGGAATTTATCGGAGAGATGGAATTGGGCTGGTGCGAAAGGCTTCCCCTTGGTGGGGAAGCTGTCACCGCAAGGTGACTGATGAGGGGAATTTGAAAGAAAGTAATTTCAAATAAAAATTTGAAATTCATTCAAACTATTGAAAATACTGCTTTTTAACGCTCCACTAACCAAT
>JAZNUS010000229.1:0-5012 GCA_045592485.1 Clostridia bacterium | reverse complement strand
TCAATTCCCTTATTCTTAATGCGGGACTTATCTTCCCTGCGGGGAGATCGATTTGCCGCCCTTGCTTTAGATTCTGCCAGAAGTTTGCTGAACTCTTTTTGCGTAAGATTCTGCAATTCACCATCCGGAATGTACGGAAGCAATCCATCTTGAATTTTTTGCTTGAGAATATTGATTTGTTGCGCAGCAAGCGGCTCATTGGCAGTAAGTTCTGCAATAAGTTTACTTGCCTCCTGCTTGGAAATATCCGAGGGGATTTCGGTGGCGAGTCCCCGCCTGATCAATTCGGCAAAAAGTTCTTTTTGTGGACCCGTCATGGGAGAAGTACGGCGTTCTTCCTCTAAAATATCCTGCCCTACTTTATCTTTTTGCCGTTCTATGGAAAGTTGCAACAAATCCTCTAATTGCTCCCGATCGTGGCGCGAGAGATACCATGTCACCAACTCCGGCACAGTCAGCATTGGCGGCGGCTCGATCTCTGTCAGAACAGCCTCATTTATATGGGCAAATTGATGCTGACGGATAAAACTCTCTTTCGCAATTTCTTTAGCTGTATTCTGCCTATCGTAATCCTCCGGATATCCAAAACTTTTTGCCTGTTGTAACAAATCTCCACCTACATTTGCTGCCGGAATGGTTTTGATTTCTGCCAACGCTTTGATTTCCTGCTGCCGTTTTGCAATTTGCTGTTGCATCCGTTCACGGAACTCCTGCTGTTGCTTTTGTCGTTTTTCTCTTATTGCTATATCGTAAAGCAGTTCAATACGATGGAAAAGTTTGCTCTGATTCTTCCGGAAGACCTTGTATTGTTCCTGTGATATGGGGATGAAAAAATGAAAATCCTGTGTTTTTGTAAGTAAAGTTCTTGTAATATTTTCAAATAATGTGTGATCTTTGTCCGGGAAATGCTTGCAGAAATATTCCCGCAGACCCCAAATGTCAGATTTCTGCCACGCATTAACAAAATTCGACTCACTATCTGTAAACAAAGGCTTTGTGGATTTGAAAACGGTTTTTAAGTATTGAATCAACTTTTGAGAAAAAGTCAGCGGATATTTCTTGGGGACAGTAAGTTGCGGAAATCTTATGCTGTTGATTTTTGCTTCTACAGTTGCAATTTTTTGGTGTAAACTATCCCGTTCTGTGATTGCATTTTTATACCACGATGAAGTTATGGCTATCTTGCCTTGCATTGCCAGACGCAAACGCTGATGCCAGGGTAAATTCCGGGCGTTTTTATAATCAAAAATTTTGCGGCAAAGCATTGCATGATTCTTTTCAAGAGCTTCTTTTTCTGCTTCCAAAGCCTTTCTTTCCTTTTTGTGCGCTGCAAGCTGTTGATCAAAAATTTCTTTTTGTTTCGCATATTTTTCTTGATGCTGTTCAAATTTTGTGGTATCGTTGCTCAAATACTCTTTTCGAGGCGGAGGCGGTAGTAAATCGGCGGCGTTGTGCCGGGAATCATCGGCCTTGCAAAGTTGATTTTTCAGGAACTCTTTTTCCGGACAAAACAATCTCATACTCTGCCGCCCCCGACTGCACGCCACATAAAAAGCCCGACGGTCAAGGCGTTCCGCCGCGATCACGACGTGTTTTGCAGTGCGTCCCTGTGACTTGTGCGAGGTCGTCACCCAACCGTAATCAAAACCGGCAAAATTGTCCGGCAAACGGCGTAATCCGTTGGGGATCGGGTGCATATTTTGATCCAGCAACTCAACCACATCGGGGAAATCGGTTATGCGGGCAAGATTGCCATTATAGATCTTTTCAGAGCGCAAATTGACCTTAAATTGAATGATGTCGCCTGTCCGCAGTTCCCGACTTAAACTTGCGCCTTTATCAATAAAATCTGCCGCCATGGGAAGTTTGATTTGCTTGCCATTACTTAAATACAGCGTCTTATTTTGAACCTTTACAACGGTCAACACAGTACCGGCTTCGGCAACACCCTTCATTCGCCGGATAAACATGATATTATCGCCAATGACATAATTTTTGTGGTTGCGGAGTTGAGCATTTGTCAGTTGCGAAGAACGAAAAATCTCTTTATATTGCACCACATCTCCCAGCGGAATTTGTTTGCGGATTTCTTCTGTCAATGCGTCACATTCCTTGTGGGTTGGCGCAACTGCAATAATATTATCATCAAGATGTTGTGCAAAATATTCAGCAGCTTGCCGGAGGTATGCCGAATTGCTTTCGCAAATATATCCATTTTTGTCAAACAACTGAAATGCATTTGTGAAATTGCCATTGGCGCACTCCTGAACGCCCCGGCGATATTCGGCGATTTGCTGGCGATAAATTTCCCTTAATTCAAAATGTGTGATATTAGAGTGATCTTCCAACAACCGGAAAAAATCTCCCCGATCAACGGCTGTGTGCTGTCGTGAATCTCCCACAAACAGTATCCGGCAATGGGATTTTTCTGCTTGATGCAGTAATTTCACCCCATCTTTGAGAGAGCATAATCCTGCCTCATCTACGATCAAAAGCCCGTTAAATACCGGGGGATTTTGCAAAAAAGATGCCACCGTTTGAGAATGAGTAAAGCCCTCCTGTTTCAATACATCGGCGGCACTGTTGGTCGGTGCCAGCACCATCAAACCGCATTTTACCCCTTTGGCCAATTCTTTCAATACCGTAGTTTTCCCGGAACCGGCAACGCCCCGCAGCAGCATAAAACGGTCTTTATTTTGCAAGATCTCTTGAATAACAGCGCGTTGCTTTTCCTTGTTTTCATCATTGGGAAATGGTATAAAATCCTGATTTAGAGCCTTGCAGCTGCCCCGTTCCCGGTTGATCAAATCAAGGGTGTATTGCTCCGCTTCCATAACCGTTTGCAAGGTGATATACCCATCTGGCAGCTTTGATATTTCCCAGGTTTTCTCAATAGCATCACGGACTTCTTGTAAAGTAAAAATGCCAAGATTACGCCGCAAAATTTCAGCCATAAGATGTTCCTCTTTCATTACACTCTGCCTTTCAAAAAGTTCAGGTAGAATCTCTTGTAAAACAAGAGTTATATCCGGTTTTGAAATTGGTTGTTTCATAGATTTTTCAGAAATATTCTGCAATAATTCAAGTTCCTCTTCAGAAAGCTGCGACAACTGATATTTCCGCACAGATTCTGCATTGGAAGTCAACATCTTTTCCGACCGAGTTGCCAATGAAATCTCATGTTTTTCGGCCGCAGTCAAAGTCCGTCCCAATGCTCGCTCCTGACGTACAATTTCTTCATCAATATCATTTGTCCGCTTGGAAAAACGATCCAATATTTCTTCCGGGACATTCTTTATTTCAAAGCCTTTGACATTGCCTCGAAAATCCAGAGTTTCCCTGATTTCATACCCCAAATTCCGGCACGCCATTGCCAGAGAATTTTGGTAAACTCTGCCGCAATATTGAATCGCTTTACACATCGCCGCATTTTCCAAAGCCTTGAAATTGCCCTCTGAATCCCCGGTTACATTGCATACAACATTGTGCGTATGTAATTGAGGATCAAGAGTTCTGCTGCAATCGTGATGAAATGAAGAATATATCATCTTTCCCGTCAATTCATAATTCTGCGTATTTACATTTTCGCCATATCTTATACGAACTGCCGCAAATTGTTCCAACTCATTCATTGCAAACGCAACCGCTTGTTTGTGTGCCTCAATCAAACGACTGTCAAACAAGCTCATCACCGAAACAGATTTTTGTGCTGAACACTGAAAATCATAAAAACGGATACCGCCATTAACCGTTCTTTGCGTTAATTTTGACAAAGTTACCGGATTCAAATTCTGCTGAAATAAACTGAAAACATCCGCAGTGACCGGCATATTCTGCAACTGAAAATCATCCGCTAATTTTCCATGCCAGACACCTGTGATTTTCTCCTTTTCCGAATAGTAATCATTCGCCGAAAGATGATTCAAAAAGAACTCTTTTCCCTTGTACCGAACTGCCTTGATCCGAGCCATTGTAAACATATTTTCCTCCAGATTTACCAAAAAGAAAATACCCTGAAGCCCACCCGAAATCAATACACCCCTCTCCGCAGAATGTAACGCCGTGTGTTATCGTAACATCCACCAATAAAAAAGTAAAATTGAAGAGGCAATATTCCTATCGAAAATAGAGCGGTAAAAGCCCAGGATTTTCTCCTTTATACAGTTGTATTTTCCGGTAAAAGTGGTATATTATAAACGAGAATAAATAAGGAGTACTCGTATGCCGGAAAACTTTCAACTTCTATCTTCTGCTTCTGTGCAAACATTAAAACGCATGATCTACACCATTCGAGGAGTTCAGGTGATGTTGGATAGTGATCTGGCAGCGTTGTATAAAGTTGAAACAAAAGCTTTCAATCAAGCGGTGAAACGAAATATTAATCGTTTCCCTGAATCTTTTCGTTTTCAGCTTACCGTTGAGGAGTATCAAAACTTGAGGTCACAATTTGTTACCTCAAGTGGAGAAACGGACGAAAGCAGTCAGCATGGTGGACGCAGATACCTCCCCTATGTATTTACAGAGCAGGGGGTTGCAATGCTTTCAAGTGTTCTGCACAGTGAATTTGCCATTCAAACCAGCATAAAAATAATGAATGCTTTTGTGGAAATGCGTCATGTTATTGCTTCAACATCCACATTATTCTCCCGACTTGAAACTTTGGAACGGCGGCAAATAGCGGATCAGTACGAAAATGATAAGAAATTTGATCTGATTTTTGAAGCATTGGATCGCCAGCCGGAACCAGCTCAAGGTGTATTTTTTGACGGGCAGATTTGGGATGCTCATATATTGATAACTACTCTGATAAGCAAAGCCAGTCATTCCATACTTTTGATCGACAATTATGTGGATGTTACCACGCTTGACATGCTTTCCAAGAAACAGCCCAAGGTAAAAGTAAAAATAGTTACTTCCCCCAGAGGAAATATGCTTACGGCATCTGATATTAAAAAATTCAATGCTCAATATCCTGCTGTTGCTGTAAAGACAAATACTGCCTTTCATGATCG
>JAZNUS010000228.1:0-2023 GCA_045592485.1 Clostridia bacterium | reverse complement strand
AGGCGGGTTTAAAATATAAATTTCGCCTCACCCATCGTTAAAATACTCGGAAATATTAACATATTCCCTGCGTTTTTGCCTTGATTGAGACAAAATTTATTATTTTAAAACTCCTGCGGATCTCAAATGGATGAATTTTTGAGGAGATTTTGGTGCGGAGGACGCAGGAAGGCTACTCGCCTTTCAAGGACGACAAGGCAAAAGATACCGAAAATTCACCATTTGAGGCGACTTCAGTGTTGGTTGCTAAGGCTATCTTTTCCTTACTGCAAGCACATTTTTAAACTCTCCGCCCGAAAGAGCATATTCCTTAATCTTTTCTGCAAATCTGCTTTTTGGTGGAATATCCTTTATTTCATCTCTTGATTTAATTCCATACTTAAACATAAAATGCAAAATGGAATCGGCAACTGTGTGATGAACAGGTTCAAAAAGCTTCTGAAACCTTATTATGTTTGCATCCTCATCAAGAAATCTGCGGAGTACATCATCAAAAATCCATGAATAACAGGTGTAATAATTCCATTTAAAATCAGGAAAATATTTTCCGAAAAACTCCTCGCACATACAGAAGGATTTTTCGCATTCTTCAATGGAAAGAGGTCCTCCTGCCGGAATATGGACATCCATTACAGGGTCTCCCTTTTTCAATGACTTTGAAGGAATATCCTCATAGCAGGGGTGCATACAGAACTGAAGTCTTCCGAGACGGAAAAGCTTCATGTTCATGTGAAGATTAAACCACCCTGCACGAATTAGTCCAAGCTTTCCGGTTAAAGCGATGCATCTTTTAACCATAACGGAAAAATCCGGCACTAAAGATGCAAGCAGAATTTCTTCGGGTATGCCCTTTTCTTCATACTTTTTCGAAAGCTCTTCACAAAAATAAAGATACATTATCAGGTTTTTCTGATTGTTTTCCCTGTTGGCTTCAAAATCATAGTCATCAAAAGAGGTTTCACCGATGTCTGATATCATATCGAGCAGAGCTTCAAACTCTTTGTCATACTCACTCGGAAAGCCTATTTTTTTATACCATTTTTTAGAAAGCTTTTTTACAATTTCAACTGCCATATTAATTTCTCCGAAATAAAATTTAAAGTCCCAACACAGTTTCAACAAGAGAGTAAGCAAAAAGCCAGTTCATTTCCCTTGTTGGGTGATTAATTTTATTTGATAAAAGCTCTGTTACATTTATGCCAAGCTTCGAGAGCCTTTTCCATTTTTTATAGCAATCGCAAACCGTTACATTTTTTTCTTTGCAAATCTCCTTGGCTCCCTCCAAAAATGCATCAAGAACTCCGTTGTTCTGATTGTCACATACCCTTTTTGCAATATCTTTTATCATATCTTCCTTAATGTGACAGCTAAGCTCTGTGCACATCATGTTGGGAGTCATAAAGATAACCTCACTGCCTGATTCTTTAACCTTATCAAAAATTTCGGAAAGAGAGCTTTTGTAGCTGTCAAGCCTTTCCATACCGTAGCTGCAATCGTTAAGACCAAAGCATACCACAACAAGGTCAGGATTATGACGAAGGACATCCCGCTCAAGCCTTTCAAGTCCGTGACAGGCAGTTCCGCCGCTTATTCCGGCATTGATGACATTTACGGGAACATTTGGACAAAGCACCGAAAAAATATCCGAGAAGTATTTGTGATAGGCACTTTTTCTGTCGAACACTGTCTCAATACCATTGTCAGACTTAAGATAAACTTCAAAACACCCCTGAGTCACACTGTCGCCCAAAAAAGCAACGGTAACACCCGAGTTGTCATAATTCCGGTTTTGTTTTGCAACAATTTTTTCTGTAAAATTCATAATTTATCGCTCCTGTTCTTGTATATAATTGCTTTCGGTAATGGGTCGCAGAGACCAAAATAAATTGGAATTTATCGAGCTAATAACAAATGAGGCTAAAGCGAAAGGCTTCCCCTTGGTGGGGAAGCTGTCACCGTAAGGTGACTGATGAGGGGAAACAAAAGAAAGTAAATTCAAATACAAATTTGAAAATCGTTCAAA
>JAZNUS010000227.1:0-4911 GCA_045592485.1 Clostridia bacterium | reverse complement strand
GTTTCGGGAATACTTGAAAATATGACCTACATAGGACATACAGTTAATTTTCGGACTGCTACCGTAAACTACAAAACCCATAAGAAAGTACGGCAACCAAAAGAAAATTGGCTGATATTTGAGAACACACACCCACCCATTATTGAAATCTCGGTATGGGAAAAGGTGCAAGAACACCGAAAGAATAAACGCCGTAACACAAAGTCGGGAAAGAAAAGTATCTTTGCAGGACTTTTGGAATGTGCGGACTGTGGTGCAAAGTTGTATTACTGCACTTGCAAATCTCATAAAGAGGAACACGATTATTTTGTCTGTTCTAATTACAAGGGTAACACAGGTAAATGCACTGTACATTATCTCCGTGAAAGCGTACTCTATGATATTGTTCTTGAACAAGTACAGACAATGCTTGCATATCTGCAATCCTTTGAAAGCGATTTTGTAAAAAGCCTTGTAGATAAATCAGCAAAGGACAAGAAAAAGGAAATCGCTTCACGCAGAAAAAAGCTCGAAGCAAACAAAATGCGAATTGCAGACCTTGACGGAATTTTCAAAAGAATTTACGAGGACAACATATCAGGCAAGTTAAGTGATGAACGCTTTGTAAAGCTGTCAGCAGACTATGAAAGAGAACAAAAACAGCTTATATCTGACACCGAAGCACTTGAAAATGAACTAAATCAAGAAGCAGAACAGGTTGACAATGTGGAGTATTTTCTAAATATAGTCCGTCAGTACACAGAAATCAAGGAGCTTTCTGCAAGAGTGGTAAATGACTTGATAGACAAAATCAAAGTCCACGCAGTAGATAAATCAAGCGGTCAGAGAATACAGCGGATTGACATTTACTATACCGCAGTAGGTCTGATAGATGTATCACAGCATATACAGGAATTAGCTATCTAAATATTTTTATTCAATAAACAATGAGGCGATACAACGAGCAAAAAGCCCATTGTATCGCCATTTCTTAAAACTTCCTTATACTCATTTAACAGAAGCCGACGCACGAAAAACGCAGCTCCGTCTTTGCTGCTACGCATCTCACACCAATTCAAGTATGATGACTAAGCCTGCGTTTTTACTAAACGCAAACTTGAATTGGTAAAGTATTAAGATATGTAGCACATCTATTATATCACTAAAACCTCCAAAACACAATAGCCACAAGCACATTTCTTCCAAGTTTATATAACAAGCCTATACTCCAATGCGGAGAATCATAGCTCTATCAAGCAAAATACCGAGTTTTATTAAATTCTTTACACAAGTCCCTAAACTGGAAATTATCTCTGTCATTTGGGGATGTACACGAATTGTCATGCTTTATTTGATTAACAAAAAAGATGAAAAAATGCACATCCCCATTTAGTCCATAATTAATTATTCATATTCCTCAAAACATCATCTCCGCCATATACTGCACATTCCCCAAGCTCTTCTTCAATTCTCAGAAGTCGGTTATACTTGGCGCATCGGTCAGAACGGGAGGGCGCTCCGGTCTTTATCTGTCCGCAGCCGAATGCCACTGCAAGGTCGGCAATTGTGGTGTCCTCGGTTTCGCCCGAACGGTGAGACATAACCGCCGTGTAGCTGTTGTGCTGTGCTTTGACAACGGTTTCTGCAGTTTCGGAAAGGGAGCCTATCTGATTGACCTTAACCAAAACAGAATTTGCCACTTTCTTTTCTATTCCGGTCTTAACCCTTTTGCTGTTTGTTACAAAGAGGTCGTCGCCCACAAGCTGAATGCGACCTCCGAGCTTTTTGGTGAGCTTTTGCCAGCCATCCCAGTCGTTTTCACCAAGGGCATCCTCGATTGATACAATGGGATATTTGTCGCACAGGGTTTCCCAGTAGTTAATGAGTTCATCGCCCGACAGCACGATTCCCGACTTTGGCAGCTTATAGATGCCGTTTTCCTTTGCCCACTCCGACGCGGCGGCATCTATGGCAATTTTAAAATCACCTTCGGTGTTGTAGCCTGCCTTTTCAATTGCAGTGCAAATAAGCTCAAGGGCATCTTCGTCTTTTTCAAGGGCAGGAGCAAAGCCTCCTTCATCACCGACGGAGGTTATGAGTCCCTTTTTTGTAAGAACAACCTTCAGAGAGTGAAAAACCTCTGCACACATTCTGAGCCCCTCTCTGAACGATGGTGCACCTACGGGCATTATCATAAATTCCTGAATGTCGATGTTGTTGTTTGCGTGTGCACCGCCGTTTAAAATGTTCATCATAGGCACGGGAAGGCGGTTCGCTCCGCTACCGCCCACATAGTTGTAGAGACCTATTCCCAAAGCATTTGCCGCAGCCTTTGCACATGCAAGAGATACTGCCAAAATTGCATTTGCACCAAGATTTGCCTTGTTGTCGGTTCCGTCAAGCTCGCAAAGAGTTTTGTCGATTAAAAGCTGGTCGAGAACATTCATTCCAACAATTTTGTCGGAAATGTGAGTGTTGACATTTTCAACGGCTTTTAAAACTCCTCTGCCGGTGTATCTTTCCTTGTCGCCGTCTCTTTTTTCAACTGCTTCGTGCTCGCCTGTTGAAGCACCCGACGGAACTGCGGCTCTGCCAATGTAGCCTCCGTCACAGATTACTTCGGCTTCAACGGTGGGGTTCCCTCTTGAGTCGAGAATTTCCCTTGCAAAAATGTCGATAATTTCAATGTGCTGTTTCATAATACCTTCCTCTCTGCAGTTAAGCTGCAACAAATTCAGGGCGTTTTTTGAAAATAAAAAATATATACACCCTGATGATGTATGTATTTTTTGCAATATTTTTTATTTAATTCAAATTTTGGAAGGAATCTTTTTTGAACGGGAAAGGAGCATATCAATAATCATTGCGGCAGTGGGGGCATAGTCACAGATGTTTACATCATCTGCCGACATTAAAAATCCCGAAATTCCTTTGCCTTTTTTGGAAAGCTTTCCGGCAACCTTGCTTGCATCGGGGCTGTAGTATTCATAAATCACACCGCTGTTTTCAAATTCGCTCATAACTGCATCAAGGCTCTTTGCCTTTATTTCATTGGCTTTGTCGTGCATCTGATATTTGTCGAGACCTTTGGAAATGAAATAGTTCATATAAATGTGAACAGGTCCCCTCCACATATCCTCCGAGTATTCATCACTGTCTGCAGAAACCGACGGCACACCGTATTTGCAGTTGAACTGTTTTTCGGTGTTGAGGAGCTTAAGAAGTGACATTGCGTGACGGTTCTCACAGAGTCCTGCAAAAAGAGGAAGGAACGATGCAGAGGTTTTCACCTTTTTAAACATGTTGCTCACAACGGCTCTGTCGTAATATATTTTGTCGTCATCATCGAAAAGAAGCTCGTTGACAGAGGCCTTTATTCTTTCAAACATAACATTCCAGTAAAGGCTTTCGCCGTGACGGTCTATCTCTTCTGCAATAAGGCTCATGTGATATGCCTCATTGGCAACATAGGAGGTGAAGTCAACGCTGTCTAAAATTGTTCCGTCATCAAATCGGGGAGAGTTGTCCATGGTGCTCTCAGAGCCTGCGCGGTCTGCTCCGTCGCAAATCTGCCATTCAAAAAGCTGATTTTTGTTGATGTCACGGGTTTCTGTTATGTAATGAATATATTTTTTTAACGATGCATAAGCCTCGGAGAGCATATCTCTGTCACCGTTTATCTGATAAAGCTCCCAGAAGCACCAGGCAAGAACAGGGGGTGCAATATCGTTGCTCTTTTCATTTGTGTATGTGTGTGACGGAATCATACCGTCCCCTGCCTGAGAAGAAAGAATTGATGTGAGGGTTTCCTTTGCAATGTCGGGGGCAATGTGTCTGAGTCCCAATGTGCAGATGGCGGAATAGAAGGAATGAACACAGTTGCCCTTTCCTCTTGAGGGGGAAATATATCTGGATTTTATGAGACCTTCGGGAGAATTGATTCCGGCAAAAAGAACAGATGCACATCTGTAGTAAAGCTTTTCTATTTCGTCGCCGGGAATGCGAAACTCCGTGTAGGCTTCGTAGGATGAAATTTTTTTGTCTGCCTCTTTGTCAAAATCGGCTTCAAGAGCCTGCAGGGCAAAATCCGAAGCTTTTTTCCCGTAGGAAAAGGCGTAGGTTACTGTGCCGTTTTTCTTTTTTTCGCTGATGGCAAAGGTTTCATCATCGGAAATAAACACGGTTGTCTTTCCGTTCTTTTTTGCACTTACTGCCTTTGCAAAGGTTGGTGAAACAATGACTGCATAGTCTGATTTTACAAGAACCGTGTTTTCGGAAACAAATGCCATCTCCAGTGTGTAGGTTGAATCTGCGCACAAAAGGTTTGCCCTGATGTAGTCGGTCATAACCACATCGAAGGTCACATCTGTTGCGTCCTCGCAATACACCGAGAGTATGCAGGGGTTATTTGTCATAAAGCTGAGTCCGAGACGGTCGCCGCACAGTCTGGCATCAAAGCCCGAAAGGCTTCGTCTGCCCTTTGCGGCAGAATATGTAAACAGGGCACCCTTGCCCCATTTGTCGGGAAGTATCATTATAATCACATCCTGTTTAAATTTAGCCTGAATACGCCTTTGATGTTGGTCGTTAAGGCTGTCTTTTTATACATTATACAACATAAGCACATAAATAGCAACCTGAAAAAACATTTTTCAACATATGAAATGTCTGATTTCTTTTGTTAATTGTGTAAATACAACACTTGATAAATGAAAATTAAAGTGGTATAATACTTCACGGTGGGGTTTAACCTGCCTACTACAGCCGGAACATATTGCCCGGCTTCACGATACAAAGGAGACCAACTATGATTTGTCAATAGAGAAATGAAAACTTTTCAAATAATTTTGTATAGCTAAAAAAGTGTATAGCAAACAAAGCATTGTTAAAAATGCTTTTTGAAAACTAAATATAGTTAAGGTAAGACTTAGG
>JAZNUS010000226.1:0-7404 GCA_045592485.1 Clostridia bacterium | reverse complement strand
CCGCTGATACTTTTATCCGTAATAATCTTATTGAGTATAGTTGTAAATTTACCTTTTAGCTTTTGCATTTTATAACCTCCTTTTTGCAAACAAAAAAGTCGTACCATTTCTAATACGACTTAAAGATAACATATTAAAATTTATTGCGTTATAGCAATTGATTTAATCTATTCATTAGCGCTTGTATATCGCTATGTAAGTTTTCGCTGTTTCCATTAACAAGCCAACAAATATCTTTAACAAAAACCTTTTTTATATTCTCTACATTATTAGATTGCATTGCCCGATCGATATCGATGAGTTTTCCGTAGCACTTGTAAATCTGGCGAAGATCAACTCGTGTCAGTATGTCATATAATTGTGACACATCAACTATCCAATTTTGATTCAAATGAAGTTTTCTTCCTAATGCAACTTCGCAGAATTTTTCGACTGTTTCTTCACTATCAAATTCATCAATTTTATAGTTCCTTTTTGTTTCATTAAAAATTTCTATTAAATCCTTAAATGCAAAATCCAAGTCATAGTAAACTACATATGTATACTTCTTTTGCTCGTTTGTCTTTTCGGATTCATTTATTTTTCTTTGAGTCCATAATGCACCATATATTGCAATGAAACTACCAACTATTGCACCGCATAACTCAATAAAGGCAACTTTGTATTCAACATTATCTGTAAATGATAAAAAGAATATGATGAATTGTTTTACGCATGGTAATAATAGCAACAAACGTAATAATAACATAGCACATAAAAATATCAATATCGTTAGAATTACCATATTTCGTTTATATAATTTATCCATTGTATCACTCCATTTAAATTATAATTACTTCATTTTATCAAAAACTCCTTGCAACAGTATCATTGCAAGGAGTTTAATAGTTAAGGTTCCTATTTAGCGCATAACCTTTTGCATATTATGGCGTAAGTTTGGCGTAAATTGGCGTATTTTTTAAGTCTGTCAATTCGTCAAACCCGCTATTTTACTGTACTTTTCGATTGTTACTTATCTAATGGCTTCATTGTCGGGAACAACAGCACATCTCTGATTGCTGCAGAATCGGTAAGAAGCATACACATTCTGTCGATACCAAAACCGATACCGCCCGTGGGAGGCATACCGATTTCAAGCGCTCTCATAAAGTCTTCATCAGTTGTGTTGGCTTCTTCGTCACCAAGAGCAAGAAGAGCCTCCTGAGCTTTAAAGCGCTCTCTCTGGTCGATAGGGTCGTTAAGCTCGGAATAAGCATTTGCCATTTCCCAACCGTTCATAAAGAACTCAAAACGCTCAACATATCCGGGGTGACCGGGTTTTTTCTTTGTAAGCGGTGAAATTTCGATGGGGTGGTCCATAACAAAGGTAGGCTGAAGAAGATGCTCTTCAACATAGTCTTCAAAGAAGAGATTGAGTATGTCACCCTTCTGATGATGCTCTTCATATTCAACATGGTGCTCTTTTGCAGCTGCACGGGCTTCTTCAACAGTGTTTATTTCGTTGAAGTCAACACCTGCATATTTTTTGACTGCATCTACCATTGTGATTCTCTCAAAGGGTTTTCCGAGATCCATCTCAATGCCGTTGTACACAATTTTTGTTGTGCCGAGAACTTCCATTGCAACATGGCGGTAGAGGTTTTCGGTGAGGTCCATCATGCCGTGATAGTCGGTGTATGCCTGATAAAGCTCCATGAGAGTGAACTCAGGATTGTGACGGGTGTCAAGACCTTCGTTTCTGAACACTCTTCCGATTTCATAAACTCTCTCAAGACCGCCGACAATAAGGCGTTTGAGGTAAAGCTCAAGAGAAATACGAAGCTTAAAATCTTCGTCAAGAGCATTGAAATGAGTTTCAAAGGGTCTTGCGGCAGCACCGCCTGCATTGGACACAAGCATTGGTGTTTCGACCTCTAAAAAGCCCTGGCCATCCAGATATCTTCTGATTGAAGAAATAATCTTCGAACGCTTAACAAAGGTATCCTTGACATCTGCATTCATAATGAGGTCAACATATCTCTGACGGTAACGAAGGTCGGTGTTGGTCATACCGTGGAACTTCTCAGGAAGAGGCTGAAGTGATTTTGAAAGAAGAGTAACATTTTCTACTCTGATTGAAATTTCGCCGGTCTGAGTGGTGAAAACCTCACCAGTTCCGCCAACAATGTCACCAATGTCAAGCTTTTTGAAACGGTTGTATTCTTCTTCACCCAGAATGTCCTTTTTAACAAAGAGCTGAATCTGACCTGTCATATCGGCAACATGCAAAAATCCAACCTTACCCATACCGCGTTTAGACATAATACGCCCTGCAACGGTAACGGTCTGTCCGTTAAGAGCAGACACCTTTGCCTGAATTTTTTCAACCTCGTCGGAGCCGCGTTTAGTAATTTCGCGTTCTTCCTCGGTGTAGTTGTCCTTAATTTCAGAAGCAGTGTGAGTTCTGTCGAACTTGGTTATCTCAAAAGGATCCATGCCTGCATCCTGAAGCTCTTTGAGCTTGTCTCTGCGAATCCGAAGAATTTCGCTGAGATCGTTTTCCTGGATATTAGTGTTGTTGTTCTGTTCACTCATGGGTGAATTTCCTCCCGTATTTGTAGTTTATTAAAATGACCGGATTATTTGGAAATTTCCAAAATTTTAAATTCCACAGCACCGCCCGGTGTGTCGGCAAACACTGTGTCTCCAACCTTTTTGCCCATAAGAGCAATGCCAATGGGGGATTCGTTGGAAATTTTATTGGAATCGGGGTCTGCTTCTGTAGAGCCTACAATTGTGTATGTTTCTTCTTCATCAAATTCCACATCAAGAATTTTTACCTTTGAACAAATTCCCACTGCGTCGGTGTCAACAGATGCAACATCAACAACCTCTGCATTTTTGATCATTTCTTCAAGTGTTGCAATTCTTTCTTCCATTGATGCCTGAGCATCCTTTGCAGCATCATATTCTGCATTTTCCGAAAGGTCGCCAAAACCTCTTGCAATTTTAATTCTTTCAGCGATTTCGGTTCTGCCGGTAACCTTGAGATATTCAAGCTCGTCCTCAAGCTTTTTAAGACCTTCCGGCGTAAGTACTACTGGTTTTGCCATAATTAAATTCCTAAACCTTTCTCGATTTTTAATTTATATCATTGTGTAAATCACAGATGTAGGCAATATAATATCATTCTAAATATTATACCACAAAAAATTCAAATGTCAAGTGAAATCATATTATGTATACGCATAAACCCTGTTTTTATTCCCCAAGTGCAAAATTTATCGGTGAGTCGCAGAGACTCACCGATAAATTCAGCTGTTTCTGTTTAATATTTTTCCTTAGTGAAAACATCCTCTGCCGCAGGAAGACCTGCAGAAAATATAGCAGGCAACCGATGTGAAAAGGAGTGTCAGAAAACCAAGCAAAAGTCCCGATATCAAGGCACCGATAACGCTTGTAACGGCAAATGCTATGCCAAGAAGCACAAGAGATGTTATTATCGTTCCGAGAATCCCCACTATAATTGCCGTGAGAGTTGAACAGATGCAGTCGTTTTGTATCTCTCTTGTGTCATTTACCGAGTTGATATAGGTTATTGCAAGGTAAACCGTTGCAATTCCCAAAGTTACCCAAAGGAATGCCGGTGTAAGAATAATTGTAGCTGAAAATGTGAGAAAAGCAGTTATTATTGCAACAACAATTGAAGCAACAATACTGATTCCAAGACATCTGTAGCCGCTGTTGCATTCGCATTTTGACATTGTTTTCACCCCCGGTTATATTATATTCATTTGTTTTCTGCCGGGTGAATAAAACAAGAAAAGCTAAGCTTTTCAAAAAATTTGCACAGCAACAAAAAAAGACAGCCGCAAAAATTGCGGCTGATAGCTGATTCAATGTTAATTTGTGTTTCTTAAAAAGCTCAAATTTCATCTCCGTCAAAATCGCCGGGAGTGTATCCCTCATACTTTTTGAAGGTACGAAGAAAATTCGCATAATCATTGAAGCCGGCAAGAAGACCTGCTTCCTTAACACTTTGTCCCATATACAAATGCTTCTGAGCTTCGGCAAGCTTGCGCATTATGAGATAGCGGTTAAGAGTTATTCCTGCATCCTCTTTGAAAATACGGTTAAGATGGTCGCGGTTGGAATAGAGCTTTGTTGCAATTTCGGCAACGGTAATTGTACGGAAATCCTTTTCTATAAGCTTCATTATCCGGTCGGTATATGATATAGACTGTTCATCCATATATTCCATTTCTTTTGGGGTTTCAAAGCATTTTTTCACAAACGAAAGCAATTTCACAAACCCCGAAAGAGCATCAAGAGCTTCTCCTGCTTTTTCAAAATCAAGATAGCTTTGAACAAGCTCCATAAAGCTTTCGTGCAAATCGGCACTCAGACGCACCCTGCTCGGTCTGTCAAGAGTGTCGTTTTTAAGCCACAACAGACTTTCATCACTGCCGGAAAGAATTTCAATAAGATTTATGGCATATTCATCAATGTTTATAACACACCGCTGATATTCCTCGCAGTCTTTTATGACAACCTTGTGAGCCTGAAGCTTAGGTATGATTATCAGGTCTCTCTCACTGCATTTGTAAAAATCACAATTTGCCATAAAGCCCTTTGCACCGCGGATATTATAGTATATTTCATAATATCCGTGAAGATGGGGGACAAGAATGGGAGAAGTTTCCTCGTCATTGTCTGACATAGCACAAGTACTTAAGGTTACCGATATGTTTTTTGATATATTCCGGTAGCCGGATTTTTCTTCTGCCATTTCTATCACCACCTGCTATTTCAGATTATTTTGAAAGAAGTGCACTGCTGTCAGCATCACAGTAAAGAATCGCATTATCCTTCTGTCTGAGAATGGTTGCCGGACATTTTTCGGAAATTTCGCCTTCAACAGTGTTCTTAACCGCATTTGCCTTTGTGGGAGCAGGAACAACACAGAAGTTGTAGCTTGCTCTCATAAGAGCCGGAACTGTGAGAGTCATTGCAAACTTCGGAACATCCTCAATTTTTGCAAAGCATCCGTCGTTAACCTGCTGCATACGGCAAACATCGTCAAGTGAAACCGCCTTAACAAGCTTGGGATCGTTGAAGTCGGCAACATGAGGATCGTTGAATGCAATGTGTCCGTTTTCACCGATTCCCATGCACACAATGTCCACAGGATACTCTTCAAGGAGTTTTGTGTATCGGGCACTTTCTTTTTCGGCATCTGTGGCAGATGCATCAATGAGATTTACCGATTTGAAAGGCTTGAGATCGAATATATATCTTTTAAGAAAGTTGCTGAAGCACTGGGGAGCATCAGGATTGAGACCGATGTATTCATCCATGTGGAAAGCATTTATTCTTTCCCATTCAATGCCATCTGCTGCACAAAGGTGAGCAAGCATATCATTCTGAGAAGGAGCTGCTGCAAAAATCATATTGATTTCTTCTTTTTCAGAAAGAAGCTTTTTGATTGCAGCTGCAACATCCTCTGCGGCACCTTTGCCCATTGCATCTCTTGTGTCATAAATTTTAACTTCCATTTTATCTTTTTTAAATGTCATTTTTATCTACATCTCCATTTTCATTTTACTTTCATATACAATTTTAAGTAAAATAAAGTTTTTTGTCAACAAACACAAAAAACTTAGTCGTTTTTCGCAATATTATAATCTCAATATATGGTTTTTATGGCATATTCCGTTCAGATTTCCCGTCTGCCCTCAATAGCTTTTGCCAATGTCACCTGATCTGCATATTCAAGATCGCCGCCTACAGGTATTCCATAGGCAATGCGTGTCACCTTTATATCAAAGGGCTTCAACAGCCTTGAAAGATACATAGTAGTGGCTTCTCCCTCAATACTCGGACTTATTGCCATAATAACCTCGCTTACTTCACCGCTTCCTACTCTGGCTATAAGCTCCTTGATTTTAAGGTCCTCAGGACCGATTGAATCCATAGGGGAAATGCATCCGTGGAGAACATGGTACACTCCGTAGTATTCACGGGTTTTTTCAAGAGCAACAACATCCTTGGGTTGTTCCACAACGCAAATCACCGACTTGTCTCTTTTTGGGTGAGAGCAGATTTCGCAGGGGTCCTCCTCGGTGATGTTCTGACAAAGAGAGCAGTAGCCAATCTTCGTTTTTGCATTTCTTATTACATTTATCATCTCTTCCGCTTCCTCATCAGCCATTGCCAGCACATGATAAGCCATGCGCACTGCGCTTTTGTTGCCCACGCCCGGCATTTTGCGGAACACATCTATCAACTTTGAAAAACTCTGGGTATAAAGCATAACGACAAACCTTTCTGTGAACTATCTGATCAGGTCTCCGACACCATTTGCAATGTATTTCGGTCTGTAGGGGAAGCTGTCAATGTCTTCCGCCGAGGTAACCCCCGAAAGCACAAGAACAGTGTCAACATTAGACTCAATTCCGGCAATGATGTCAGTGTCCATGCGGTCACCGATAAATGCAATTTCACTACTGTGACAGTCAAGCTTTTTCATACCGTGACGAAGCATTACCGGGTTTGGCTTGCCCACAAAATAGGCTTTTTTACCTGTGGCAATTTCAATTGGAGCAATGAGAGCGCCTGTTGCAGGCATAATCCCTTTTTCGGTGGGGCCGGTAACATCGGGGTTGCATCCGATAAGCTTTGCACCCTTGCACACAAGCTCTATTGCCTTTTCTATTTTTTCAAAATTATAGGTTCTGGTCTCGCCCACAACCACATATTCAGGGTTAACATCGTTCATATAGATGCCCTTGTCATACATAGCCTTGGTCAGTGCCGCCTCACCGATTACATAGGCAGTACAACCGGGATTCTGACTGTTCAAAAACTCAGCCGTTGCCATGGCACTGGTGTAGAAATGACCTGCAGGAACACTCAGGCCCATTCTTTCGAGCTTCATGCTGAGCTCGTGGGGAGTTTTTTCGGGACTATTTGTTAAAAACACAAATTTTTTCCCGTTGTCTATCATCCAGTTGACAAAATCCACGACGCCGTCGAGAATTTTGTTACCGTGATATATAACTCCGTCCATATCACATATAAATCCGTCTTTTTCAAGAATTTCCTTTATCATAATTTTGTCCTTTCTGTCGCCGTCGAGAGTGAGTGTGATAATCAATATATACTTGATTATATTATATATCAAAAACAAAAATTAGTCAACTACGCTGTTGACCGAAAATGTCGATTGTGTAAATTGGAATTTATAGGGGAGAAGGGATTGGGCTGGTGTGTGAGGCTTCCCCCTGGTGGGGAAGCTGTCACCGTATGGTGACTGATGAGGGGAAACAAAAGAAAGTAAATTCAAATATAAATTTGAAAATCGTTCAAACTATTGAAAACGCTGATTTTTAACGCTCCACTAACCAATCAAATTCGCACAAGTGC
>JAZNUS010000225.1:0-4482 GCA_045592485.1 Clostridia bacterium | reverse complement strand
AACTTTGCACATTTTTCAATAAACAGAAGATGAGCAACGCCGTAATCTGTTTCGTGGTTGCCGACGGTAACAACATCGGGAGAGAGCATATTCATAATCTCGATTGTTGAAACGCCCTGATATTCGGAATCAATAACCGAGCCTCTGAACATATCGCCTGCAATGCAGTAGATTGCATTCTTTTCTTCATTTCTGACCTTGTTGACATATCCCGAAAGCATTGAAACGCCGCCGACAAGCTTTGAATCAATTTCTTCGGCAAGGAAGTCACCGTGCAAATCGTTGGAATGAAGAATCGTAAGTTTTTTAAGATTAGCCATAAAATCCCCCATTTAGATTATTATTCATCCTAATTTTAACAAATAAAAATAAATCGCACATTGTACTTTAGTGCAGAAATGTAACTTTTTTAAAATATTTTATATTTTTATATAAGAAAGGCGGCAGATTTCTCTGCCGCCTTGGGTAATTGAATTATTCGTGAATCTTTGTAAGACCGAACAGACCCTTGAAGAAGCCGATAATCTTCTGGAAGAAGCCTGCGTTTGATTTGACAGTTGTCTGGTCAACAACCTCGTTGCCGTACATATCGGTCATATATGTGCCGTCAGCAAGTTTTACCTTTGCCGAGAAGGTTGTATCACCGCTTGAATTTGAAATTGCTTTCAGATTACCATCTGCATCAACGCTCCAGTTGAAGCAGCTGTTATCTGCTGTCCATTCAACGGTTGCACCTTCGGGAATATTTGCAAAATTCGGACGGATAAGAACGCCGTCTTTGCAGTTGATGCTCTTTGTTTTGGGTTCTCTGATAACAGAAAGCTTTTCGAGTGTTTCCGTTTTGACGTTGCCGCAATCGGTGCACTTATAGGTGATTTTACCTTCAGCTTCGGTTGTGGGGGCTACGTAGGAATCCACAACGTGGTTATGACCCTTTGCGGGTGAAACTTCCTTATAGCTTGCACTGCAGGTATTGCACTTATATGTTGCCTCGCCGCTCGAAGTACAGGTTGCCGTGTCGGAAACAAGACCATAGATATGACCTTTTGCAGGTGAATCAACTACATTTGTTTCTGTACAGCCTGAGAATGCGCACTTGTAGGTTACCTTACCGTTTGTCTGGCAGGTTGCGGTATCACTGACAAAAGTCCATTGGTGGTCAATTTTGGGGGTTGTAACATACTTGTAGCCACAGTCAAACGTGTTGCCTTTCGGGTCAATTTTACCGCTGTTGGTGCATTTGTAAATATTTCTACCTTCTGAATAGCAGGTTGCCGGAATTCTTCTCCACATTACCCATGTATGGTTACCCGTTTCACCAAAATAGTGACCGCAGCCGTCGCAGACATAGCCTTTGCCACAGTTGTAGAGTGTGTTTGTAACGCCGTCCAATGTACTTCCCTCAAGATCTTCATAAGAACACGCTTCGTGTGCACCATATTCCAACTTGTGGTCATTGGGGCAGGCATCTTCGGGAGCATGAGTTTCACAATCCCACCAATGGTGAGTTTCGTTTACTTCCATATCCATTGCGTTGCCGTAGTCGCAGTTGTTATCAAGACCGCAGGTCACGCATACGCTTTCACCTGCTCTGTAACCGTGGATTCCTTTGTCGACAGTCTTATTACATCTGTAGCAATACTTCCAATGGTACATACTATCAGATGACCAGGGATCTGAATATTCTTCATATGTGTGACCGAGAGCAGCACTGGTGTCTGTATTGACATTACCGCACTTGGTACAGATTTCGGTTATTGTGCCTCTCCATGTGCAGGTTGCAGTATTTGAAATCTCATAGTAATCGTGTGTTTCGCAAGGCGTAACGGCATTGATAAGCACTGTGTAGGGTTTAACACCGCAAAGCTTACCATCCTTATCCATAAGCACAAAGGTAACCTTATATGTATATGTGCCGGGAGTTGTGCAATAGTCCTCAGGATACAAAGTAACATAGCTGTCATCTTCTGGTTCCATATGCAACTGCTTGCCGGACGGGTCAAACAAAGTACCTCTGACATTAAGTACATAACCCTTGTCGATAAGGTACTGCGGAGGTAACTTTGCTGAATAGAGGAAATTAGTGTATGTTGTTGATGTTTGACCAACAACTGTGAATTCTTCTGTACCTATAGCATAATTTACCTCTGCTATTATGTTTTTGCCTGAAAGTCCGGGATTTGCACGATAAAAATCGATTTTGAAAATATCAATGCGAGCATCCTCTGCATAGTCCTCAAGATAATCCTTTGCAGGACTAAAGCAAAGCTTTCCGTCCTTGAGGAAAAGAGAATCATTGCTGTTCCATGAACCTTCAGGAATATTGAATGTTGCAATTTTCCAATCCTTGCAAGAGTTATCGAGTTGGTTTCTGATGGGAACACGCAATTTAGAATGCTTTTTAGCATCGAAACTGCCGTTGATAATCCTCAGTTTTGATGAATTTTCTTCGTCAACAAAATTTCCGACGCCCTCATTGATGAAATCGCCGCCGTTTATTGTAATGTTACCGCTGAGGACATAATACGGTCCACCGTTAAATTCCATGAATTTATCTGATTGCGGGCCCGGCATTACTACACGATAATATTGTTCAATTTTTTCGGAAAATGTATGACCGATAAATTCGCCGCCGTTAAAAGTCGCCTGACCACTGCCTTCAGTTTTACAGATATAGCCTGCTGCAATCTGATAAGCATTGCATGCTTCATCGGCAAGATATTGCTCTTTAGCACCACCGGCATCAAATTTACCGCCGTTTACGGTAAGCTTACCGCGAACATTAAACATGTTTCTTTCAGGAACACTGAAATAGTAAGCTTCGTCATAAACTATAGCAAAAAAGTTTGGCGAAATAAAGTGAGCATCGTATTTTATTTCACCTTTGCCTCGGGTGTCGTCAACTATTAATTCTGCACCCTCTGAAACAGTGAAAAGGGTTCTGTATGACCTAAGTGATTCATCCTTGTCGCTTGTTACATCGGAATGGTCAACTACCTTGAGCTTTTTGCCGTTGAGGTTGAGCCACTTTTTGCCGTTGACAGTAAGCTGAGCCGCTTCGCTCTCTTCTGTTTTGCCAAGACCGATTTCTTTTGTAATATCTTTTCCGAGAGTGATTACATAGTCCTCGCTCTTGAGAAGCGCAGACTGAAGTTCGTCATAAGTTGTAACTTTATGACCTAACTCCGTAAAAGGAATGTAGAAATATGCCAATGTATAAGGCTGATGATAATACAAAACATTGCTTTGGCGAAGTGCAACGCCACTGCTTGTTCCATATGAAGTATATGTATTGTCACCGGTTTTCAGCGTGAATTTTTTTACATCGACTTCCTTCTGATCGGAATAGAAAGTCAATACAAGCTCATAACCGCGACCCTTCTCAAATGTGTCGCCTGCGTAGGAAAAGGCACCGAGTGATTTGTAATCCCATTCATTGTAGACTTCGGTACAAGACCAATCTACATCCTCCAATTTGAACAGATGGTCAGTATAATCTGCTTTGAAGTCTTCAGGTAACGCTTCACCAACTTTAAAGATGCTGTCTGTCTTAACGGTAACGTGGTCTACCTTAACCACATCATCGTCATCTCTTGCGACTGCAGAGAGAGGAACAATACCGACCGCCATAATCAGGCAGAGCAGTATTGCCAAGGTTTTTTTGAGTAATTTCATAAAAAATTGCTCCTTTCGTTTTTGTTCATAATGGGTATACTTTTGTCAGTATACATTCTTACATCGTGATTGTAGCACCTTTTTTCGGTTTGCACATTGTACTTTAGTGCAGAAATGGAAGTTTTTTAAAAAATTTTTCAAAAAAAGACGGCAGATTGCTCTGCCGTCAAATTGATAATTTATTCTGTTTTATGGTCATTGATAACTAGACCGCTTTCACGCACTCTTACCGCAAGTTCGGTGCGGTTGCGGAAGCCTGTTTTATCACGCATATTCTGAATATGTGCTTTCACGGTACGTAGGGACATTCCAAGCTTTTCGGCTATATCCGCATCGGCTTCGCCGTCAACAACCTCACGAAGAACAAGAAGCTCTTTTTCCGTGAAATCAACGTTGAGTGCTTCTCCGAGTCTGAGTGATGGAGTTGTGTCGGGATAAACGGAATCGCCCGCCATCGTTCTGTTCATAACCTCAATGATTTCCTCTGCCGATGCACTCTTATACCAGAAGCTTTCAACTCCCGCTTTTCTTGCTCTTTCAATAAAGCTGAATTCAGGCTGGCTTGTGACAATGATTATTTTGATATGAGGACAGCTCTTTTTGATTTTTGCCGCCGCATCAAGTCCGTTTGCATCCATTGCCGTGCATACATCCATAAGAATAAGGTCAATGGGGTTTCTGCGGCAGTAAAGCTCTGCCATTGCCGCACTTTCGATAGATTGCGAAAGCTTATATTCTTCGCTGTCGTTTATGTATATTTCAAGCAGCTTGCGAGCCATGGGGTCATCTTCAACAATAAGAACGTTA
>JAZNUS010000224.1:0-7058 GCA_045592485.1 Clostridia bacterium | reverse complement strand
TGTGGCGTGAAGACTGATATAGGTTTGAAAGTAAAGTTTTTAAAAATATAGTATTATAATATAACAAAAGGGCTGTCTCACTTAAAAGGTGAGGCAGCCGTTTCGGCATGTTTGGGATGTGCTTGTTATGTAAATTTTATGCACAATACGTTTTAGTGTTAAGAATTGGTTTTAATTTCAAATTGGAGTTTGTAGGTGAGATGGAATTGGGATGAAGCGAAAGGCTTCCCCTCGGTGGGGAAGCTGTCACCGTATGGTGACTGATGAGGGGAACTAAAAGAATGTAATTTCAAACACAAATTTGAAAATCGTTCAAACTGTTGAAAATGCTGCTTTCTGACGCTCCACTAACCAATCAAATTCGCACAAGTGCTCTTTTCTTGGAGTGTCACTATCCCCTCATCCGTCAAGCAAGCTTGACACCTTCTCCACCAGGGAGAAGGCTCACACATTAGCGCAAAACAGAGCGACAAACCCCCATTTCAAATAACATTTCTCAAAAAATTAAAATTTCATCGAAAAAATTTAAAAAAACTCTTGACAATGGTGTTTTTTTCTGCTATAATACCAAAGTACCATTTGAAAGGGTACTGTATAGCGCTATCGCCAAGTTGGTAAGGCACCGGATTCTGATTCCGGCATTTCGGAGGTTCGAGTCCTTCTAGCGCTGCTCATATGAAGAAAACAACAGTATTTGCTCTTTGCAGATTCTGTTGTTTTTCTTTTTATCAAAATTGGAAGGGTGTTTGTTGTGTTTGAAAATTATGTTGAATTGTTGCTTATGAATATGGAGCTTTTGATAAGGCTTGTTCTTGCCACTATGTGCGGATTTATGATTGGTAATGAGCGTAAAAACCGTAACAAGGAAGCAGGTGTCCGGACTCACATCATTGTGGCTCTGGCGTCATGTCTTATGATGGAGATTTCCAAATACGGTTTTGCAGATATCGGCAAAGCTGACGGAGCCCGTCTTGCGGCACAGGTGGTTTCGGGAATAGGTTTTCTCGGTGCCGGAATGATTTTTGTTCACAAAAATTCTATCAAAGGCCTCACAACTGCGGCAGGAATCTGGGCAACATCCGGCATAGGTATGGCAATTGGTGCCGGAATGTATTTTTTGGGTGCTTTTTCGGCAATTATGATTGTTGCACTCCAGATAATTTTGCACAAAAATCCGCGTTTTACTTCTCACACATCCTCTGAGAATGTAACCTTTATTGTTGATGATGTTGACGGCATAATTGACAGGGTGTGCACAGTCTGTAAAGAAAGCAGTCTGATTTGCGAAAATATTTCAGTAAAAAAACTGGCTGATAATCAACTTCGCATCGAGGTTGTTGTTGGTCTTTCCGATGGATTCAATATGTTTGAATTTACCAAAAATGCTATTAACTATCCCGATGTTAAAGCGGTCTATAATGATTTACATAAATAATATTGCAATTTTCAAATAAATGTGTTAAAATGTATAGTGAGGTTTTGTAATCAGACCTCACTATATTGATTTATCAGACCTTTTTAAGGAGGTAGTTGATTTGATATTTAACAAGCGAAAAAAAGAAGAGGAATTGCGTCAGCAAAGAGAGCTTGCCCAAAAGCTTATTGACGAAGAAAAGCTCCGTAAGGAAGAACAGCTTCGCCTTGAGGCAGAAAGGCAGGCAAAGGAAGAAGCCGAAAAAGCTGCAAAGGTTTTGCCCTACAAATTTTCCGAACCCTCTCCGATGCCAAAGGAATTGGTGTCGGTTCTTAAGGATATGTTCAAAAGACTTTTCCCCGATGTTCGCAAAGCCTATCTTGTTCTGGCAGAATATGAAGGTAAAAAGGGCTATCTTCTTGTGGTAGATATTGATGCAAAGTTCCTTAAAATTATAAACATATATCTCGATGGTGAAACCAAAAAGGTGAGAAACGGCTACCCCATTGAATGCATACTATTCTCGGGATCAGGAAATCTTACTGAAGGAATGACTCCTTTCTATCAGAAAGAGGTTCCCGAATCTGCCAAGGTTAAACACCGTTCCGATTTACCGTCATTCGGTGATTTGCCCGAGCTTGCCATCGATGCTAAAACAATTGAATCAATAAACTATGAATTTGGTGCAACTCATGTTGAGGAAGCCCCTGTAGAGGAAACGCCTGTAGAGGAAACGCCTGTAGAGGAAGCACCTGTAGAGGATGCACCTGTAGAGGAAACACCTGTAGAGGAAACACCTGTAGAGGAAGCGCCTGTAGAGGAAGCGCTTGTAGAGGATGCACCTGTAGAGGATGCACCTGTAGAGGAAGCCTCTGTAGAGGAAGCGCCGGTAGAGGAAACCCCTGTAGAGGAAGCCCCTGTAGAGGAAGCGCTTGTAGAGGAAGCTCCTGTTGATGATATACCCACTTTGGAAATTGAACCTCAGAGTGTAAAGGTTGAGCCTGAAACAAAGCAACAGCTTTTTGCACTTATGAACCGTGCAGGCTCATCAGACAGTGAAGATGTTATTTCTGTTGCCCGCTCAGGCTTTTCTGAGTACAGATTTTTCATTCCCTTTAACAGTGACGACTGTGCAGTTGGTGAAAACGAAAAATTCGGCAAAAATTCCAGACCTGTTCTTCTCATAAATCGTGACAGCGGAATCAAGGCTATTGCGTTTTTCACCGATTTCGATGAAGCACAGACCTTTGCACAGGAAAAAGGCCATTCCTTTGTTGCCGTTAAATACAAAGACTATAAGGAAGCAGTTGAAGAGGGCATTGTTGTTGCCGCCTCTGCCGAGGGTATTATTATTAACCCCACAAATGAAAAAATACTCCTTGCTCCGGATTATCCGTTGCTTTGATGAAAGGAAAGACTACAAATGATAAACCACAAAAAGATTATTGCGTGCACAATTGCTCTCGGATTGTGCCTGAGTTTTGCAGCCTGTTCCGACAATGAAGAGCCCGGCACTGCCAAGGAGCTCACTCCTGAAGAGATTAACAGTCAGTATGCAGAGCTTATGAGCTCTGCCGAGAAAGAAACCGAAACCCTTCCCGAGGATTACAATCCGATTGTTGACAGCTTCACCTCGGCAGATTTTCAGTTCACAACCACCGATGACACGGTTGCATTCAATCTTCCTGAAAACTCTTTCACAAAAATTACAGCGTCCGGGGCATTTTTCAATTTTATAAATTCTCAGAATCCCGGTGAAACCTTTGAAGGAGCATTTAAAACTGCAAAGGGCTTCAGTCTTGCCAATACAAGAGATGAATTTATCGCATCCTACAAGCTCGCTCCCGAATATCTTTACACTCCCTCGGAGGGAGTTGTGGCTCTCGGCTTTTATTCTGCCGACGGATTTGAGTTTTCGGCACTTTCGCAAGGTCAGGTTCAGACAGTGATTGATATGAAAAATGCATCATCGCCCACTGACGACATTGCAGGCTCTGTTCCCGGTGCCAGAACTGTTTCGATAATAGAACTCAGCGGTGACGAAGCAGGTACAATGAGTGAATACACAATCTGGCGTTTTGACATCACCACAGAAAATTTAGCAGAATAATTATTACACCTTTGGAGGTAATCAGAAATGTTTATACACGACTATATGGAAGTGGATTCCCAAGGTCATCTTGTTATCGGCGGATGCGATTGCACATCTCTTGCCGGAGAATATGGCACACCGCTCTATGTTATGGATGAAATGCGCATCAGAGAAAGTATGCGCCGCTACAGGGATTCTATAGACAAATTTTATCAGGGACACGGCAGGGCTCTTTATGCAAGCAAGGCTTTTTCCTCTCTGTACATATACAAAATGGCAAAGGAAGAAGGTCTGGGTGTTGATGTTGTGTCGGGCGGTGAGCTTTACACTGCCGTAAAAGCCGGCTTCGATCCTGAAAAAATTGTGTTTCACGGCAACAACAAGAGCTATGACGAGATAAAAATGGCAATAGACCTCGGCGTGGGCAGGCTTGTTGTAGACGGTGAGGGCGAAATTGAGATGATTGATTCCATAAGCCGTGAAAAGGGTGTTAAAACAAGAATCCTTATCCGCGTAAAGCCCGGTGTTGATGCTCACACCCATCAGTTTATTTCCACAGGTCAGATAGACTGCAAATTCGGCTTTGCCATCGAAAACGGTGAGGCAATTGACTTTATAAAAAAAGCATTAACCTTTGAAACTGTTGAAATTATGGGGCTTCATTGCCACATAGGCTCACAAATATTTCTCTTTGAGCCTTTCAAATGCTGTGCGGAAATTATGATGAATTTTTATGCACAGTTAAAGGATGAGCTCGGTCTCAGATTGCCGGAGCTTAATCTTGGCGGCGGCTTTGGAATCAAATATATTGAAGATGACACTCCCGTAAGCTACGAAGGCTACATTGAGGCGGTTTCGGGAGTTATAAGAGATATATGCAAGGCTGAAGACCTTGAAGTTCCCTTCATCTATATGGAGCCGGGCCGTTCAATTGTGGGTGATGCCGGAACAACTCTCTACACGGTGGGAACAATAAAAGACATTGAGCATGTCCGCAAATATGTGTCCATAGATGGCGGCATGGCGGACAATCCGAGATATATTCTCTATGGCTCCGAATATGACGGAGTTCTGGCTAACCGTGCAAATGACCCGGTAGCCGAAACGGTTACCATTTGCGGAAAATGCTGCGAATCGGGCGACATTATCATTGAAAACTGCAGGCTTCCCAAGGCTGAAAGAGGCGACATTATGGCAATAATGTCCACCGGTGCCTACAACTATTCAATGTCGAGCAACTACAACCGCATTCCCCGTCCGCCGGTTGTAATGGTGAAGGATGGTCAGTCAAGGGTTATTGTTAAAAGAGAAACCTATGACGACATAATCAAAAATGATATATTTTAATGTTTCGTTCAGAATTTGATTATTCTGACAAAGGAGATAGATTAATTTGTTTTCAAGAGAATGGTTTCTTTCTCTCATAATCAGCATACCCGGGCTTCTTCTGGCAATTTCGTGTCACGAATTTGCCCACGGCTGGGCAGCTTATCTTATGGGAGACCGAACAGCTAAATACAGCGGCAGACTCTCCCTCAATCCTTTGCATCACATTGATCCCATGGGTGCTCTTTGTATGCTGTTTTTCCGTATGGGTTGGGCAAAGCCTGTTCCGATTAATCCGGTGAATTTCAAAAATCAGAGACTGGGCATCATAACAGTGAGCTTAGCCGGACCCCTTGCAAATTTTGTTCTGGGACTTCTGAGCTGTATAATATACTACTTTATTGTAATTTTTGTTCCACAGTCCACCTTTGTGGAGTTTTTGAGAGATATTTTCATCTATTCCGTGTTTATGAATGTGGGACTTATGATATTTAACCTTATTCCCATTCCGCCCCTTGACGGCTCAAAAATTCTTCTGGAATTTCTTCCTGCAAAGGCGCGTTTCACAATTTATCAGTATGAAAGATATTTCAGTCTCATACTAATTATAATTGTGTATGCGGGAGCGGTAACCCCGACGATTTCACTGCTTCAGACCTATGTAATCCGTTTTTTTGAGTTTGTTTCGGTGAATCTGGTTCAATTATTTATGTGATTTACGGTGATACAAATGGAACAGCTTACCTTTAAGGTGGAACAGTTCGAGGGTCCTTTAGACCTTTTAGAGCATCTGATAAAACGAAACAAGCTTGATATATGCAACATTTCTCTTATTGCAATAACCGACCAGTACATTGAATATCTCAATGCAATGGAGGCTATGGACCTTGATGTGTCCAGTGATTTTCTGGTGGTTGCCACTGACCTTCTGTATATAAAGTCAAAGGCGCTTCTTCCGAAGCATGAAGAAGAGGAAGACCCCGAAGCTCTTGCAACAAGCCTCACCGAGGCGTTGAAGCAAAGACGGAGAATGAAAATTATTTCCGAAAAATTTAAGGTTATGCAGTTCGACGGTGCCTACTATTTCTTCAAGGATGCAGAAAAAATTCCAAAAAGCGAAGCACCCGAAAAGAAGCGCATAGAAAGCGGAAGCGTGGACAAGCTCTACAATGCATTTTTGCTTCTTCTTGAAAAAACCGAAAGGCGTATGCCTCCGCCAAAAGACAATTTTGACGGCATTGTCGGCAGAGAGCCTGCCTCGGTAAAGAAAAAAGCAACGGGACTTGTCACAAGACTGCGTGAAAAAAAGAAATTTACCTTTGCCGAAGCCTTCAGCGATGTTCATCAAAAAAACGAGGTTGTTGCGGTTTTTCTTGCAATTCTTGAGCTTATGAAGCTTAACCACATCTATGTATATGACGATGAAGACGGCAATTTGATGTTGTCTCTTGGCGAAAAATCCGATGAAAATGTTGAATACAATTTTGAATAAACGGTGATAATTAATGACAGAAACACAAATCGAAGCACAGCTTGAGGCAATGCTTTTTGCAAGCGGTGAATCAGTACCCGTTAAAAGACTGGCAGAAGTCCTTGAGCTTGCTGAGTCAAAAACCTTTACATATCTTGAAAAGCTTAAGAAAAAATATGAATCCGATAAATCCTCGGGCATTCGTCTTGTTCAGCTTGAAGATTCATATCAGCTCTGCACAAAGAGGGAATACTATGAATGTATCCGTTCCCTCACCGAAAAGAAAAGAAAGGCATCTCTCACCAATGCAGGTCTTGAGGTTCTTTCAATTGTGGCATACAATCAGCCCATTACCCGAAGCTCAATTGAGTTTATTCGCGGAGTCAACTCCGACGGACCTCTCAACAACCTCATTTCAGCAGGTCTTGTGGAGGAAGTGGGAAGACTTGATGCTCCGGGGCGTCCGATTCTCTTTGGTACAGGGGAGGAGTTTCTTCGTTGCTTCAATCTTTCTTCAATTGCAGACCTGCCCGATGTGGAGCTTGAATATAATTTTGAAGACCTCAACCGTGACCTGGTGGAGGGAGAACAGATTGAATTTGACACTCCCGAGGTTAAGCACACGGGAATTGAACCCCGTATGCCTTAAATTTTTAAAATTTGCACACTTTTCATTTGTCGTCCTCGCAAGGCGTCAGCCTTCCTTCGTCCTCCGCATAAAAATTGCACTAAATTTTATGCATTTAAGGTCGAAG
>JAZNUS010000223.1:0-21390 GCA_045592485.1 Clostridia bacterium | reverse complement strand
AAAACGCTGATTTTTAACGCTCCACTAACCAATCAAATTCGCACAAGTGCTCTTTTCTTGGAGTGTCACTATCCCCTCATCCGTCAAGCAAGCTTGACACCTTCTCCACCAGGGAGAAGGCTCACACACTAGCGCAAAACATAGCGCTAAACCCCAATTTAATTTCAGCTCATACAAAAACAATACATCAAGCAAAAAGCGATTGCCCCGAGGCAATCGCTTTATTAATAAATATTGAATTGTTTTTATTAACCCTTTACAGCACCAATCATAACACCCTTTACGAAATACTTCTGGATGAAGGGATATACAAGAAGAATCGGAACTGTTGCAACAAGAATTGTTGCGAATTTGATGTTTTCTGCAAGACCCATCTGGTCGGAAGCATCAGCACCGGTGTTGAGCTGTTCCTGAATAAGGATTGAACGAAGTGCAAGCTGGAGAGGAATCTTGTCTTCGCTCTTGATATAGAGAAGAGCGTTGAACCATGAGTTCCAGTGAGCAACACCATAGAAAAGAACCATAACGGACATAACCGCTTTTGAAAGAGGGATAATGATGTGCCAAAGTACATGCATATCGTTACCGCCGTCAACCTTAACTGATTCCTCCAAGCTGGAAGGAATACCCTGGAAGTTGGTTCTCATAACTATCATGTTATATACGCTTACTGCACCGGGAAGAATAAGGGCAAGGAGTGAATCCTGAAGTCCGAGAACCTGTACATAGATAATGTATGTAGGAATCATACCGCCGCTGAAATACATTGTAATAAGCATCATCCAGGTAAGGAAGCCTTTGATTGCAAAATCCTTTCTTGTAAGAAGGAAAGCTGCAATTGTTGTCATAATGAGGTTGAATACTGTACCAACAATAACAACGAAAATTGTTACCTTGTAACCTGTGAGAATGATGGGGTTCTTGAATACACTGACATAAGCAGCAAGGCTGAAGCCCTTGGGCCAGAGCATGAGTGTTGCAGTGTTACCAACAATATCTTTTGACAGTGAACATGTTATACAATACCAGAAAGGATAAAGTGTAATAACAATCATAAATGCCATGAAAATTATGTTGAATACATTGAAGATTTTTTCTCCAATACTCGGTTTATATACCATTGTAAATTATCCTCCTTCTTAGAATAAGCTTGTTTCGCTGAATTTTCTTGAAACGAAGTTAGCAATACTCAGCAATATAATGTTTGTGATTGACTGGAACAAACCAACCGCCGACGAATAGGAAATATCATTTCCTTCACCGAGACCTCGTTCATAAACATACAGTGAAACAACTCGCGAAATTGATTTTGTGTACGCATTCTGAAGAAGAAGCATTTTTTCGTAACCAACGGAGAGAAGTGAACCCATGTTCATAATGAAAAGTATTATGATTGTGGATGCAATTCCGGGGATGGTGATGTGAATAACCTGTTTCCATTTGCCGGCACCGTCGATAACAGCTGCTTCATAGAGTTCCTGGTCAATGGAACTGAGAGCTGAAATGTAGATGATACTACCCCAGCCTATGCCCTGCCAGATACCGGAAACTATGTAGATTGTACGGAATGCACTTGCTTCGATCATATAGTTCTTGCGTTCACCGCCAAGAAGTGCGATGAAGGAAGTAACGATACCATCCTTGTCGAGGAAACGGATAATCATTGAACATATAACAACCGTTGAAATAAAGTGCGGAAGATATGTGATGGTCTGAATAAACTTTTTGTACTTAAGGTTCTTGATTTCATTGAGCATCAATGCAAAAATGATTGGTGCGGGGAATGAGAAAATCAAGCTGTAGATACTGATGAGAAGTGTGTTTTTGATAACAGGCCAGAAAAGCTGTGCTGTAAAGAAACGGTAGAAGTTTTCAAAACCGTACATTCCTGCCCAGTCACTCTCTAATATACCTCGTGCAATGTTGAAATCCTGGAATGCTATTACCAGACCAAACATAGGCAGATAACAGAAAAGCACGAAATAAACAACAATGGGTATCGCCATTACATAGAGAAGCCAGTTGCGTCTGAGTTCATCTGCGATACGCTCGCCCAATCCGGGCTTTTTTTTCAATTCAATACTTTGTTCTTTCACTATAACGCCCTCCAATAAAGTGTAATATGCATAATATGAATTCTCTGTGTGTGAACCATATTACAATTTGCGACATTTTATTCCGTCCGTTTCACGCAGTTGTAAACATCGCATTCAAATACTCTAATATTATATATGAATTTTACACAAAAATCTATAGACAAAACGGTATTTATGTGGTATAATACGGTATGAACAGTGACGATTTTTTTAAAAGGCAGGACAAAAGTTATGAAAAAGACACATTACCCATCCCACCAGTACATATCCTCGGGTGAGTTTATTACCGAAGCTTTATCATGTGTACACCGCTACATTGAGCCGCCAAGCACGCATCTGAGATATGCCAACGAACACAATCATGACAGAATTGTATGTGTTATGTCGGGCGTTTGCAAATTTGACATATTCAACGACAATCCCATAATTGCCAAGGGCGGTGATGTGGTGTATATACCCTATAACATTGCCTGCCGTACCGAATGGCTCGGAAAAAACCGTGGTGAAATTTACTCTATGTACTACATAATGAAAAAGCCCGACGGAGAACAATTTACTATGTATCCCGAAATTCACCTCTTTGAAGAGTGTGACAAAAGAATAACCGAAGGCCTTTTCAAGGAATGCTATCACACATTTATAAGAAAGGATTTTGGCTTTGGAATTCAATGCAAATATTTATTTTTAAAGCTGCTCCACATTCTTATTACCCCTGAAAACACTGTTAGCAATTCAAAAATAAGCAGAGCTGTCCGCTACATTGAATCCAACTATCTCTACGATTTTTCGGTAACTGAGCTTGCAGCTATATGTAACCTTGGCGAATGCATGTTCAGAAGATGCTTTAAAGCAGAACTTGGCGTTTCACCTCTCAAATACCGCAATCAGCTCAGAATTGAAAAAGCATATGAAATGCTTGTGTCTGACAATTTAACAGTAACTGAAGTGATGGAGCTTACAGGGTTTTATGATTTGTCATATTTCAACAAGGTGTTTAAAAACCACATTGGAAAAAGTCCTTCCGAGTGTAAAACAAGATAATTCATATTTTCTGAACAAATGACGGCTTGCACGAAGCATATCCCAAAACAATTCCGATTATCATTCCTGCAATAACATCGGAAGGAAAATGTACCAGAAGATATATTCTAGAAAATCCCATAACAAACGCCACAACCATTGAGGCAAGTCCGTATTTTCTGAAATTTATAAATAAGGCAGTTGAGGCAGCAAAAGATGCCGCCGTGTGTCCGGAAGGAAAGGAAGCATCGACCGGACGGGCAATGAGGGGAATCAAGCTTTTATCAAATTCAAAAGGTCTTATTCTTCCAATCAGCGGTTTAAGCCAAAGATTGACCAGAACAGAATCTATAAGCAAAGCCAGAAGAACGCATACTCCTGCCCTTCTGGTTTTTTTAAACAATAAAAGACATATGCCCAGGGCAATCCACAAAAAACCTTTATCGCCAAGAGCTGATATGAAAACCATTATTTTAGTCAAAATGGGATTGTGAATTTTTTCGATAATATTGAGTAATCCGATTTCAAATTCCGATATGTTCAAAATGATTCTCCTTCAACTGTGTTTAAATTCTATCTCTCAAGAAAACATAATATAATCAAGCAGTGCATCTGTGTTTTCATCTGAATATTCAATTTCCGAGGAAAACATACGGCAATAGGTGCAAACATCTTCAAATTCAAGCTTGCCGTATCTTGATTTGTGAACCCGGCAAAGCTTTTTTATTATTCTGTAGCCAAGGATTGCAAAGATCAGGCGTTCATTGAATCTGCCGTCATCAAGAGAATCGGCAAGATGTCTGAAAATAAAATATGAAATCAGCTGTTCAAAAACATTTTCCCAAAAAGGAGTATCAAAGAAAGCGTCTTCGATGACATCTTTCTCCGTAAGCATATCTATGCAACCTCTCCACTGGTTGTCGAGAATTTCGCATTGCAAAAGCTCCTGTGTCACTTCATCAAAATCAAAAATGTTATTTTGTATGCCGAAGTGCTTCAAAAGCTTACTTATGCGAAGCTCGAGATGATTTGCTCTGTCACAGATTATGTTGAAAGCATCTCTTCTCTTTGACAAAAAGCTCCTTTCCTCATCTGTCAAAGCATCCTCGAAGCATTCCGGCGAAAACATTTCTGTGAAAGGTTGTGATGTTTTCAAGATTACTCTGACTGCTTCCTCACAGCACATCCCAAGCCCTGTTTCTGTGAATGAAGAGAAAAAATTTCTGAACCTTGGATGGTCACTGCATATGCTGCAAAGAGCATCCTCACCTTTTTGAATTATTATGTCACAAAGTCCTTCACTGTTTAAAAAAGGACATCTCTCATCTTTATCAAGCCTAAATTTTGCTCCGTCTTCACCGATTTCTATGTTTTCAAGAATTTTTTTACCAAAAAAGCTTTCGTCGTTTTGGTATCTTTCAAGGCTTGTATCGTCAATGTCTATTTCCCATCCGACACAGCAGCTATGACGGCATTTTCCGGCAATACATTTGAAATTATCGTAATACTTCGGTGCTATTGTTTTCAAAACATAACTCACCTATCTTATTGAATGGTATTTTACTCCGGGAGAAAGAGGCTGATTTTTATACAAAGAAAGCTCGCTTACCGTAACAAGCTGAAAGCCTCTCTCAATCAGTGCAGGAACAATTGTCTCTGTTGCTTCGGCAGTCTGACTGTACACATCGTGCATTAAAATTATATCACCATCTTTAACACTGTTCAAAACAGAGTTTATTGTCTGCCATGCATTGCGTGTTGCCCAGTCACGGGTATCAATGGACCAGTGAATAGACGGTTGCTCAATTTTTGCGCACAATTCTTTAGTTATGTTTCCGTATGGAGGACGCATAAGCCGTGGCACATATCCGCCGGTGGCATTGGAAATGGCTACGGAGGTTGATGCAATCTGATTCAGGGCTGCTGAAACAGACATAGTGTTGAAGTTTGGATGTGAATAGCTGTGATTGCCTATTTCCATTCCTGCATCAAAGGCTCTCTTTGTGATTTGAGGATAGTTTACAACATTATTGCCCACCTCAAAGAATGTTGCCGCAGCGCCGTGGAGCTGCAGGCAATCTAATATGCGATTGGTATGTATGCTTGGTCCGTCGTCATAGGTCAGAGCAACCATAGGCTTTGAAGGATCGATTACTCTTGAATTTTTTATCGTGTAGCCAAGAGAAAAATAATAAGCATAATAGCTTGCAAAAACTCTTTCTTCTTTGCCATCGGGAGAAACCATAATTCTGCTTACATCATCGATGTTTGCATACCACCACACAGCAAGATAAGCATCTACCTGCGACACACCCACAACGCATTGTCTGCCGTCGGACGCATAAAGTCTTTTGACGGGTTCGGTGTACCAGCCTACGGCAAGATAGGCTTCTGTGTCTGCCTTGTTCACAATCAGTTGTCTGCCGTCTTCACTGTAAAGAAGTATTACGGGATTTTCATACCATCCCACATTCAGATAGGCAGGTATGTCACGGTCGGGAACCACAAGAGTTCTGCCATCGAGTGCATACATTGTGCTTACGGGCTCTGAGTACCAGCCAGCTTTATAATAAGCTTCTGCATCACCTGACATAATGTATTCTACCCTGCCGTCGGCAGCATAAACAGGAATAACCTCATCATTGGAATGACCTGCCGTAACCGGAACAAGACTTGAAACAAAAATCAATAGAGCTAAAATGATAATATGTTTTTTCATTGGTAAAATCTCCTATAACCAGATCAGGCTTTTTTAATCATTTTTGTTTTGCAATTGCGACAGGAAATTTCAACCCTGCCCCTGCCCTTCGGAACACGCCAGTATGCACCGCAGTTTTTACACTTAAAATACCTGTATTGTTTTCTTTCGGAAAAAATCTTTTTATATAGCCCGAGCCGGTTAGTGATTTTTCTTTTTATCGACAAGTACCATGTTCGTTCACGCTGTCTGGAATAAAAATTAAATGAAAAACAACGCACAAAACCAATAATATAAAAAGGCGCCGACAGATAATATAAGACTCTTATTCTGAAAAGTGATGATAACATCATCATTACAAGCCCTGAAATTATCAAAAATTTTGACAGCTCATCAAAACCGTATCTGCCATTCATAAAAGAACGGATTTTATAGATCATTTTTTTGAAAAAATTATTCATTGAAACCACCCTTGATTGTAAAAAATATATGTCGGGGACATTTTTTGACATTATTATACCTTTTATTACATTATATATTATTAAAACAATTTTATCAAGAGATAAATTCAAATTAATTATACACATAAAATGGATTATAAATTACCATTAACAAATCAACTTTGGCTATAACCAAAAAACCACCGAAGAATTACTCCAACCGTCAATTATAGTCCGGTCCGTGTAATCTTACAGTGGTTTTTTAATTTTATCAAGCCATTTCTTCGGGATGGAAAACTTCATCAAATTTTTCAGGAGTCAAAAATCCCAGTTCAACGCAAGCCTCTTTCAGTGAAATGTTGTCCTTATAGGCTTTTTTTGCGGTTTTTGCCGCATTTTCATAGCCTATATACGGATTGAGTGCAGTTACAAGCATAAGAGAATTGTGCAGATTGTGGTGCATTTTCTCCTTATTTGCTCTTATGCCCGATGCACAATTTATGTTGAATGAAACAATTGCTTCAGCCATAAGCCTTGCAGACTGCAGAAAATTGTATGCACAAACAGGCATAAACACATTAAGCTCAAAATTCCCCTGTGAAGCCGCCATTCCAACAGCAACATCGTTACCCATAACCTGAACAGCAACCATGGTTACCGCTTCGCACTGAGTGGGATTAACCTTGCCGGGCATAATTGACGAACCCGGTTCATTTTCGGGAATAAAAATCTCTCCAAGACCATCTCTCGGACCCGATGCAAGCCAGCGAACATCATTTGCAATTTTCATCATGTCGCAGGCAAGAGCTTTTATTGCTCCGTGTGCAAAAACCAGTTCATCCTTTGATGTGAGTGAGTGAAATTTATTTGTTGCTGTAACAAATGGCTTTTGAGTGATATTCCCTATTTCCTCTGCCACCTTTTCAGAAAACAACTTTGGTGCATTAAGACCTGTTCCCACAGCAGTGCCTCCGAGAGCAAGCTCGCACAGAGGTTCAATACTGCGTTTTATAAGGTCAACATCTTTTTCGAGACTTGAGCGCCAGCCGCATATTTCCTGACTGAATTTGATTGGAGTTGCATCCTGAAGATGTGTTCTGCCGCTTTTTACTATGCCTTCATTTTCTTTTTCAAGCTTTTTAAAGGTATCTATAAGCTCTGTGACTGCCGGAATAAGCTTGTCTTCAAGAATAAGGACAGCAGCAATGTGCATTGCTGTGGGAAAAGTGTCATTTGAAGACTGACTCATATTTACATCGTCATTGGGATGAAGAAGCTTTTTACCCAAAATCTCATTTCCACGATTGGCAATGACCTCGTTTGCATTCATGTTGGACTGTGTCCCGGAGCCGGTTTGCCACACAACAAGGGGGAATTGGTCATCAAGTTTTCCTTCGGCAATTTCATCACAAGCTTTTTTTATAGCTTCAAGCTTTTCGTTTGTCATTTTTTCAGGACGCAAAGCATTATTTGTTATGGCTGCCGCTTTTTTCAGAACACCAAATGCGTTTATAATTTCTGCAGGCATTGTTTCAATTCCTGCACCAATCTTGAAATTTTCCATGCTTCTTTGCGTCTGGGCTGCCCAGAGCTTTTCAGCAGGAACCTGTACTTCGCCCATTGAATCGTGTTCAATACGGTATTTCATTATATTTCCCTTCTTTCATTACTAGTCACAAAGACTGTATTCGAACATTTCGCAATGAATTTTACTGCCGATATCTGCACCAAAAGGCAAAAGTGCCATCGCGATAAAAATTTCATTTCCATTTTCAATATCTTTGAGATAGGCATACTCGCCCTCTATACGGTCAAGAATATAATCTCTTGGTTCCACACAAATCACGCCTTTCCCATTTGTAAAACAAGGACAGCTTCCGCTGTCCCTGTTAATTAAATTATTTTACATCTGCACTGTCATCGGTGTGAATTATGGGAGTTACAACCTCCACATTCTGATATACCGGAAGACCTGTACCTGCAGGTATAAGTTTACCGATAATAACATTTTCCTTGAGACCGATGAGGGGGTCCTTCTTACCTTTGATTGCAGCATCGGTAAGAACTCTTGTGGTTTCCTGGAAGGAAGCGGCAGAAAGGAATGAATCTGTTGCAAGAGCAGTCTTGGTAATACCAAGAAGAACAGGCTTGGATACGGGCTCTGCGAGACCTTTTTCAGCCATTTCTTCTCTGACTGCTTCAAATTCACTTCTGTCAACCATTGAACCAATGAGAAGATTACTGTCACCGGGATCTTCGATTTTTACTTTTCTTATCATCTGTCTAACAATGACTTCGATATGTTTATCATTGATATCGATACCCTGGAGACGGTATACTCTCTGAACTTCTCTTGTGAGATAATCAGTAACCGCTGTAAGACCTGCCTGGTCAGAAATCTTACCTTTGATTGCAAGAAGATCCTGAGGATAAATTGAACCTTCGGTAAGCTCATCACCAGCTTCAACAGTCTGACCGTCCATAACTTTAAGTCTTGAACCGTAGGGAATGAGATAGTTTTCAGTAACACCATTTTCATCGGTAATGATAACTTCTCTCTTCTTTTTGCTTTCTTCAACCTTGACGGTACCTGCTTCATTGGCAAGGATAGCAACACCCTTAGGCTTACGGGCTTCGAAGAGCTCTTCAACTCTGGGGAGACCCTGGGTGATATCGTCACCGGCAACACCACCGGTATGGAATGTTCTCATTGTGAGCTGTGTACCGGGTTCACCGATGGACTGAGCAGCAATGATACCAACGGCTTCACCAACATTAACAAGCTCTGAGGTTGAAAGGTTGGAGCCATAACATTTTGCACAGACACCGATTCTTGCCTTACAAGTAAGAATACTTCTTATTTCAACTTCCTCTATACCGGCATCACAGATTACTTTTGCAATGTCTTCATCAATGAGTTCATCTGCGCGAACAATGATTTCTCCGGTTTGAGGATTAACAACATCTTTAAGCGATACTCTGCCGTTGAGTCTGTCCTTGAGACCTTCAATCACTTCGTTACCCTCGGTGATAGCTTTAACAACCACACCGCTTTCGATTCCGCAATCTTCTTCACGGATAATAACTTCCTGAGATACATCAACAAGTCTTCTTGTGAGGTAACCGGAGTCGGCTGTACGAAGAGCTGTATCGGCAAGACCTTTACGGGCACCGTGAGTTGAAATGAAGTATTCCAGAACATTAAGACCTTCACGGAAGTTAGCCTTGATAGGAATTTCAATTGCACGACCTGAGGTATCAGCCATAAGACCACGCATACCTGCAAGCTGTTTGATCTGGTCCTTACTACCACGGGCACCGGAGGTTGCCATCATGTAGATGGGGTTGTACTGATCGAGGTTATCGATAAGGTCGTTGGAAATATCGTCAACAGCTTCATTCCAGGAAGAAATAACTCTGTTGTATCTTTCTTCGTCACTTATGAGACCTCTTCTGTACTGCTTTGTAATCTTATCAACCTTTTCCTGGGCAGAATCAAGGTGAGTCTGCTTGGATTCAGGGATAATGATATCGGAAACGCTGATTGTAAGCGCACCTCTTGTTGAGAATTTATAACCAAGTGCCTTAACATGGTCAAGAACACCTGCTGTAACTGTTGTTCCATGTTCTTTGATACAGTTGTCGAAAATCTTACCGAGACCTTTCTTGTCGGCAACAAAGTTCATACCGATTTCAAGAGTAAGAGGTCCTTCAACGCTTCTGTCAACAAGACGGATATCCTGAGGAATGTTTTCGTTGAAGATGATTTTACCTGCTGTTGCATCAATGAGACCTGAAACAGTTTCACCATTGATAACCTTGGTGTTGATAACCTTAATGGGAGCATGAAGTCCGAGAACTCCGCTGTCATAAGCCATAAGAACTTCATCGAAGCTTGAGAATGCTTTGCCTTCGCCTTCTTCACCGGGGAAGCAATCCTCTTCGGTGAATGTGGCAGGCTTTTTGCCTTCTGCTTCAAGTTCTATGTTCATCCATTTAAGGCCTTTACCTTTGGTGATAGCTTTGGTATTGTTTTTGTTAAATTCCTGATTTGAAAGATAACATACAATATCTCCGGCATCAAATCCGGTATCACCGGGATCTATGATTTTAACTTCTTTAGGTTTGATAATGGTAAGGTAATAACTACCGAGAACCATATCCTGTGTAGGTGTGGTTACTGTTTTACCATCCTGAGGTTTAAGAAGGTTGTTGGCAGAAAGCATAAGAAATCTTGCTTCAGCCTGAGCCTCAGGGGACAGAGGAACATGGACAGCCATCTGGTCACCATCGAAGTCGGCGTTAAACGCTGTACATACAAGAGGATGAAGCTTTATAGCTCTTCCCTCAACAAGAACAGGTTCAAATGCCTGAATACCTAGACGGTGAAGTGTGGGAGCACGGTTTAGGAACACAGGATGCTCTTTGATAACATCCTCGAGCATATCCCAAACCTCAGGGCGTACCCTTTCCACCATACGCTTTGCGCTCTTGATGTTGTGGCAAAGTCCGTCTTCAACAAGCTTCTTCATTACGAAGGGCTTGAAGAGCTCGAGTGCCATTTCCTTAGGAAGACCGCACTGATATATTTTAAGATTTGGTCCTACAACGATAACTGAACGGCCGGAGTAGTCAACACGCTTACCGAGAAGGTTCTGACGGAAACGACCCTGCTTACCTTTGAGCATATCGGAAAGGGATTTGAGGGGACGGTTACCGGGGCCTGTAACGGGACGGCCTCTTCTGCCGTTGTCGATGAGGGCATCAACCGCTTCCTGAAGCATTCTTTTTTCATTGCGGACAATGATGTCAGGAGCTTCAAGTTCAAGAAGTCTCTTGAGACGGTTGTTTCTGTTGATAACTCTTCTGTAGAGGTCATTGAGGTCGGAGGTTGCAAATCTTCCGCCGTCGAGCTGAACCATAGGTCTGATTTCGGGGGGAATAACAGGAACAACATCCATAACCATCCATTCGGGCTTGTTGCCTGAAAGTCTGAACGCTTCTACAACCTCGAGTCTTTTTGCAATACGGATTTTTTTCTGTCCCTGAGAGTTATCAAGCTCCTCTTTGAGTTCTCTTGAAAGCTCTTCAAGGTCAATTGCTGCCAGAAGCTCTTTAACGGCTTCGGCACCCATGCCGGCTTTGAATCCGTCTCTGCCATATTTTTCTGTATAGTCTCTGTATTCCTTTTCAGAAAGAGTCTGTTTTTCTTCAAGATCGGTTTTACCTGCGTCAATTACAACATAGGCTGCAAAATAGAGGATTCTTTCAAGAATTCTTGGTGACATATCAAGGATAAGTCCCATACGACTAGGGATGCCCTTGAAGTACCAGATGTGAGACACAGGAGCGGCAAGCTCAATGTGTCCCATACGCTCTCTACGAACCTTGGAGCGTGTAACCTCAACTCCGCATCGGTCGCAGACAATACCTTTGTATCTTATTCTTTTGTATTTACCGCAGTAACATTCCCAGTCCTTCTGGGGTCCGAAAATCTTTTCACAGAAAAGACCGTCGCGTTCGGGCTTTAATGTTCTGTAGTTAATTGTTTCCGGTTTTTTAACTTCACCGTGTGACCATTCCCTGATTTTTTCGGGAGAAGCCAAACCAATCTTTATAGATTCAAAATCATTAAATGCTGACATAAGCTATCTCCTTTCTTACTGATCACCAAAATCGTCTGCAATTGAATCAATTGATGAATCAAGATCGTCAATATCATCAAAATCTACTATATAGTCATCTCCCATATCAAGCACATCGGGAGCTTCAAGATCATCCAGTGAATCCACACCGAGGATATCGCCAAATTCATCATCTTCATCGTCATCCACATCAAGTGCATCTTCGTCGAGGAAGTCGTCGTGTTCGTCAATATCGTCAATCGTTTCATCATCAAGGGGTTCTTCGTCACCGTCGTATCCATCGAAGAAGTCATCACCGTCTTCGTTGCCTTCAAGGTTGAGTCTGAGTTCTGTATCGTCATCATCGTCGTAGTCGGATTCTCTGATGGGAATAACTTCGTCGTTGGCATCGAGAACCTGAACATCAAGACCAAGACTCTGAAGCTCTTTGATAAGAACCTTGAAGGATTCCGGAACACCCGGTTTGGGAATATTTTCGCCTTTAACAATCGCTTCGTAGGTTTTTACACGGCCCACAACATCGTCGGATTTAACTGTGAGAATTTCCTGAAGTGTATATGCGGCACCATATGCTTCAAGTGCCCAAACTTCCATCTCACCAAATCTCTGACCGCCGAACTGTGCCTTACCGCCAAGAGGCTGCTGTGTAACAAGTGAGTAAGGACCGGTTGAACGGGCATGGATTTTGTCATCAACCAAGTGATGAAGCTTGAGGTAGTACATGTAACCAACAGTAACCGGACTGTCAAATGGGTCACCGGTACGACCGTCATAGAGAACCGTTTTACCGTCGAGTGATTTACCTGCCATTTCAAGAGTTTTAAAAATGTCTTTTTCGGTTGCACCGTCAAATACGGGAGTTGCAATCTTCCAGCCAAGAGCCTTTGCCGCATAGCCAAGGTGAACTTCAAGAACCTGTCCGATGTTCATTCGGGAAGGTACGCCCAAGGGGTTAAGAACTAACTGGAGAGGTGTACCATCGGGAAGGAAGGGCATATCTTCTTCGGGAAGAATACGGGAAATAACACCCTTGTTACCGTGACGGCCCGCCATTTTGTCACCCACAGAGATTTTTCTCTTCTGAGCAATGTAGCAACGAACAAGCTGATTTACTCCGGGAGGGAGTTCATCGCCGTTTTCACGGGTAAATATTTTAACATCAACAACAATACCGGATTCACCGTGAGGTACACGCAGTGATGTATCTCTGACATCTCTTGCTTTTTCACCGAATATTGCACGAAGAAGTCTTTCTTCTGCTGAAAGTTCGGTTTCGCCCTTAGGTGTAACCTTACCGACAAGGATAACCCCTGCTCTTACTTCGGCACCTATGCGGACAATACCTCTTTCGTCAATATCTTTGAGTGCATCTTCGCCAACATTGGAAATGTCGCGTGTTATTTCCTCGGCACCGAGCTTGGTGTCACGGGCTTCACACTCATATTCTTCTATGTGAATTGATGTGAATACATCTTCTTTTACAAGGCGTTCATTAATAAGGATAGCATCCTCGTAGTTATAACCTTCCCATGTCATAAAGCCGATGAGAATGTTCTTACCAAGGGAGATTTCACCGTTGGCAGTTGAAGGACCGTCAGCAATAATGTCGCCTTTTTTAACTCTTTCGCCGTTTGAAACAATAGGCTTCTGATTTATGCAGGTGCTCTGGTTTGAACGAAGGAATTTGATGAATTTGTAGCTTCGTACATTTCCGTCATCTTCACGAACAAGAACCTCATCTGCACCGACTCTGATAACTTCACCGTCTTCTTTTGCAAGAACACAGACACCGGAGTCTTTAGCTGCTTTGTATTCCATACCTGTTCCGACAATCGGAGATTCGGTCTTCAAAAGGGGCACAGCCTGACGCTGCATGTTGGAGCCCATGAGTGCACGAACAGCATCATCATTTTCAAGGAAGGGAATCATCGCAGTAGCAACAGATACAATCTGCTTGGGAGATACATCGACATAGTCAACCTTTGAAGGATCAACTTCAATAAATTCATCTCTGTAACGAACAATAACCTTGTCATTTACAAAGGAGCCGTCTTCTGCAAGTTTTTCAGATGCAGGAGCAACCATGTAGTTATCTTCCACATCGGCAGTCATATATGAAATTTCATCGGTTACCTTGAGTGTTTCTTTGTCAAACCTTCTGTAAGGTGCTTCAATAAAGCCATACTCATTTATGCGTGCATAGCAGGCAAGGGAGTTGATAAGACCGATGTTAGGACCTTCAGGAGTTTCGATAGGACACATTCTGCCGTAGTGAGAATGGTGAACATCTCGCACTTCGAAGCCCGCTCTCTCTCTTGAGAGACCGCCGGGACCGAGAGCTGAAAGTCTTCTTTTATGAGTAAGCTCTGCAAGGGGGTTGGTCTGATCCATGAACTGTGAAAGCTGTGAAGAACCGAAAAATTCTTTTATAGCAGACACAACAGGTCTTGAGTTGATAAGAAGCTGAGGAGTAACAGCATCAAGATCCTGGATTGTCATTCTTTCTCTTACAACTCTTTCAAGTCGGGAAAGACCAATACGGAACTGGTTCTGCAAAAGCTCACCAACGGCACGCAGACGACGGTTACCAAGGTGGTCGATGTCGTCGGTTGTACCGATTCCATATACAATGTTGTTATGATAGTTAATCGAAGCATAAATATCTTCGGTTATTATGTGTTTCGGGATAAGCTCGTTGATTCTTTCTTTAATGAGCTTTTTGAGTTCTTCGATGTCTTCGGAAGAAGCAAGAATTTCCTTGAGAACGCTGAATTTAACCTTTTCGCTGATTTCAAATTCGGCAATAGCTTCTTTGAGTTCGTCGGAAATATGGTCATTGATGTCTACCATATCGTTTGTGAAGATTTTAATTTCCTTGTCTTCAACCTTAACCCATACTGCATTAACGCCTGCTTTTTCAAGAATTGCAGCCTTTTCCGCACTGATGCATTCGCCTGCTTCAGCAAGAATTTCGCCTGTTTCTTCATCTACAACAGGTTTTGCAAGAATCTGATTCTTGATACGCGCACCAAGAGAAAGCTTTTTGTTGAATTTGAATCTGCCAACCTTTGAGAGGTCATAGCGTTTTGCATCAAAGAACAATCCGTTGATGAGAGTGGTTGCACTTTCAACCGTGGGGGGCTCACCGGGACGGAGTTTTTTGTATATTTCAATAAGTGCCTCTTCGGCATTGGTTGTGAAATCCTTTTCAAGAGTGGTGTTGATCTTTTCATCATAGCCGAACATTTCGAGAATTTCGGCATTTGTGTTAAGACCAAGAGCACGAATAAGAACAGTTACAGGAAGCTTTCTTGTTCTGTCTATACGCACCGAAAAAACATCGTTGGAATCGGTTTCATATTCCAACCACGCACCGCGGTTAGGTATAACGGTAGCATCATAGAGCTCTTTACCGGTTTTGTCATGTTGCATTGCAAAGTAGATGCCCGGAGAACGGACAACCTGGCTGACGATAACTCTTTCGGCACCATTAATAATAAAGGTACCCTGGTCTGTCATGAGCGGAAATTCTCCCATGAAGATTTCCTGATCCTTAACCTCTCCGGTCTCTTTGTTGATAAGCGATACCTTAATTTTCAGTGGCTTTGAGTAAGTAGCATCTCTTGCTTTACACTCTTCGATGGAATACTTGGGATTTTCATCCAGATAGTAATCATCAAATTCAAGCACAAGGTTCCCCGAAAAATCACAAATAGGAGATACATCTTCCAGTACCTCTTTGAGACCTTTTTCGATGAACCACTGGTATGAATTTTTCTGCACCTCAATTAAGTTTGGCATTTCGAGAACTTCGTCGATTTTGGAATAGCTCATACGCTCGTTCTTACCAAGCTTGATAGGATGTACCATGTTTCGATCACCTCATATATATTTTTTGCCTTGCCGCGGAAGCTTTTTCGTTCCCTGTACACGCAAACGCACATTGCGCAAGCACAGTAATAGTGCATAGTTTCGCTTTGAAACACGCACAAAAAACCGTGATTATGCACAAACAAAAATCCATAAAAACGGCTATAGTTGCAATTTACAATATTACCATATTATAACAAGCTTGTCAAGCTTTTTTTTTGAAAAATTTAAAAAATTATTTTTTTGCCATTTTTTTGCTTTGAATAAGATATACCAAAGAGGCAAGAGTTTTGTCGGGAAGTATTCTTCTCATAGCTATTGCAATTCTCATAATACAGCCCGGAACAATCACTTCTTTTCCGGCAAGCATTTTTTTTACCGCATATTTTGCAACAAATGAACTTTCAAGCACAACCAGCTTACCGAGCTTTTCGGTTCCGGTTCCGAAATTCACATTTGCAACATCACTAAATTCCGTGTGCACAGGTCCCGGACAAAGAACACTTATTTTAACATTACTTTTGGACTTTCTCAGTTCTCCCGCAACTGACTGAGTGAGTCTTAAAACATAGGACTTGGTTGCGTAGTATGATGCGAAAAGAGGTCCCGGAAAAAATGCCGCAAGTGATGCAACATTGAGAATATGTCCCGAATTTCTTTTTTTAAACTCTTTCACAAAGTATTTTGTGAGGATATGCACTGCGCGGACATTGGTGTCAAGCATACGAAGCTCAGAATCGAGGTCTGAAGCTGCAAACTCCCCGAACACACCGAAGCCTGCGTTATTTATAAAAACATCCACCTCTTGTGCATACTTTGCAATTTCCGCACATTGCGCTGCATCGGTTACATCTGCAACAACAATTTCAACATTTGTCTTTAGCTCATCCCTAAGTTCTTCGAGGCGCTCCCGCCTTCTTGCAACAGCAATTATATCATAGCCCATTGCCGAAAGCTCTCTTGCAATATCTCTGCCTATGCCGGAGCTTGCACCTGTTATCAATGCTTTCATAAATTATTCCTCCCCTAATGCCGTCTGAATTTGAACTTTCAGATTTTCAAGCGGTTCGATATTATCCAGCGACTTCCACACAAAATGCTTTGAATACTCAAAAGCAACAGGAATTGTTATACCCTCCCCTTTTTTCAGGTTTATATCAGTTGAAGTCATATTAACAAGCATGCCATCATCATATTCAGCAAAAATGTTTGTTGCAACAAGAGGAGTATCGGTATTGTTTCGTATGTGGAAGCATGATGTTGTACCGTTTTGATGCATTGGGGAAATGTAGAGCGGAACATCTTCCATGATTTTTTCAATCATAGCCTCGACATTCACAACACCATAACCGTAATAATCGTCTCTTCCCTCATCTCCTTTGTCAACACAAGTTGATATAAGGATTTGTTCGAATTCTTCTTTAGTAAGATCAGGATTTGCTGAAAGAGCAAGTGCTGCAACGCCGGCAACATGAGGAGCTGCCTGGGAAGTACCCGACATAGATGTATATCCGCCGTTTTTATATGTACTATATATTCCACTTCCGGGCGCAGAAACAGTTACACCGGCATTATAGTATGAATAAGATGCTCTGACACCGGAAGAAGTTAATGATGCGACTGAAATTACTGCATCGTAGTATGCAGGATATGATATTTTGTCCGGTGTTTCACCATTTTCAGCATTACCCGAGGAAGCCACAAGGATAACGCCCTTTTCTGCAGCATAATTTATTGCTGTTCTTACAGAAGAAACATTGCTTGACATTCCAAAGCTCATATTAATGACATCACAGCCGTAAACATCAACTGCATCCCTGATAGCCTGAGCAAGTATTGCTGATGTTGTTGTTGCCCCTGTGTCAAACGCTTTTAAAGGAACAATATATGCCTTTGGGGCAACACCGCAAATGCCGATGTTATTCATTGATGCAGCAATAATTCCACTAACATGGGTACCATGTCCCACATTGTCGGTGACATCAGCAGTTTTTGAGCCGGTAAAATATTCTCTTCCCGGCAAAAGATTGTCGGCAAGGTCAGGGTGATTGTAACAACCCGAGTCAATAACCGCAACCCTTACACCTTTTCCATAGTTTTCAATATCACGGGATGCCTTAACATTTATAATGCCGTGATTCCACTGTCTGCTGAAATTCGGATCAGCCGGTTCAGTCATAAGAACCGGATCAGGTTCCTCAAAAACAACATCTATCGGTTCATCTTTTTCAATACTTTCTGCATAAGGAGTCATAATCTCCGGATCAAAGCCCTCTTTCAGAATATATATACCTGCCTCTTTCCATAGAGGTTCAAGGTATTCAAGAACCTGTGCATTGGACTTGTATTCATCTTTTAGAACAATGACATAATCATTTCCCGAAGCTGAAACATTCAGCGATATTCCCAGCATCATTGAGAGAATTGTTACCATTAAAAGAATTTTTGTTTTCATAATAAGCTCTCCTTGTTTGATTTTTCTTTTTATGTTTTATATTTTAATATTCTTCTCAAGCCACTTTCCGCGGCACACCCTTACGAGGAAAAGTATTCCCCTTACACATAGCTCCGTAGCCATTGCAATCCACACACCGTAGAGACCGATGTGAGGAACGAGAACAAAAGCCATTGCAATTCTCACTCCCCACATACTAATTAGATTGAGAATGCTTGGAATAAATGTATCACCCGCTCCGCGCAAAACCCCGACACACACTATTGATGCCGCATAAAGAGGCTCAGCAAAAGCTTCAATACGCAAAACTTCCGCTCCCAGCCTTTGAACTGCAAGGTCCGGCGTCAAAAATGAAAACATCCATGGTGCTATGAAATACATAAGTGTCCCTGTCACAGTCATTACAAAAACCCCAAGAAGGATTGATGTTGAAGCAAACCTTCGTGCCAGGTCTTTTCTGCCTGCACCGATGCTTTGTCCCACTAGAGTTGTAGAAGCAGTACCTATGCCGTAACCGGGCATATAACAGAAGCTTTCAGCGGTAACTGCAAGGGAATTTGCCGCAACCGAAACCGTTCCCAGGGGGGCTATTATCAAGGTGGAGCATATATACGCTCCGCAGATTATTGTGTGTTCAAAAGCGGCAGGAAGTGAAATTTTCATTGCTGTCTTAATGCATTGTGCTCTCATTTTCCAGCTCCCTCCGAGTTTGAAAGCAAGAAGAGGAGAGCGAAGCGACAAAAACAGAAACATCAAAATTGCAGTTATGTATTCAGAAACAAGAGTCCCAAGAGCCGCGCCCATAACCCCAAGCCCTGCACCGGGAATGGTAACTTCTGCACCGAAAATGCCCAGAGCTCTCGTTGGAAAAATAAAAAGAAAGTTGAAAAACACATTCATAACACAAAGTAAAATATTGAGCTTGCTTGGTGTTTTCATATCTCCGCTGCACTGAAGAATTGCACCGCAAACCTGCCTCAGCTGAGTTGCCGGGAGAATAAAGCCGAAAATCATAAAATATTTTGAGCTGTCACAGATTATGTCTTCACTACCCCCGAGCCACAAGGGAAGTCTTGTACTTATGGAAAGAGCTATGATACCGAGAAACAGTCCGAACAAAGTTGTGAAAACAAGTGCCTGACGAAGAACATTGCGTGCATCCATCCCTCTCTTTGCCCCGATAAGCTGGGCAATCTGAACCGAAAAGCCTGTTGTTGCCGAGGTACAAAAGCCGTTTAAAAGCCAGGTTGTTGTGCTCACAAGTCCGATGGCTGCCGAGGCATTCGCCCCGAGACTTCCCACCATAGCAGCATCAATATACTGCATTATGACACTTGTGATCTGAGCAAATATTGCCGGAATGCTGAATTTGGCAACAATAGCGAGCATTTTTTTAATATTGGGATTTGTATCTGCATCAAAGCTTAAAATGTTCATTCTTTTGTAAGTCCCCTTTAATCCCGGAGTGTTTTATGTTGAAATAAACGGAAGTAAACCGTCAAAGTTTCATTGTTTTCAACAAAAAAACCAATAGCCTATTGATTTTAACGCATACTTTCATATAATATAATAAGTATATCAAAAAACAAGCTTACAGTCAATAGTACACAAATGAACTTTTCAGATAAAAATTTTTAAGCTAACTGAAAGGATAAACAAATGAAAACAATAGAAAACAAAACCTATGACGAAGAAAGAGCACTATATGGCGAACAAAATGTCAAAATAAAAAGCTGTAGTTTTGAAGGTCCGGCAGACGGAGAATCAGCTCTCAAGGAAGCTTCAGACCTTGATATCGAAAACTGCCGTTTCCTTTTGAGGTATCCCCTGTGGCATGTGGACAGAGCAAGGCTCAAAGGCTGTGAAATGACTGAAACCTGCCGCGCGGCTCTGTGGTATGACACGGACATTGCCATTGAAAAATCCCTGCTTGGAGGAATAAAGGCTCTTCGCGAATGCAAAAGCATATGCCTTGCAGATTCAGCGGTTAATTCAACAGAATTTGGATGGTTCTGCGATGGGCTAAACATAAAGAACAGTAAAATAAATTCCGAATATCCATTTTTGAAATGCAAAAACCTCACTTTTGAAAAATCGGAGCTCAGTGCCAAATACTCCTTCCAATATGCCGAAAATGTTGTTATCAGAAGCAGTGTTTTAAACACTAAGGATGCATTTTGGCATGGGAAAAACATCACAGTTTATGACAGTGTGATAAAGGGAGAATACCTCGGTTGGTATTCGGATTCATTAAAGCTTGTAAACTGCGAAATTATAGGTACACAGCCTCTTTGCTACGCAACAAATCTTGTTCTTGAAAACTGCACAATGACAGACTGCGACCTCAGCTTTGAAAAAAGCGAAGTAATTGCAAATGTGAATGGTGAAATAGACGGAGTTAAAAATCCAAAAAAAGGCAAAATAAAAGCAGGTGCCATAAAGGAGCTTATCCTCGATGACCCTGCCTGCAAATGTGAAATAATCATTGACTGACAATCACCGCCAGCCAGACCTAAGGGCGATTGTTAAGGCTGACATCGACAAAGCTGTCTCCCCAAACCTCACCGGGCTTTACAATGCAATCGATTGCAAAAATTTTCACACCCGACTCCGATGCTTTCAAAAGAGCATCGGCAAACTCGGGGTGTGTTTGCCGGTTAGGAACAAAACATTTTATGTTCTTCATCTGAATAACAAAAAATACATAAGCTTCGAAGCCCTCGCGGGCGGCAAGACAAAGCTCATTGAGATGCTTTACTCCCCGTTCTGTCGGAGCATCGGGAAATGAGGCAACTCCATTGTTTTCGAGAGTTACGCCCTTTACTTCAACAAATATTCTGCGCTCGCCCCTTGTTACGAAGTAATCAAACCTTGAATTGCCGTATTTTCTTTCCGGTTTAAACACAGCATCTTTTCCAAAGAACTCATTTTTCACTGCCCATTCCCTGAAAATGTGGTTAGGTGCCATGCTGTCTATATTTATAAGCTCATCATTTTTATACACAGAAACGAGGTCATACCTCGTTTCAGACTGTCGAAGAACCCGACCTTGCATCAAGCAAAAATCGGGTTCTTCTTCGTTTTTCTTAAAAACAAGATAAAATCAAATAATTTGGAAGGGGTATTGTTCCTCTTCCATTTCCATTTTGCAAGCTTTTTTAAATTC
>JAZNUS010000222.1:0-4313 GCA_045592485.1 Clostridia bacterium | reverse complement strand
CGGACCTCAAATGGATGAATTTTTGAGGAGATTTTGGTGCGGAGGACGCAGGAAGGCTACTCGCCTTTCAAGGACGACAAGGCAAAAGATACCGAAAATTCACCATTTGAGGCGTCTTCAGTGTTGGTTGCTAAGGCTAATTTTATGTCTTAAAATCCAAAGCTGCATGAAAATCATTGTTTTCAGCGGTTTTGAGCTTGCCGTCCTCGAAAGGCTGAATGATAAATTCACAAAAACAAAGGATGAAAAGATGAAAAAAACTTACGCATTTGTTTTAAGATTTTTAGCTTTAACGGTATGCATCGGGGTTTTGTTGCTTATTTGTTTTTCACATATTGACACCGTCACAGATTTTGGTTTGAAATCAGTACCTGCCTCGGGCACACAAGTTTATTCCGAGGAACAGATAGCAATGTATTCTGCTGAGGGCGACCGGGAATTTGTTCCCCTGTCGCAAATCGGTCAGTGGCACGAAAAGGGCTGGTATGATGCTCCTGTTGTTCAGTTATACAGTACGGACGGCAGAAAGGAATTGGTTTATGAGTCTCAGGCCTTCCAATTTGAAAAAGAAGGCTGGCATCGGACACCTGTTGCACTGATGCAGAAAGACGGAGCCGTTGAAACTGTTGAAATTTCCAAAACAGACAGCCTTCGCAATGATGGCTGGAACATTTCGGAGTGTAACCGTAACCTTGGTGAGCTTGGAAGTGAGATTAAATCTTTTATCGGGAATAAAACAGGCAGATATGGCATCTACATAAAAAATCTGAAAAACGGAGACTTTCTGATTTTAAACGACGGCAAGTATTCAAGTGCCAGCATTATCAAGCTTTTTACAATGGCAACCTTGTTTAGTGAAATTGAAAAAGGCAATTTGGAAATGGACGATTATCTGCGTTCGCAGCTTAATGCAATGATTACCGTCAGTGATAACAAATGTGCAAATAATCTTGTAACAGCCATAGGACACGGCGAGTGCCGCGCAGGATTTGACACCATTAATAATTTTTGCCGTTCCGAGGGTTGCATCAATACTCAGCATCTCTCTCAGTTTTCCATTAACGGAAAATACATAGCCTTTGGCAGAAATCTGGTTTCTCCTTATGATTGCGGAATATTGCTCGAAAAAATTTACAGTAAAACTCTTGTTTCAAGGGAGCATAGCGAGGCAATGCTTGCTCTTTTGAAAAATCAGACAGTAACCCACAAAATTCCCGGAGGCTTGCCCCCCGGAACCGTAAGTGCCAACAAAACGGGGGAAACCTCAGACATTCAAAGTGATGTTGCAATTGTTTTTTCGCCGGCATGCGACTATATCATATGTGTGCTGACAAAGGATGCCCCAAGCGGAATTGATGACATACGGCATATATCGAAGCTGACATATGATTATTTTAATAGATAAAATTATAACATAAATAAAAATGCTTGCTTGCAAGGGCATTTTTGCGCAGCCGTCAATGTTGCAGAATGTACGGAGTACATTAGCGACGAAGTCGCAGAGGCTTGCTGTGCAAGACTTACTGCATAGATTATACCATAGAAAACAGGAGAAAAAATTATGTGGTTTATATTAGCTTTTTTGTCTGCAGTTTTTGCAGCTCTCACATCAATACTTGCCAAAATCGGAATAGACGGCGTCAATTCAAATCTTGCAACAGCAATACGAACAATGGTGGTTGTTGCTATGGCTTGGGGAATGGTTTTTATAACCAATGCCCAAAAAGGCCTTAGCAATATATCGTCAAAAAGCTGGTGGTTTCTGATTTTGTCGGGCATTGCAACGGGAGCTTCGTGGCTATGCTATTACAAGGCACTTCAGGTTGGCAGTGCATCAAAGGTTGTTCCTGTGGATAAGCTCAGTGTTGTAATAACCTTGATTCTGGCCTTTGTGTTTTTAGGTGAACAGTTTACCGTGAAATCATTAATCGGATGTTTACTGATTGGTGCCGGAACCCTTGTAATGGTTCTTTAATTCTGTATATACATAAAAAGCCGAAAGAAAAGAAATTTATTCTCTCTTTCGGCTTTGTTTTTTACTTTAAAGTAAAAAACATTGATTATATTGCCGTGCAAATTTTTTTGAAAAGCTGTAGCATTTCAAAAATGCACATGGCTTAAGAAAAGCGATATTGCTCTTTGCCCCGCCGCAGGCGGTGCGGCGAAGCCGCTTTTCTTAAAAATCAAAAAGCACATTTTTCAGTTCTTGCCACACATCGGCAGTTTCAAAACCTCTTCTCCAGCTTGCAACTCCTGCAAGACCATACTCTTTTGCCATTTTTCCTCTTTGGGCAATGGACTGAGCATTTTCCATCCAGAAAACATAGGTGTAGCCGCCGGACTGCCATGTGTATTTGTTCAAGCCATGCTTTGAGTCATATTCTGCCGCAGCATTGTTTTCATTGGCATACTGAATAGCTTTTGCCATTGAAATTGCTTCCGATGATACCGCTTTTCCATTCTTTGTCTTCCAGCATCTTATATAAAAGGGCATACCGAGAAGGAGCTTTTCGGCTTCAACCTCACCAAGGGTAAGTTCAATACAGTCTCTTGTCCAGTCAAGACCTGCCACAGGACCTGCAACCTTGCTAGCCGAATAGTACTGGTCATATGCCATCAGTGCAATGTAGTCGGCATATTTTGCCAGGGCATTTCTGTCATAGCACATTGACCATGTCATGCTTGTTGGCTCATATTTGGTTACATCAACCGACACCGATGCACCGAGAGTGTGGCAAAGAAGGGCAATTTCTTTCACATGATTGGTGTATGCACCCTTGTCAGAGGCATACATATTTTCAAAATCAAAATTTATTCCGTCAAGACCAAAACGGAGAATATTTTCAATAAGATATTCAGAAGCCTTTTTCCGTGCCTCGCGGTTATTTAAAATCCGTGATGCGGTGGCTGTGTCAAAATCTGTTTTATACATTGCCCATATTTCATAATTGTTTTCCTTTGCATAACGGACATATTGGTCTGTAAGGGTTGAATTAAACCATAAATCGTCTGCAATATAGGAGGCTGAAGCTTTTTTTGAATCCGAATCCGACACCACAAAGCAGGTGGGCGAAACAACATTCACGCCTTCCATAGCATAGGAGGGAGGGTTTGCAAACACTTCCCAGGTGAGATTTACCGGACCGGATTTTTTTATCTGTGAATTATGCTCATACACAAAAATTCCGTCGTTTTTTTCAATGAGCTTTACTTCCGATTTGCCGGTGTAGCTTTTGGAGTAATTTGCTCTTGTGTGACTGACATCATAGGTTACAACGGCAGTGGCAAAGGGACCTTGTGACTTTACCGAAACAACGGAAAAATCTGTCGGTGTGTTTTTTATGTCATAGCCGTTTTTTCTTGCGGTTTCATAGGCAAATGTGATATAGTCAAAATCATTTCTTGCACTTCCGATGGCCAGATTGTTTTTGTTCCCGAAATGTTCAGTCAGAAAAACCGTTGCAGACCTTGCTGCATCAGACTCGGAGATTGAGCTCATATATGCCTTCATTGCCTTCACTGTCATAGATGCTGCCTCGGCTCGGGTGGTTTTTTCATGAGGGCGGAATGTACCGTCCGGATAGCCCTTTATAATGCTGTCGGAGCATATTTTTGAAAGTGCTTTAATGTAGGGATAGTCTGAATCAATGTCGGAAAAAGAGATGGGAGAGAGTGTGGAATCGGTGTCTGTGAGTCTTGAAAGAATCAGTACTATTTCTTCTCTTGTAATCATATTTTCCGGTCTGAAGGTACCGTCAGGAAAGCCGTCAATGATGCCGGAAAGAGTTGCACCGCATATGTTTTCGTAAAAAATATGGTTTTTGTCTATGTCGGAAAATTCCTTTCCGTTTCCCTTTGATGTCAGCTCAAAGGCTCTTGTTATAAGCGCAGTAAATTCCCCGCGGGTAATGATTGAATCGGGGTTCATTTTTCCTTCATATCCGTTCATTATGCCGAGGGAGCTCAGAGTGTCCAGGTCATTTTCTGCCCAGTGTCTGTCGGTGTCGCGGGAAACCATAGTTGAAAAATCCATTGCACCGGCAGGGGTGATAAGGCAAAGAGATAATATTGCTACAATAAGTAAACTAAAAAACTTTTTCATCGGTATATGTCCTTTCAGATGGTAAATTGTGGTTTATCGCTCTGTTTTGCGTTAGTGTGTGAGCCTTCTCCGTGGTGGAGAAGGTGTCAAGGTTGCTTGACGGAAGAGGGGATAGTGACACTCCAAGAAAAGAGCACTTGTGCGAATTTGATTGGTTAGTGGAGCGTTAGAAAGCAGTGTTTTCAACAGTTTGAACGAATTTCAAATTTGT
>JAZNUS010000221.1:0-6958 GCA_045592485.1 Clostridia bacterium | reverse complement strand
GGAGTTTTAAAATAATAAATTTTGTCTCAATCAAGGCAAAAACGCAGGGAATATGTTAATATTTCCGAGTATTTTAACGATGGGTGAGGCGAAATTTATATTTTAAAACCGCCTTTAGTGTTGGTTGCTAAGGCTAGCCTTTAGTGTTGATCGTTAAGGCTGAAAAAAGTCTTATTTTAAGGATGAAAATTCCTTGAAATAAGGCTTTTTTTGATTTCTGAAAAATTTGAAAATGCGAAAATGAACAATATACAGTTTAAAAAATTAAAAATCAACTTAAATTCGCAAACTGCAAAAAGGAGATATTGCCTATACGCATATATATAATCAACATCTTGGGAGTTCGGGAATTTTTAACCACCACATCTTGACTAAAAAGCATCTTAAAATTTGTTCACAATGACCAAAAAAATGTCGAATCGTAACAATTTCGTAATTTTTAATTAACATCAGAATAATAATTAAATAAACGATTTATCCCCTGAAAACAGTGGATTTAAGGGAAAATCACCTACAAAAGGGTGCATTTGTGGTGTTTTGCCCCCACTTTGTCAAAAATGCACATAACAAATTTGAAATAAATTTGACAAAAAAGTTTTGATGGGTTAGAATTGGGGCAGTTGATTAAAAATACAATCAGGAGGTGGATTATACTTATGTTTTTTAAATCCATACACAATGATAAGTTTTTGAAGTCAAGAAGCAGAATGTCATTTTTTCTGGTAATAGTTTTTATTCTGTCCGTTACAACAGCATATGCTGCTCCTCTGGACAGTGAAGTGATAATTTTAGACGGTGATAACCTTCTTACGGTTTACACCGAACACAGCACTGTTGACAAAATTATAAGTCAGCACGGAATTGAAGTTGCAGACAGCGACCTTCTTTATCCGAGAGCCAATTCTGAAATTACGCAAAATGAAAATCTTATTGTTATCAAGCGTCTGAAAAAAGTTGATGTCACATTGGGAGGCGAATCGGTAACCTATTGGACAGATGCTGAGACATACAGAGAATTTGTGTCAGGCAAGAACCTGCCCTTTAATGAAAATGACGGCTATAGCGTAAATCTTGACGCCGAATTGACAGCCGATGAAAATGTTGTTACGGTTACCAAGATAACTCACGAGCAGATTGAGGAAATTGTTTCTGTTCCTTACAAATCTTCAACTGTTAAGGACTCTAATCTTGAAAAGGGAAAAAAGATTGTTAAGACTCCCGGAAAAAAGGGCAGCAAGAAAATTATATACAATGTTGAGTACCATGATGGGATTGAAGTTGCTCGCACAGTTGCGGGTGAAGAAACAGTAGCTGCTCCTGTAGATGAAGTTGTCAGAGTGGGAACCAAAGCTGTACAGTATAAAACTGCTGCAGTATATGGTTCAACAACTGCTCCCACATCTTATAAAAAGCTTATCACCTGTTCTGCCACTGCATATGACCTTTCCTTTGAAAGCTGCGGCAAACGCCCCGGAGACCCCGGATACGGCATCACTGCCAGCGGTACAATGGCAAAAATCGGAACAGTTGCAGTCGATCCCAGAGTTATTCCCCTTGGAACCAAAATGTATATTGTGTCCACTGATGGAAAATATGTATATGGATATTGTACTGCTGAAGATGTCGGCGGCGGAATCAAGGGTAACAAGGTAGACCTGTTCTTTAACACAAGGAATGAATGTCTGCAGTTTGGCAGACGCCAGGTTAATGTATATATTTTGTAGTATGAAAAGCTTTTCGCAAATGCGGAAAGCTTTTTTTCTGTTAAAAAGCCTTTGACATCATGGTGATAAATGTGTATAATATACTTTATAATGAGTTTGAGTGCGCAATTGGAGGTGACGGTATGGGTGAAAAGGAAAAAATTACAGGAACGGTTGACACTATTGTGTTCCACAACGATGAAAATGGCTATACCGTTGCTGATATAGAAGGCGAGTTCAGCTTTATTGCTGTGGGCATAATGTATGGCATTGCCGAAGGTGAAAAGGTTGTTCTCACCGGAGAATGGACAGACCATCCAACCTATGGCGAACAATTTAAGGTGGAAATGTACGAAAAGCAAATGCCCACCGGAAGAGAGGAAATCCTCCGCTACTTGTCGTCAGGTATTATAAAAGGTGTAAGAAAAGCTACGGCAGAAAAAATTGTTCGGCGCTTTGGGGAAGATGCTCTAAATGTCATTGGCTCAAATCCCGCCAGTCTTGCACTCATAAACGGCATATCCGAAAAAAAAGCACTGGAAATTGGTCAGAGCTTTGCAAATCAGCTTGGTACATCAGAGCTTTTTATGTTTCTTAAAAAACACGGCATATCCACTAATGTGTGCATGAAAATATACCGCAAGCATAATTTGTTTTCGAAAGATGTGCTTCTGGCAAACCCCTATATACTTTGTGAACCGGAATATGGTGTCGGCTTCAGAAAAGCCGATGAAATTGCTCTTTCCAACAACATTCCGCCGGACTCCGACAAGAGAATATGTGCCGGAATCCTCTATATGCTTAAATATGCTCTTCAGTTCGGACACACCTATCTCCCTATACATATTCTTGCAAATGAAAGTGCTGCTTTGCTGGGGACAGAACCGGAGAAAATTGGAGCATATATAGATTACCTGTGCTCTGTTTTTTCGTGCGTAAAAGAAACCTTGGGTAATTCTGAGGTTGTATATCTCCGGGAATATTATGATTATGAAAAGTATGTTGCTCAAAAAATTATTCGTCTGGCAGAAACAACTCACGATGTAAATGATGTTAACATAGAAAAACAGATAGATATTGCACAAATTAAAAGCTCTCTTGAATTTGCCGACCTTCAGCGCGAGGCGGTAAGGTGTGCAATGAGCAAAAATGTGATGGTTATTACCGGAGGGCCGGGCACTGGTAAAACAACAATAATAAATGCCATAATAGATATTATGAAATCAATGCGACTTAAGGTTGCCCTCACTGCTCCCACCGGCAGGGCTGCAAAACGAATGAGTCAGGTCTGCCACATGGAGGCCAAAACAATTCACCGCCTGCTGGAAGTAAGCTACACCGACGGTGAAGATATGAACTGTATGCGTAACGAGTCAGATCCCATTGATGCAGATGTTATAATAGTTGATGAAATGTCTATGGTCGATATTGTTCTTATGAACAATCTTCTCCGTGCCACAAGGCCGGGGACACGGCTGATTCTTGTTGGGGATGTGAATCAGCTTCCTTCGGTGGGACCGGGAAATGTTTTGAGGGATATAATAAACAGCGGTTGTGTCAGTGTTATCAGACTGACACAAATTTTCCGTCAGTCAGAGGAAAGTATGATAGTAAACAATGCCCACGCAATAAACAAAGGCACCTACCCTGTGTGCAACACTGCAGGAAGTGATTTCTATTTTGCTTCGGTTCCCTCAGCAGATGAAGGGGCGGGGTATATTTGTGAATTATGCTCCACCAGACTGAAAAAAACTTATGGCTACGAACCTTTTGACATTCAGGTTCTTTCGCCCACAAAAAAGGGACACACCGGAGTTGCCAACATGAACAGACTTTTGCAGCAACTTCTGAATCCGCCTCACAAAACAAAAAAAGAAAAGGTGTTCGGCGACATAACCTTCCGTGAAGGGGACAAGGTTATGCAAATAAAGAACAATTATGACATGGAATGGTTCAATACTGAAACAGACTATCCCGGTTCAGGAATTTTTAACGGAGATGTGGGCTATATAAAAGAAATAAATCACGATTTCAAAATTCTTACTGTTATTTTTGACGATAAAAGAGTGGCGTATAGTTTCAAAGACCTTTCCGAGCTTGCACTTGCTTATTGCATCACAGTTCACAAAAGTCAGGGGAGCGAATTCCCGGTTGTCATAATACCAATGTTCAAGGCTCCCGATATGCTTTTGAACCGTAACCTTTTCTACACCGGTGTAACAAGGGCAAAACAGCTTGTGGTTCTTGTGGGACAGAAAAACATAATGGAACGAATGGTTGACAACAATAAAGAAGACAAAAGATATTCGGCGCTTACGGAGAAGCTTGAAAATGAATCAAAAAAGAAAATCAGCTCTAAAGATGATATCGTTTTTTTCTGAGCTTATTACAGATATTTTTTGTCCCAAGCGGTGTGTGGTATGTAATTGCCCCGTGCCGTTAGGACGGGAAGAATCAATTTGCGATGATTGCCTGAAGCATGTGTGTAAAAATTCGGAAGTGATAATTGAGCCTGACAGCTACTTTGATGAAGTAATAAGTGCCTTGCCCTATGAACGGTTCACAAGAAGTGCGATGCTCAGATACAAGTTTCACGGACGGCGCTACTTGTCTAAGGCGTTTTCAACTGCATTAAAGCTTGTTGTTGAATATCACGGACTCGAAGACGAATATTCCCTTGTCTGTCCCGTACCAACTCATCCGGTGAGAGACAGAGAATATAATCAGTCATATGTCATTGCAAGCGAACTTGGACTACATGCCGAAGTGGCGGGGGATTTGCTTATCAAGATAAAAAATATCAATCCATTGAGCTCGATGGGTTATCTTGTGAGAAGAATATGCATAAGAGGAGCAATAGAATTTAATTTAAAATATGATATATCCGGCAAGAACATACTGCTGATAGACGATGTTTTCACTACCGGCTCAACAGCAAACGAGTGTGCCCGCATTCTTAAAATGCACGGTGCGGAAAATGTGACTGTTCTTGCCGCTTGCTACAGAAAAGGAGATGATGGCGATTTCGATGCAGATAACCTCCGTGACCAAGAGTTACGGAGTTGACCTTATTCTTGAAAATATAACAATGAATATTTCCGACAATGAAAAAGTAGGGCTTATCGGTGCCAACGGAGCCGGAAAAACAACCCTTTTGCGCATTATTGCCGGAGAGCTTGGCTATGACAGTGGAAGTATATTCACGCCAAAAGATTCATCGGTGGGCTTTCTTAAGCAAAATGCCATAGACGATTCCGAAAACACCATGTGGGAAGAAATCATGAGTATTTTTTCGGAAATCACCTCCCTTGAGGATGAAATGAGAAACATAGAAAACGCTATGTCTGCGCCTGATGTTGATGAATTAAAACGCAAGGAACTTATGGATTCCTATTCCAGAGTGTCGGCACTTTTTGATTCCAAGGGTGGCTTTGAGGTTGATACCCGGATAAAGACAGTTATGTCCGGAATGGGCTTCGATGATTTTGATATGAAGAAAACCAAGGCGAAAACCTTGAGCGGAGGCGAAAAAACAAAATTTGCTTTTGCAAAGCTTCTTCTGAAAAATCCCGGTGTGCTTCTTCTGGACGAGCCCACTAACCATCTTGATTTTCGCACAATGCAGTGGCTCGAAAACTATCTGAAGTCATATAAGGGTATAATTATTGCAGTTTCCCATGACAGATATTTTCTTGACAGCATATGTGATACAATTTATGAAATTGAAAGGTGCAGAGCCACAAAATATCCGGGGAACTATTCTGCTTATCTTGATGCAAAAGAAAAAAACTATGAAATTGAAATGAAGCATTATGAAGAACAGCAGGAAGAAATTAAAAAGCTTGAAGATTATGTTGCCCGAAATAAGGTGAGGGCATCAACTGCCAAAATGGCAAAAAGCAAGCAGAAAGCCATCGACCGCATAGAGGTTATGGAGAAACCTGTGTGGATGAACAAGGCTTGTCGGTTTGGCTTTGAAATTGAATTTCCATCCTACAAGGATGTGCTTCTTTGTGAAAATCTTGAGCTTAATGTCAATGCAGGGGGGATACTCAAGCAAATTGCCCGGAACCTGAATATTGATGTTAAAAGAGGAGAAAAGGTTGCCATAATAGGGGCAAACGGCATAGGAAAATCAACCCTTCTGAAAACACTTGTTGGCGAAAACACATCTTATGGCGGCAACTTTGAATTCGGAAGAAATGTATCCCTCAGTTTTTATGATCAGGAGCACAAGCTTCTTCATGCAAAGAGCAGTGTTCTTAATGAAATATGGGACAGGTTCCCCCGTATGGACGAAAGTGAGGTTCGCACTCTTTTGGGCACTGTTCTTTTTACCGACGAAGATGTGTACAAGGAAGTGTCAATGTTGAGCGGCGGCGAACGAGCCAGACTTATGCTTCTTGTCCTTATGCTGGAAAAAGCCAATACAATGCTTCTTGACGAACCTACAAACCATCTTGACCTTTCATCGAGGGAGGCTCTTGACGGAGCTGTGAGAGATTTTGAGGGAACGGTTATTATTGTGTCTCATGACCGTTATTTTCTTAATAAATGTGCCGACCGTATTCTGGAAATGACATCTGACGGAATTGCAAGCTACAATGGAAACTACGATGCGTACCTTGAATATAAAAACAAGAATCTGCAAAGTGTGTCATCTGTTGCTTCAATCAGACCCGGAAGCGGTGCGGAAGAATATGAAAGCAACAAACGCCGTCAGGCGAATATAAAAAACATCACAAAAAAACTCGCTGCCTCTGAAGATAAGATAGAGCAGACTGAGACTGAAATTGCAAATCTCAAGCAGGCAATAGCAGATGCGGGAGCTGATTACGGAAAGGTTAGCGAACTTTATAAACAGTGTCAGGACCTTGAAGAAGAACTGAATAATCTGTATGAATTGTGGAATACTTTAAGTATTGAACTGGAAAGTTGTCAATAATGTATGCGAAATACCCAAAAATGTTTTTTTGTGTTGACTTATGTTTCCGGTTGTGATATATTAATAAAGCACTCTCGCTGAGGGTGCTTTTAATAACACCAAAACACTTTAAAAAAATTTTTTGAAAAGTTTTTAAAAAAGTGTTGACAAACGGAAATGTTTGTGGTATTATTAACAAGTTGACGCTAAGCGGCGGAAACATTTGATCTTTGAAAAATGAACAGTATGAGAGGTTCTCGAAAAGAGAATTTGAGTTGAATTAGTGCTTTAATATAGTGCTTTTAATTCAGTAAATTAAGTTAGTGTTTTT
>JAZNUS010000220.1:0-2916 GCA_045592485.1 Clostridia bacterium | reverse complement strand
TGAATCGCCCCTACAACACATTTGAACAATTTGCTTTTCATTCTCCCCGATAAATTCCAATTTATTATGAACACAATTAATGAAAGGACTGTGGAACCATGAAAAAATTTAAAGTGGGTCTCCAGCTCTACTCCGTGAGAGACGAGATGGAAAAGGATATGGATAAAACCCTTGCCGAGGTTAAGGCAATGGGCTATGATTATGTTGAATTTGCAGGCTATTTTGGAAAAAGTGCAGAGGAAGTGAAGGCTCTTTTAGACAAACACGGTCTTGAGTGCATTTCAGTTCATCAGGCACCCTCCCTTTTCTTTGAGGAAGGTCAAAAGGGAGTTGATTTCCTCAAGGTCATCGGTGCAAAATACTGTGCAATTCCGTGGTATGAGGCATCAAAGCTTGCAGGAACTGCCGAATGGGAAGAAACAGTGAAGAATTTTACCGAACTCGGAAAGCTTCTTAAGAAAAATGACATTAAGCTTCTTTATCACAACCATGATTTTGAGTTTGGAAAATTTGAAGACAAATATCTTCTTGACCATCTCTATGACACTGTCGATTCAGACCTCATCGACCCCGAGCTTGACACATGCTGGGTAAAATACGGAGGCGAAGATCCCGTTAAATATATCAAAAAATACAGCGGAAGAGTTACCGTTTTGCATCTCAAGGATTTCACAGCAAAGGCTATGGCACAGGGCCCCGCTTATGCACTGATTGATGCTGACGGAAAAGAAACAAAAAAACCTACAAAAGAAGATAACGGCTTCAGGTTTATGCCCTGCGGCTCGGGTGTTCAGGATTTCAATGCTATTCTTGCTGCAGCCGAAGAAGCAGGCACAGAATATGTTATTGTTGAACAGGATATGTCCTATGAAACACCGTCCCTTGAAGCTGCAAAGCAGAGCCGTGATTACCTCAGAACTCTCGGTCTGTAATAAGGAGACTAACTACTATGAAAAAATTTAACCTTGGTGTTCAGCTTTACTCTGTGAAAGATGAAATTGCACAAGATATGGACAAAACCCTCGGCGAAATAAAGGCTATGGGCTATGATTATGTCCAGTTTGCAGGCTTTTTCGGAAAAACTGCCGAAGAAGCAAAGGCTCTCTCAGACAAGCACGGACTTAAAACAACCTCAATCCATTTCGGTATGGCAGAAATTCTTGACGAACCCGAAAAAACTATCAAAGATATGAAAATTCTCGGAATCAAGCACTATGTTTTCCCTTCGGTTCCCAGAGAACTTCTTTTTGAAAATTTTGAAGAAGGCGTTGAAAAATTTAAAAAGGCTGCCGCAATCTGCAAGGAAAACGGTATGATGCTGGGATATCACAATCACGCTGCAGAATTTGAAACCGTTGACGGCGAAAAGGTTTTTGACCGTCTTTTAAAGGCTGTAGGGTTAGACAAGCTTCTTCCCGAATTTGATGTAGGCTGGATGGAAAGCTCAGGAGAAACCCCTGCAGAATTTATGAAAAAATATGCAGGCAGCATTCCTCTTCTTCATATGAAGGACTATGCCCGACCCGAGGGCAAGCTCACATTTGTTCCTTGCGGAAGCGGACTTCTTGACATTCCCGCGGTTCTTGATGCCGCAGAAAAATATGGCGTTGAGGACATCATTGTTGAGCAGGATGGCGGTTGTCTTGCAGACATTAAAAAAAGCATAGAATATCTTAAATCTCTCGGACTTTAAAGAAAGGTAGATTAATTATGAAATTATCCGTTTTTTCACCGGTTTTCAACGATGTAAGCCTTGAAGAAATGCTGAAAAAGCTTCACGACCTTGGTGTTCAGGCAGTCGAACTCGGTTGCGGCGGCTATCCCGGAACTGCTCACATAAAGCCTGAGGAGCTTCTTGGAAATCAGGGGAAAATTGATGAAGTAAAAAAACTTCTGAAAAAATATGAAATAGAAATTTCTGCATTCAGCTGTCACGGCAACCCTGTTCATCCCGACAAGGAAACAGCAAAGAGCTATCACAAGGATTTTGAAAATGCCTGTGCTCTTTGTGAAGCCTTCGGAATTGATACCCTTATAACCTTCTCAGGCTGTCCCGGCGGAAGCAAGGACGACAAGATGCCAAACTGGGCAACCTGTGCATGGCCTCCGGAATATACCGAGGTTCTCAAATATCAGTGGGACGAAGTGCTTATCCCTTACTGGAGGGAAGCCGCAGAGTATGCAAAGTCAAAGGGAGTCAGGAAAATTGCATTTGAAATGCATCCCGGTTTTTGCGTGTATAACCCGGCAACACTTCTGAAGCTCCGTGAAGCTGTGGGCGACATAATCGGTGCAAACTTTGACCCCAGTCACCTTTTCTGGCAGGGCATCGATCCTGTGTATGCCATCAGAAGCCTCAAGGGTGCAATTCATCATTTCCACGCAAAGGATACCAAAATTGACGATATAAATTCAAAAACCAATGGTGTTTTGGACACCGGTGCATACGGTGACGAAATAAACCGTTCCTGGATATTCCGCAGTGTGGGCTATGGTCACGATTATCAGATCTGGAAGGATATGATGAGCGCTCTTCGCATGGTTGGATATGACGGTGCAATAAGCATTGAGCACGAGGACAGTCTTATGAGTCCGATGGAAGGTCTCACAAAAGCCGTTGAATTTCTCAAGGAAGTTATGATTTTTGAAGAAAAAGGCGAAATGTGGTGGGCATAAGACCACTAAATCCGTACAGTCAGCTGTAACAACTGACTGTACGGATTTTTTTGCAAATTAATGTATTGACATAGCCATCCTGACACAGAATCGGATTTGTCGGGGAGATGGGATTGGGCTGGTGCGAAAGCCGCCCCTGCCTAAGGGGAGGTGGATTTGCCGTAAGGCAAAGACGGAGGGGTACGAAATGCAGAAATATCAATACTTTCAGCAATACCCCTCAGTCAGTTTCGCTACGCT
>JAZNUS010000219.1:0-6329 GCA_045592485.1 Clostridia bacterium | reverse complement strand
TCGTTTTCAATAACAGCCATTTCGACTCTGAAAATCCGAAGCAATCATTTTCCGTTGCTGTGCTTCGGATTTAGCCTGAGCCGACGGCTGAGTGCCGGAGTCGAAGGCGGTCAGACAAAGAAAGGGTTGTTATTGAAATTCGAGTGGAAAGAACTGCGTGATTATAAAAAGTTTCCTCAAGTGTTTCTGTAATAACTCCCCGATAAACCCCGATTTACCGCCTTCCTCAACAAAAACACAAAACCCCCGAACACATCGCTCGAATCGCCAAAAATAAGTGGTTGGTGCAATTTTCGATGCCGGGGGTTTTGTGTTACTCTTCAGTGTTGGTCACTGAAGCTGTTTGTTTTAAATTTTATCAGTTAAGCTCGGGTGCCTGAGCGTTTTTTGCAAGCTCCGAGGCATGGTCTGCCGCAAAGCTGTCCTGAGTCTCACTGTTTTTAAGAGCAATGGCATATTTACGGGGAATCTCCACTTCCTTGCCTCTGGGAACAATCATACCCACGCCGTTAACTGCCACAAAGACATCTTCTTTGTATCTGTCGTTGTCTTTGAAAAGCTTGACCTTTACAAGCTCTGAATAATAGCCCTTATCCTTGGTTGTGTCATTTGTTTTGGTTGTTTGTTTAGACATATATATATCCTCCCTTACCTGTTATCAGTTCTCGCCGCTTTCAAAGCTTGAAGCACTCTCAATTCTTATCATATAGTTTTCAACAAGTCGTTCAGCGGTTTTTGTACCCTTCCAGCCTGCTGTTGCTCTCTGATTAAGAGGGTCTGCGGTTCCCCCTGAGCCAAGCTGTTTAACAATGTGCTGAAGACCTCCGCCGCTGACCTCTGTCACGCCGTAGGCATTGGCACCGAGAACAAGTGTTGAATACACATCTCTGTCGCCTGAGCCTTCACCTGCAAAAATTTTGGCTTCGGTGCTTTCAACAAATCTTACACCTGCAAGCTTGCCGATTTCACCTTCAAAAATTTCGGAAGCAGCACTGTATTTATGAACATCTATCCATTCATCATCACGCATAAGGTCGTAGGCAACATCGGGGTGAATAATTGCCACATAGCTTCCGTTGATTTTGGGAGCATTCTGAGTTTTCAGGAATCTTGCCGCTTTGAAAATATCGTCAACAGTAAGCTTTGAATTTTCATCAAGTGCTTCTCTGGCTTCCTTGCCTCCGGCATACATAACGCTTGTACCGCCGTTTAAAACCTCTCTTGTGATTGTATCAAGAGTTGAACCTGCCTGAGAACCGAGAAGCTTTGTGGTTTCAACAAGTGTGTTGTCGATGGCAGTGAGCATAAGCATATCGGAAATTGTTACATAGTAACCATACTGGTCAACAGTTGCATTAACCTGGGTTACGGAAAGTGAACCGCCGTCGGGTGTTACGCCTTCTGTGAGGGGGCTTGTAGCCTTGGTGAAGGGAACAAATTTTCTGAACTGAATTGTTTTACCGCCGTTTTTGGGGATGGGATGTTTCTGACCGAACTGGTCGTGAACAAGATTGGGCTTTGCATTGTCAATGAGATAGTCGCTGTAGTAGGTTCTCATTTCGGCAGAAAGCCCGGAATCGTTTGTGGTGTTGGGATTTGCATCAAATAATCTTAAATTCAAAATCATGTTTATCTCCTTTCAATTGTCTGCCGCATATGATATCAGAAGCTTATAACCTCGCCTCCGGCAACCCTTGCGGCAATTTCTGCTCTTTGTTCGGGAGTGAGTGCGGAAACATTTGTTTTGAAAAGCGCAGCACTTTTGCCCGACATTCCGTTTTCAAGAGGTCTCATTCCTCTTGCACGGATTGCCTCGGCAGCCTGAGTTTTTGCATCATTTGCGGCTTTTTCAATAAGCTCTTTGACAATTTCGTCGTGATGCATTGCAAGATATGCACTCTTAAGGTCGGCTCCGCCTCTTAAAAGATTTAAAAATGCAGGATTCTCAGATTCGGCATCAAGGTCAAAATCAGGATAGTTTTCTTTGAGAAATTCTCCGTCTTTAATCCACTGAGCGATTGTCTGTTCCATCTGAAAATCTGCCTTCTGTTTGTCAAGGCGTTTTTTCATAACCTCATTTTCATATTCAAGCTTTTTAATTCTCTTGAGGGTTTCCGAATCAACTCCCATTTTTTCTGCTTCAGATTTAATGAAGCCGTCGTCCGATTTGATTGCATTCATAAGGGCAGATGTGTCACCGTCGCCTATGCCGTATTTCATCATAAGTGCGCTGATAATCTGATCATTTTCAGCCATTTTAGCTTTCGCATCAGAGCTTTCCTTGAATCGTCTTTTGAGATTTTCTCTCATTCTCTGTTCAAACTGCTCTTTAAATTCGCCCTTGATGAGTTTTTCAAATTCGGCTTCCTTGGAGGATGATGAGTTGTTTTTTTCAACATCCTCTTTTTCGGGATGAGCGTCCTCCCCTTTTTTGTTGTCTGAAAGCTTCTGAGCGTCTTTTTCCTCAGTTTCCTCAAGAAGCTTTTTGAGTTCCTGCTCTGTTAATTTTTTCATTTTTTCATTTTCCTTTCTTTCGTCTTTCCGAAGTGTCATAATTTCTCCGGTCTTTCCCGGGTGTCACAGTCGGGGAATGTTTTTGGCATTGTGCAGTGTGTTTTTTTCAACCCTCAACTGTAACTCTATTGTATATCATTTTAAAAATTTTTTCAGAGGGGTTTTTGGTTAAAATTGAAACCCTGTTAAAGTCTTGTGACACAAGGACTTCAGAGAAAAATCCGCCAAAAAAACAAACAGAGAAAAATTTTCAATTTGTTAACAATCAAACAGTTGACAACAGGAAACAAGTATAGTAAAATTTCAATATACAAATTTTTGAGAGGTGCCTATGAAAAATACTAATCCTAAATTCAGCGATTTCTGGACCTATAATAAAGGTAAAATTATCGGCGGAGTTCTCATAATCGCATTTATTATTCTTTGCATTACTCAGTGCAATGTGAATCCCGGTACAGACCTTGGCATTCTACACATTTGCGGCAAAAACGATGTAAAGGGAGATTTACTTGTCAAAAACATAGCCGAAAATGTTGACATTGAATTAAAGTCTGAAAAAGAGCCGCGCATCGAATTTCGCGATATTTTTCTCCCGTCTCAACAGGCTGATGCAATGGAAACCGGTGCAATGGAAAAAATTCAGATGGAATTTGCCAGCGGAGAATGTAATCTCTATATTCTTGACAAAGAAACAATTTACTCCTATGAAAATACAGGACTTTTTGAAGATTTAACAGAATATGTGAGTAGGTATCAGATTCCCGAAGAAAAAATTTACAGAGACAAAAACGGCACATCTGTTGCCATAAGTGCAGATTCAAGCCCGCTCCTTGAAGAATGCAATGTGGAAAATGAAGGACTGTTCATTGCCCTTCGTGTTCCACTCAAAAAAGATTCGGTTGAAAATCAAAACGCCCGGAAGGCTTTTGAATATATAATAAAGAAAACATATTAAAGGAGACAATAATGAGTAATTCTAACAAAAATTCAAATTCGGCATACATTGCCCTGATTTCAGTTTTTTCTCTGGCAATTATCGCCTTGATTATCTGGGCAGTTGCATCGGGAACCTTTGTTTCAGGCACCGACAAAAACCCCAAAAAGCAAAGTATGGAAATTACTGAAAATGTTGACCCTGCCGAAGCAAATGCAAAGCTTTTGGAAGGGCTTGAGTCAACAAAGGTTAATGTTGTTATGACAGACGGTCAATCCTTTACAATGGCTCTTTACCCTGACATTGCTCCCATAACCGTTGAAAACTTCCTCGGTCTTGTTTCCGACGGATTCTATGACGGTCTCACCTTCCACAGAATCATTGACGGATTTATGGCTCAGGGGGGTGACCCCGAGGGCACAGGCTTTGGTGGCTCCGAGAATAAAATCAAAGGAGAATTTGCTTCAAACGGTGTGGACAATCCCCTTTCCCACCAGAGAGGTGTTGTGTCTATGGCAAGAAGCAACGATCCCGATTCAGCATCTTCGCAATTTTTCATTTGCTATGAGGACGCTTCAGCCAGCCTTGACGGAAACTATGCCGCTTTCGGTGTTGTTACCGAGGGTATGGAGGTTGTGGACAGCTTCCTTTCCGAAGGAACCGATGAAAACGACAGACCTCTGAAGGAAGTTAAAATTCAGAAAATGACAATTGTTGAATAATTCAGGCAATAGCCAATTCAAACTCCGAAAGACTTCAAATGGATGAATTTTTGAGGATATTTTGATGCGGAGGACGAAGGAAGGCTTCCGCCTTTCAAGGACGACAAACCAAAAGATGCCGAAAATTCGCCATTTGAGGAGATTTTGGCACGGAGGACGAAGGAAGGCTTCCGCCTTTCAAGGACGACAAGGCAAAAGATACCGAAAATTCGCCATTTGAGGCGTCTTCAGTGTTGGTTGCTAAGGCTAAGCAAAGGGCGTTGTCTCAACAAGTGATTTCACTATGTTGAGACAGCGCCCTTTTTGAGAATTAATCTTTAATGTCATACTGCAAAAAGCATAAATCCGATTGTGTTGGTAGCAAAATTCGCAAACATATGTATCAGCCAGGAAAGGTAAATGTTTTCATATTTTTCGTCGAAGCGGTCAAAAATCATACCTCCAGCAAAAAGTCCGAGAAGAGATATTAAAATTACAGGCAAACCAAACCAGCCTATCATCATTGCAATGTGATAGAGGGAAAATGAAAGACTGCTGAATATATATGCAAATTTTCGCGTGGTGTAGCTTTTCAGTGTTATAAAAGAAAAGCCTCTGAAGAAAAATTCTTCCAAAAGAGAATTTACAAAGGAAATGTAGAGAGCCACCCAGAGAAAATTCGATTTATTAACTCCGGTGGTCTCGTTGAGGCTTTTGGTCAAGGCGGAGAAATCAAAGACATTTTTAAAAGCAAGATAAGCACCAAGTACAACAGCATACACTCCCAGCCCCGAAGCAATGGCAACAATAAAGCCTTTTTTGTTTGGTTTTAAAAGTTTTCTGATGTTTATATCTTTATTGAAAAATGCACATGCAGTCGGTATGAGCAAAAACATTATAATTTTCACAAAGGATTTGACCGCGTATCCCGGCTGAATAACAGCATCTACAATACCCATAACAGCACAGGCAATTATAACAAGAATCGGTATTTGAATTCTTTTCATTGATAAGCCTCCCTCTTGTGATAGCTTATGTAATTATAGCACAACAGAGATGGATATGCAACAAAAAATGTTTATGATTGTCTGGGAAAAGTCCCTTGGCAACAGTCCTGAATATAACAGAGAATATTTTATTATTTATTATTGCGTTTCTTTTTTTGCCAATAATAATAAAACAGCAAATAAGGAAGTGTTATTATTCTCCATAATATCAAAACCATAAATAAAATAATTTTAAACGGCAAAAGAATATACCTGAATTTATACAGATAATACGATGTGCGTTCCATAATTATCACAGGCTTCCATTCCCCACACCCCTCACACAAATCCAGATAATCTGATATAATATACTTTCTCTCACTGTCGTTCCGCTTATTTAGTTTATTCCAGCACTCTAAGCAAAATTCAGCCATAATATCACCTCAATTATATTATAGGTCAATTTAACCATAATTTCAATAGGGAATTTTGCCATAATATAATTGGTGATAATTATGAGTAGGCTAAAAGAGCTTAGAATTGAAAAAGGATATACACAAATAAAAATGCAGATGCTTACAGGTATTGACCAAAGTGATTATTCAAAACTTGAAAACGGCAAAAGATATTTCACCTTTGAGCAATGCAGAAAATTAGCAATAGCACTCGATACAAGTATGGATTATTTAGCGAATCTGACTGACGAAAAACAACCATATTCAAGAAGTGCATCAAAATGATAAATTCCTATCAGGCATAAAAAAAGCTCCCCTCTCGGGAGCTTTTTATACGCCTGATAGGAATCGAACACCCCTGCGAGTACTTCCTCGCTTCGCCTTTGACCTTGTTCTCATTTTTATTTAAATCATATCCTATTTTTTGCTCCCTGCCCCTTTTCCCGGCTTCGCTCAGGGCGCCTACTCCTTTATTTTCTACAAAATAAAGTCTCCGTTTTCGATTCCTATCAGGCATAAAAAAAGCTCCCCTCTCGGGAGCTTTTTATACGCCTGATAGGAATCGAACACCCCTGCGAGTACTTCCTCGCTTCGCCCTTGCCCTTGTTCTCCTTTTTATTTGTATCATATCCTATTTTTTCTCCCTGCCCCTTTTCCCGGCTTCGCTCAGGGCGCCTACTCCTTTATTTTCTACAAAATAAAGTCTCCGTTTTCGATTCCTATCAGGCATAAAAAAAGC
>JAZNUS010000218.1:0-13018 GCA_045592485.1 Clostridia bacterium | reverse complement strand
TTAAATTCATTGTTATCACCTATTTATATTATATACAACATTTTTCAAAAAGTCAACATCTGTTGTAGAAAACCCATTGCTTAAACTTTAAAAAGAGCCTATATGCAACATTAGTCGCATATAAGCCCATAATTTAACAACATTTTCTCAATTTGACCGCACACTTGTTCATATGATTTTATCCCTTATACATCAACTTTCAAGGTTATATCAAATCATTCTAAAAATTTTTATTGCTATTTTAAATTATATATGTTAAAATGTAATAAATTAAATAATTATACTGCCACCAGGTAGACGAACCCTCGAGGATTCGTGTGTAAATCGTTAGGTCTTAGAAGATATACTTGCGGATGTTTATTTTTTGTTCAATGATATTTATGGATTTATAAGTTGGAGAAAGATGAAAAGAAAACAAAGTCACCTTTAATGTTATATTCACAAAAATTGGAATTCACATTTAAGGTGACTTCTTCTTAAATTTTATTTTTCCTGATTTTCCTCTGCATATCTTTTGATTTTCTTGGTTGTTGTCTTTGTAAATTCTTCTTTTCTGACAATAACCTTTCTGATATACTTCCATACAGGATTTCTTTCGTTAACTTCTTTTACGGCAGCTTCCATAAGCTCCTGAATCTGCTCGTCGGTTACATCCTTGCCGAGCTTCTGTTCAATTTCAGCATAGTTTGGATAAACCTGTGCTCTGATTTCAAAGTTGTCTCCGTCCTCGTGAGCATATACCATACTTTCAAGAATATATTCATTTTTATTAAGAAAGGTTTCAAGCTCTTCGGGATAAACATTCTTGCCGTTTTTGTCGATAATGATGTTTTTCTTTCTGCCCGAAATGATGATGAAGCCGTCATCATCGATAAATCCAAGGTCGCCTGTGTAGAACCAGCCGTCTTTTAAAACCTTTGCTGTTTCTTCATCATTTTCATAGTAACCAAGCATTACATTGTCACCTTTGCAGATGATTTCGCCAATTCCTTCTTCGTTGGGGTTGTCAATTTTGACCTCAAGACAGCTAAGGGGCAGACCTGCCGCATTGTCTTTGTAGTTTATGTCACGGTTGAGTGTAACAATCGGTGAGCATTCGGTTATTCCGTAACCCTGAATGAAAAGTATTCCCAAATCGCGGAAGCCCTTTGCAACTGCAGGATCGATTGCCGCAGCACCGCTTACAAAAAGTCTGAGCTGACCGCCGAAGTTGTCGTGTACGGCTTTGAAAATGGTGCGTCTTTTATCTATGCCAATCTTACGGAGGGCATTGCTGAGCTTTAGACCGGTTTTGAGCTTACTTTCAATACCGTTTTGTCTTGCTGCTGCCCAAATGCGTTTGTATAGAAGCTCAAAAACCGCAGGAACACCAAGAAGCACAGTTGCTTTTGATTCTTTAAGATTATTTGGAATATATTTAAGTCCGTCATTAAAGGCAATGGTTGAGCCTCTGAAAAGAGGGGCAAGAATACCGCAGGTTGATTCATATGTGTGATGAGGCGGAAGAATCGAAAGGAATGTATCCTCCGGCTTAATATCAACCATTGAACACATTGACATAAGGTTTGCGCAGATGTTTCTGTGGCAAAGGAGAACTCCTTTTGACATTGCAGTTGTGCCGGATGTGAAAAGCATAATTTTGGCTTCGTTGGGATCAATTTTCACATCGTCAAAGGAAGTGTTTCCTTCTTCAATAAGCTTTTTGCCTTCTTCGATAAGCTCTGCAACTGTTTTGTCTGCTTTATCATCGTCCGAACCCATTGAAATCATAAATTCTATCTGCGGAATTTCTTCTTTAACGCCTTCAAGCTTTGAAGCAATTTTTGGAGAATAAGCAATAGCTGAAACCTTTGCAATTTTAAGAAGATTTTTAATATCTTCCGATGCAAGCTCACGGTCGATGGGCACAAACATTGTGTCGCCGTTTACCGCTGCCATATAGGAAAGTGCCCATTCATAGCGGTTTTCACCGATTACTGCAATTCTTTTGCCGTCTTTAAGACCGTGGTTATTCAGTGCAGTTCCATATGCCCATACATCTTTTTTGAACTGAGCGTAGGTTACACCGGTGTAGTCATCGCCTTTTTTGAGTTTGCGAAGAAATGCATTTTTGTTTGCATATATTTCACAGCTTTGTTCAAGCATTTCTTTAATTGTTGAAATTTGTCTTACAGGATAGAGTTGATCTTTTTTCATTCTGATTTTTTCCTTTCGACTTAAATTTTTGACAAGCTTTTATTCGAATAATTATTTCACAACAATGTTAACAAGCTTGCCTTTTACAACGATAAATTTAACTACCTGTTTGCCGTCGGTAAACTCTTTGATTTTTGCATCTTCAAGTACCACTGCCTTGATTTCATCATCAGAGCTATCGGTAGAAATCATCATTTTTCCTTTAACCTTGCCATTAATCTGGATTACCATTTCAACCTCGTCTTTTACAAGAGCGGTTTCATCGAAGGTTACCCAGCTTTGCTCGTGAACACTGCCTTTGCCGCCAATCATTTCCCACAGCTCTTCGGTAATGTGGGGAACAAAGGGTGCAAGCATGATGATGAGTGATTTTGCACATTCACTGATAAGGCCATCGTTTGAACCTTTGTAGGAATAGAGACCGTTAACAAGCTCCATTATGCAGCTGATGGCTGTGTTGAAATTGAAACGGATGCTGATGTCATCGGTTGCTTTTTTGATTGCATAGTTAAGAGTGTAGCGAAGCTCTTTATCCTCCGGTGTGAGAGTCTTGACATCATAGGTTGATGCGAGATTGATTTTATCTTTATTATCGTCGATAAATCTGAACACTCTGTTAAGGAAACGATAAGAGCCTTCAACTGCTGTGTCGCTCCATTCGAGGTCTCTTTCGGGCGGAGCCGCAAAGAGAATAAAGAGTCTTGCAGTGTCGGCACCGTATTTTCCGATGATTTCTTCGGGACTTACAACATTTCCAAGAGATTTACTCATTTTTGTTCCGTCTTTTAACACCATACCCTGAGTGAGCAGATTTTCAAAGGGTTCATCACAGGACACATAACCAAGGTCATAAAGAGCCTTTGTGAAGAATCGTGCATAAAGAAGGTGAAGAATTGCATGCTCAACACCACCAATGTACTGATCAACATTCATCCAGTAATCAGTTTTATCTTTGTCAAAGGGCATTTTATCGTTGTGAGGATCACAATATCTGAGGAAATACCATGAGGAGCAAACGAAGGTATCCATTGTGTCCATATCACGGGTACCCATTTTGCCGCACTTGGGACAGGGAGCGTGACGGAAGCTTTCGCTTGTGGTAAGAGGAGACTGTCCCTGACCTGTGAATTCAACATCTTCGGGAAGAATAACAGGAAGGTCGGATTCGGGAACTGCAACAGCACCACAGTCCTCGCAGTATATAATCGGAATGGGAGCACCCCAGTAACGCTGACGGGAAATGAGCCAGTCACGGAGACGGAAGTTGGTCTTTTTCTCCCCTATTCCTTTTTCTGCCATATAGTCAATCATTTTTGCAAGAGCTTCACGGTTATTCATGCCGTTAAACTCGCCTGAATTAATCATTATTCCTTCAGCTTCAAAGCTTTCGGTAAGCTCGGAGCCATCCATATCACTGCCATCGGGAGTGATAACAACATCTATGGGAAGATTGTACTTCTTTGCAAATTCGAAGTCTCTCTGGTCGTGAGCGGGAACAGCCATTACAACGCCTGTGCCGTAGTCCATGAGAACATAGTTTGCAAGATAAAGAGGAACCTTTTTTCCGGTGAGAGGGTTTATAACATATTTTCCTGTGAAAACGCCCTCTTTTTCAACATCGGTTGATGCTCTGTCCATCTCTTTGACAAACTGCATTTTATTGATAAATTCACGGCATTCCTTTTCTGTTTCGGAGCCGGAGATGATTTCTTCAACAAGTGGGCTTTCGGGTGCCATAACCATAAAGCTTACACCGTAGATTGTGTCGGGGCGTGTGGTATAGACAGTGAGAACTCTGTCGGAGCCGTCAACCTTAAAGTTAACCTCTGCACCATGACTTTTTCCAATCCAGTTTGCCTGCATTGTTTTAACCTTTTCGGGCCAGCCCTTGAGCTTGTCAATGTCAGCAAGAAGCTTGTCGGCATATTTGGTGATTGAGAAAAACCACTGTTCAAGGTCCTTCTTACCAACATCGGATTTACATCTTTCGCACTTACCGTTTACAACCTGTTCGTTTGCAAGAACGGTCTGACATGAGGGACACCAGTTAACATAGGATTTTTTCTTGTAGGCAAGGTCATTGTTATAGAGCTGTAAAAACATCCACTGTGTCCATTTGTAGTAGTCCTGTTTACAGGTGGCAACTTCTCTGTCCCAGTCATAGCTGATACCCATACTCTTGAGCTGGTCACGCATATTATCCATATTGGAAAATGTCCAGTCCTTGGGTTTGGCTCCGTTTTTGATTGCAGCGTTTTCTGCAGGAAGACCGAAGGAATCCCAACCCATGGGATGGAGAACATTGAATCCGTTCATCTTTTTGTAGCGTGCAACCACATCACCGATTGAGTAGTTTCGAACATGTCCCATATGAAGATTTCCCGAAGGATAAGGGAACATTTCGAGGGTATAGTATTTGGGCTTGGAAGTGTCTTCACAAACCTTGAATGCTTTTGTGTCGTCCCATTTTTTCTGCCATTTGGCTTCTATTTTCTGAAAATCGTAGTTCATTATATTAATCCTCCTAATATTAGTCCTCTGCTATAATTGCAGAAATGTCAACCTCGGTTGCATCTGTCCACAGATTTTCTATTGCATAAAACTCTCTTGCCTCACTGTTGAAAATGTGGACAATAACATCTGAATAATCCATCAATGTCCAGTAGGCTGTAGACATCCCCTCCCGACCTATGGGGTGAATGTCTGAAAGTGCAAGTTTTTCTTCGATTTCTTCACAAATAGCTTTCATTTGCGGACCGGAATTCCCGTGACATATAACAAAATAGTCTGCCATAGTTGTTACATTGCTTATGTCGAGAACCTTAATATCCGATGCCTTTTTGGAATCCATATATTTTACGATGTTTTCCATAAGTTCTTTAGAATTCATATTATTCGTCCTTTCCTATCAATAATATTACATCTGCATCGTTGGAATAATCAGGATTGATGTAGTAGCTTTCAAATCCGAGATCCGATGCAAGCTTTGAAGAAAGCTGTGTCAATTCACTGCTTATACAATATGTTTTATCGGAATATGCGGTTTTTGAGCTGACAGCACCGATAACATTGTAGCCCAGCTCTTTTAGTGCAGCTTTTGCATTATTGAGTGCTTCGCCGTCGGTGAGAGAATAGTCCAGAATGTAAACAGAAATATCAGAGCTGTCAACTATTGACGGCAGTTCATCACCTGCAGGATGCTCAACCGCCGAATTACCCAAGGCTTCATCGCGAACCTTGATTTCACTGAGATCCGCCTCAGAAATGTCAGGTGTGAAGTACTCTTTTATGAGCTTTTCGTTCTTTTTATCGTTGGCAATAAAGTAAGAAACACCATTGCGGTACTGTGCTGTTCCTTCAAGCATCATAATGTTGATGTTTTCAAAATTAAGATTGAGAAGATAAGGTGCATATTTAAGCATTTCCTCCAGGGTAAAGTTGGTATCTACCATATCTCCCACTGTGCGGAGAAGATTTTCCGTATCTGCTTCGCCCGATTTGTTTCTTTCGATTATCTGTTTTATGGCTTCTTCAATAAATCCGCTTTGTGCCTCAATTCGTCCAAGGTCACCGGTCTGATAAATGCTACGGCAACGAACAAACTGCTCAGCTTTGTCACCGTCGAGAAGCTGATAGCCTTTTTTCAGATGAATGTGCAAATCCTGATAAGGGTCATCGTAGTCCATGTCAACAGGGACTTCATAGTAGATTCCGCCAACTGCATCGATAAGGTCTCTGAAGCCGGAGGTTGTAACGGTTGCATATTTGTCAATTTCAACATCAATCAAAGTCTGAAGCTCTTTTATTGAGCTTTCGGGACCGCCGGCACCATATGCCGAATTGATTTTTTTATCGTAGCGGTTGTTATTGATATAGGTGTCACGGGGAATCTGCAAAATGTTGATTCCGCTATTTTCAAGGTTGAACTGAGCAAGCATCATAACATCAGTTCGTGTTTCTTCTTTATCGAGACCCATGAGCAAAACATTCAGATAGGATTTTTCGGTTTCACCCGTGAACTCTATGCCAAGAAGCGACTGTACACCCATAAGACTCATTACCGCTGGCATTATCGGAACAAACACAACGGCTATTGATACAAACAGTGCTGTAAACATTGCTGTTGCCTTGAGATAAAGCTTTAAAACCGGGTTGGAATTATTCATAAGTGTCACCTTGCTTTCGTCAAGTAGTAATTTCGTGTGTCTATTGTGTTAGTGTGAATCATGGCACCCTTTGAAAGAAGCAGACGGATTGTGCCGTCAATCTGCAAAACAAGTGCCTTGTCTATATCTTCTTCAAGAAGCTTTCTGATATTTTCAACACCGTCGAAGGTTCGTCCGGGTTCAACAAGGTCGGCAATGTAAATAATTTTGGTCATAAGACTCATATCAGGCTTGCTGACCGTGTGATAATATATCGCCTCATAAATTTCATCATCGTCTATTCCATAGCATTCTCTGGCAATTTCAGCACCCACAAATCCGTGGATAAGCCCGGAATTTTCTTTTGAAACAGGGTCGAGGCTTATGTTATATTTTTCGCAAAGCTCAAATAGCTCTTCTTTCGAAAACTCCTTTGCACAGTCGTGAAGAAGACCGGCAATTGCAGTTTTTTCAGGATCGGCACCGAAACGCTTTGCCATTTTAACCGCCGTTTCCATTACGCCCAGCGAATGAATGAACCTTTTTTCGCTTAATACATTCTTTAGTTTTTCGCTCATTTCATCGATTGTCATTATTATTTTTCAGCTCCCGTTACTAAAGATGGTTTACAAATATAATTTGTTCGAAAAAATATATTCCAGTACGGTCCCCGGAACAAATTCCGAAACATCCATACCCTTCTTTATGCGTTTTCTTATTTCGGTTGAAGTAATATCGTATGGCTCAAAAGCAATCGGCAATACACTCCCTCCAAGCTCCAGGTACTTACGGCAGGCTTTTTTCAAATCACTGCCCTCGCTGCAGTTGCGGTCGGCAACAATGAAGCTGCATTCCTTCACAAGGTCAGCATATGCCTTCCATGTGTGAAGGCTGTAAAAAGAATCAGCTCCGATAATAAAATATATCGGGCAATTAAATTTTTCTTTCATTGTGCGATAAGTATCTATTGTGTACGAGGGGCTTGTCCGCTTGATTTCATAGTCGGAAACCTCAAACAAAGGGTTATTTTTTATTGCCTCTGAAACCATTTTAAACCTGTCATTGGCAGAAATTATTTCCTCATCACACTTGTGAGGCGGATTTCCGTTTGGCATAAACAAAATTTTCGAAAGACCTGCCTCTCTGACTGCCGCTTCGGCAAGCTTAATGTGACCATTGTGGATGGGATTGAAGGTTCCGCCGAAAATACCAATCTTTTTTAACAAGTTATCTCGCCTGCCTCAGATCGATTGTTTTGTAGTCCTTTGACTCTTTATATAAAATGAATTTCTTTCCGATAACCTGAACAGGCTCTGCACCGATTGCATCGGCAATTTCATTGCAGACTGCACGGGTATCAAGAAGAGAATTTTCGAGAACATGTATTTTAACAAGCTCGCGTCTTTCGAGGGCATCATCTATCTGCTTGAGCTGATTGTCATTGATGCCGCCCTTGCCAACCTGAAAAATAGGTTCAAGCTTGTTTGAAAGACTTCTGAGATACGCTCTTTGTTTACTTGTGAGCAATTGCTCCACTTCCTTTTTATTACATTTTTACACACTTTATCATTATACAAAAAAAATGCCCGTTTGTCAATTACAAATCAACATTTAAGGCATTTTTTATTAATACTATTCCTGACCCAGTGTGCCAAGGCTTGCTCTTCTGAGATATTCGTTTATAAAACCGTCAATATCACCGTCCATTACAGCACCAATGTTGCCCATTTCAAAGTTGGTACGGTGGTCTTTAACAAGGTTATAAGGATGGAAAACATAGGAACGGATCTGACTTCCCCATGCAATTTCCTTCTGTTCACCCTTGATGTCATCAAGCTTTTCCTGGTTTTCTTTTTCCTTAAGCTCAATGAGCTTTGCCTTGAGCATCTTCATGGCATAGTCTTTGTTTTTATGCTGTGAACGCTCATTCTGACAGGCAACAACAATGCCTGTGGGAATATGGGTAATGCGGATTGCGGAGCTTGTTTTGTTGACATGCTGACCGCCGGCACCGCTCGCACGGTAGGTATCGATGCGGATTTCGTCGGGATTGATATCTACTTCAACATCATCGTCGATTTCGGGCATAACCTCGCAGGAGGCAAAGGAGGTGTGGCGTCTGCCCGATGCATCGAAGGGAGAAATTCTGACCAGTCGGTGAACACCTTTTTCACATTTAAGATAGCCATAGGCATTTTCGCCTGAAATGAGGAGTGTAACGCTTTTTACACCGGCTTCATCACCGGGAAGATAGTCCATTGTTTCAACAGAAAAATTGCGTCTTTCTGCCCAGCGGGTGTACATACGCAAAAGCAGGTCAACCCAGTCCTGTGCCTCGGTGCCGCCTGCACCGGGGTGAAGTGTGAGGATTGCATTGTTTTTGTCATAGTCACCTGAAAGAAGTGTTTCGAGAGTCATTTCTTCGGTTTTTACTTTGATTTCGTTAACAGCTGATGTAATTTCGTCAAGGAACGACTCATCATCTTCCATGTTAGCCATATCAATCAGAACAAGAGTGTCGTCAAAAAGACCTTTTAATTTTTCGTACTTTTCAACCTTGTTCTTAAGGCCTTTTGTTTTCTGGAGAACCTTCTGGCTTGCTTCGGGATCGTCCCAGAAGCCCGGCTCTGCAGCCTGATTTTCAAGCTCTTCAATTTTTTTGAGTGCAGAATCTATGTCGAGAGAAGCTCTGAGTTCATTTATTGAGCCTTCCATGTTCTGCAGTTCTATTCTGTATTCGTCATACTGTATCACTATTGTCACCTCTATGTTAAATTTATCATCTTCCGCAGCATTTTTTGTATTTAAGTCCCGAACCACAGGGGCAAGGGTCATTTCTGCCGATTTTTTCGCCCTGTCTTACAACAGGTTTCTTTTCGATTGTGCCGTCGGAACCGCCACTTGTGGATGTGGGCTTTGCAACCTCTTCCCTTTCAATTTTCTTTTCTGCTCTCACATGGAAAAGAAGCCTTATGATGTCTTCGGTTATTGCCTGAAGCATTGCTTCATACATTATATAGCCTTCTTCTTTGTACTCGATAATGGGATCTCTCTGTGCATAAGCACGAAGACCTATGCCCTGACGCAGACGCTCCATATCGTCAATGTGATCCATCCATTTTGAGTCAACAGACCTGAGAAGAATAATTCTTTCGATTTCACGAAGGGCTTCTTCGCCAAACTCTTCTTCTTTGAGTGCATAGCCCTCCATAGCAATTGAATAAAGCTTATCAACAAGGCTTTGACGGGTTAAGTCCTCAATTTCTTCTTTGGTAAAGGAAAGTGAACCGGGAACAACAAAGAACTGTTCAAGAAATTCCACAAGACCTGTGATGTTCCAGTTTTCGGGGTATTCCTCCCCGGCAATATACTGATCTACAGTGAGATCGATAAAGGCTGCAATTCGCTTTTCGATGCTCTGCTTGAAGTTGCCGCCATCGAGAACCTTATTTCGTTCTGCATAGATAACCTTACGCTGAACATTCATAACATCGTCATATTCAAGGACATTCTTACGGGCTTTGAAGTTGTTTCCTTCAACTGTTTTCTGGGCTCTTTCAATTGCAGAAGAGAGCATTCCGGCTTCGATGGCTTCATCGTCGCCGAGTCCGAGCCTGTCAACCATTGTGCGAAGTCCGTCGGAGCCGAATTTCCTCAGAAGGTCATCTTCAAGGGAAAGATAGAATCTTGATTCACCGATGTCACCCTGACGGCCTGAACGACCTCTGAGCTGATTGTCGATTCGTCGTGATTCGTGGCGTTCTGTGCCGATTATGAAAAGGCCGCCTGCCGCTTTAACTTCTTCTCTTTCATCTTTAATTTCGTTTTTATATTTTTCATTGAGCTCAACAAACTTGGCTCTCGCCTCAAGAACAGCTTCATCGGCAGTGTCGGAAAAACCTGTTGATTCAACAATCATTTCCGGTTCATAGCCAAGACGCTCCATTTCTTTTTTTGCAAGAAATTCAGCATTACCGCCAAGCATAATGTCGGTGCCTCGACCTGCCATGTTTGTGGCAATTGTAACCGCACCTTTTTTACCTGCCTGAGCTATTATTTCAGCTTCTTTTTCGTGGTACTTGGCATTGAGAACCTCGTGTTTTATTCCGTTTTTCTTTAAAATTTTGCTGAGAAGCTCGGATTTTTCAATGGTAACCGTACCAACAAGAACAGGCTGTCCCTTCTGATGACATTCAATAATCTGACGGACAACTGCATTGAATTTTGCCGCTTCTGATTTATATACGCTGTCGGCGTGGTCTTTTCGGATCATAGGCTCATTGGTTGGAATAACAACAACATCGAGACTGTAGATTCCGTTAAACTCTTCCTGTTCGGTTTCAGCAGTACCTGTCATGCCGGAAAGCTTTGTATAAAGACGGAAAAAGTTCTGGAATGTGATGGTTGCAAGAGTTTTGCTCTCACGGGCAATGGTAACGCCTTCCTTGGCTTCAATTGCCTGATGGAGACCGTCATTATATCTTCTGCCGTGCATGAGACGACCGGTAAATTCATCAACAATTATTACTTCGCCGTCTTTAACAACATAGTCAACATCTCTGTGCATTATACCGTGAGCACGGATTGCCTGATTGATGTGATGAAGCAAAGTTATATGCTCGGGGTCTGAAAGGTTTTCGACATTAAATGCCGCCTCTGCCTTTTTGATGCCTGATGAGGTGAGAGTTGCCGTGTTGGCTTTTTCATCGACCATATAGTCAGCATCAACATCATCGTTGTTTTGTTTGTCGTCGGATTCAACGACCTTCAGCATTTTAAGACCTCTTGCAAAACGGTCGGCAACAGTGTAAAGGTCGGTAGATTTTTCGCCCATTCCGGAAATAATGAGAGGAGTTCTTGCCTCGTCAATAAGAATTGAGTCCACTTCGTCCACAACAACAAAGTTGTGACCTTTGACCTGAACAACATTTTCCTTATATATAACCATGTTGTCACGGAGATAGTCAAAACCATATTCGTTGTTGGTACCATAGGTAATGTCACAGGAATATGCTTCCTTTCGCTCTGCCGGTGTTTTGTCGTGGATAATGAGACCGACGGTGAGACCGAGGAAACGGTATATTTTGCCCATAAGCTCGCTGTCTCGCTTTGCAAGGTAGTCATTGACTGTGACAACATGAACACCCTTGCCCTCAAGAGCATTGAGATAGCAGGGAAGCGTTGCAACAAGAGTTTTACCTTCACCTGTTTTCATTTCGGCAATTCTGCCCTGATGAAGAACTATGCCGCCGATGAGCTGAACATCGAAATGTCTCATTCCGAGAACTCGCCAGCCTGCCTCACGGACAACTGCAAAGGCTTCACAAAGAATGTCATCGAGAGTTTCACCATTTGCAAGTCTCTGTCTGAATTCAACAGTTTTTGCTTTAAGCTCTGAGTCGGAAAGCTTTTTGATGTCGGGTTCAAGGTCATTGATTTTATTGACAAGCGGCATTATACGCTTTATTTCTCGGGAGCTGTAGGTTCCGAAAATCTTTTCAAAAATACCCAAAATATATTCACCTCTTAATCAAAGTTTACAAATATACAAATTATAACATTATATATTATAGCAAGAAACCGTTGCAATAACAATAGTTTTTTTAAAAATTATTAATTTTGTAACATATTATTCCATATATGCACTTTTTTACTGTGTTTTTGTTGACAAACATAATTTTCAAGTATAAAATATATACATAATACAAATACGGAGGAATTTATGATGATTGGCATTATCGGTGCAATGGAAATAGAAACAAGAGGCATTAAAAATCTTATGGACAGTCCCGAAACAGTGACATATGCCTCGATGGAGTTTGTAAAGGGAAAAATTTCAGGAAAAGATGTTGTCTGTGCAATGTGCAACCCCGGAAAGGTTAATGCTGCTCTTTGTGCACAGACAATGATACTGAAATTCGACCCCGAAATAATAATCAATTCAGGTGTTGCAGGTTCACTTTGTGACGAGCTTGATGTTCTGGGAATTGCAATCGGCGAAAGCTGTGTTCAGCACGACTTTGACCTGTCCCCTCTTGGTTGCCCTATGGGAATGGTGGACGGAGTTGACACAATCTATTTTGAATGTGACAGAAAATCCATTGATATTCTAAAAGAAATCTGCGGAAGTGAAAATGTGAAAAGCGGTGTCATTGCAACAGGTGATGTTTTTGTCAGCAAGGACGAAACAAAGGAGAGAATCAAAAAAGAATTCGGTGCCATCGCCTGCGAAATGGAAGGTGGGGCAATTGCACATGTGTGCAAGGTTAACAATGTGAGATTTGCGGCTCTGAGAACGATTTCGGACGGAGCAAACGAAATGGATTTCAACACTTTCAAATACAAAGCTTCGGAGCTTTCCATTGAGATTATGAAAAAATTTGTTGAAAAATATTGATAATAACACTACATTGAAACAGGGTTTGCATACACCCTGTTTTTAAATTGGGGTTTGTAGGGAAGATGGAATTGGGCTGATGCGTAAGCCGCCCCTGCCTAAGGGGAGGTGGATTTGCCGTAAGGCAAAGACGGAGGGGTACGAAATGCAGAAATATCAATACTTTCAACAATACCCCTCAGTCAGTTTCGCTACGCTCACTGCCAGCTCCCCTTAGGCAGGGGAGCCTTTCACCCTGGTGCAATTTTCATCTTCAAACACCCCGACGCCGTTAACTTCA
>JAZNUS010000217.1:0-4332 GCA_045592485.1 Clostridia bacterium | reverse complement strand
AAAGCTGTGGTGCATAATTGTCTCCATGGCGGTGATGGGTGCTGTGATGCTTTGTGGAGTATCGCTTGGTATAATCAGATTAAGTCTGTGGCTTGTTATGCTTGGCCTTATCGGCTCTTTTATCATTGCCTACATAGCCATGTATGGATTTGACACATTTAAGGATTTGTGGCAGAGGTTCAGAGAGGGGGAAAACATCAATGAGTAATTCGCCACTTGTGGATTTTACTTTGATTTCCCCAAACAGTAATCCGAGAAATAAAAAGATTTCGAAAATAACCATACACCACATGGCAGGCAATCTGACAGTTGAGCAGTGCGGAAACGGATTTGCACAAAAGTCAAGAAAGGCATCGTCTAACTACGGTGTGGGAACAGACGGCAGAGTGGGAATGTATGTTGAAGAGAAAAACCGCTCCTGGGCATCGTCAAGCCCTGACAACGACCACATGGCGGTTACAATCGAGGTTGCAAACGACGGCGGTGCAAACTGGCATGTGTCGGACAAGGCTCTTGCAAAGACCATTGATTTGTGTGTGGATATATGCAAAAGAAACGGCATTAAGGAGCTGAAATTCACAGGAGACAAAACGGGCAATCTCACAATGCACAAATACTTTGCCGCCACTGCTTGCCCGGGGCCTTATCTTGAGAGCAAGTTTTCATACATTGCAGAGGCAGTAAACAAAAGGCTTAAAGCTGTGCCGGGCAGTGCAAATCCCAAAGAGCTTACCACGGTGAATGACATTGTGTGGGACCTTCACTACAGAGGTATAATAACCGACGAAGGGCTGTGGCTTAAAAAGCTTTCGGAAGACACCAACGCCTACTGGCTTGCAAGAAAGTGTGCCAATGCTTTGAGAAAGGGATGATATATGTGAACACCAATAATTCCGAACGCTCAGGGGGAGCCTCTGATGACAGAATCATCAGATACATAGACCGCCTGAAGGAAGAAACCGATTTTAAGATTGAAATGCTTAACAAAAAAATTCAAAAGCTGAGAGCTGATGTTTCGCAGCTGAAAGGAGGCAGTGAATGAGACTATCCGATGTAATTGCACAGTGTGACAGCATAAAGCCCAACACTTATTCATTTTCCCAAAAGAAAAAATGGCTTCTGAAGATAGAAACCGACATAAGGAAATATGCAGCACTCTATTCGGGAAAAGAAGCTGACAGTCAGCTTGCCCGGGATGAAAATCCCACCCTTTTTCTTGACGAGAGCAGAGAGGATATATATGTGTATTATCTCGTTTCCATGATTGACTTATCCAATCAGGAATATGCGCTCTATAATAACAGTGCGGCTTATTTTAACAGTGTGTACAATGAATGGAAAAAAGAACACCGCAGAAATCACTGCCCGGTGTGTGACACGGCAGTTAAGGTGTGAGGAGGTGGACTTTATGCTTCCATATATGAGATCAAATGTAAAATTTGAAGAAAAAATTATAAAGGCATTCGGTGGAATAAATGTTACTGAGGATTCAGATCAGGGAGAGCTTTTTGAGGCTGAAAATATGTCCTCGAAGGATTTTCCTGCCCTTTCGGTGCGCCCGGTACGAAAAATCTTTGCAAAAACAAAGGGAACAATAAACGGAATGGGAACCTGTGACGGAATCATATATTCGTTCCATTCACCGGATGCCGGGCATATTTATCTGAACTACGCAGGTGTGGACTATGAATTTTCAGAGCTTTCTGCATCTGCCGATTTTAAAGCAAAGCGAAAATTTGCAGCATTGTCAGATAACATTCTGATAATTCCGGATAATGTGGTTTTCTGGAAAAATTCAAGAAAATTCACATCAATCTGTGTGTCACAGCTCCATAGTCCTCAAACGGCTCTGGACAAGTTTTTGAAAGAAACCGACGGCAACGACCTGCTTTCCAGAAATCTTATCACCTATGTTGCAGAGCTTTCCCACAACTGCATTGAGTGCAGATATGTGGGCTACACTCAGGGCGGCGACAGGATGTTTTATTATTCATCCTTCGATACATCTCTCAAAGCAGGGGATGTTATAACGGTTAAAGGTGAGGTTTATTCCGACCGCGGATACGGCACCGACGGATACAATGAATATCTCAGAAAAATGAAAACGGGAATTGAGTGTAAAATAAAGTCAGTTGAAACGGTAACCCACAATACTCCCACCGGAGAAATTACGGAGACTGTGGTGCTTAATTTTGAAAATCATTCACTTGACACAGGAGGCTATCCTGATGTGTGCTTCGAAACCATAAGCATTGAAAGGGGCATTCCGAATCTTATGGACATTTGCTCGTTCAACAACAGAGTGTGGGCAATATCGGGAAAGCAGCTCTATGCATCCAAGCTTTCAGATGCTTCGGAATGGAACGATTTTTCATCTGATGCCTACGGAACCCTGCCCTATGCGAGCTTTCACACATCATCTCAGACCGACGGTGATTTTACCGGAATAATTTCATATGGCAACAATGTGTATGCTTTCAAGGAAAACGCCATTCACAAAATAATGGGCAATCAGCCGGATGAATACACAATCCAGACAACCGTGGCAAGAGGAGTAGGGAAAAATATGGGTGAAACCCTTTCCCTTTGCGGAGATTTGCTGATATATTGCGGAAGCGACGGAGTTTATACATATAGCGGAGATTTTCCGAAGAAAATATCCCAAAAGCTGATGCTTAATCCTGCCGGAATAAGCGGGGCATCGGGGAGCGATGTGTATTATGTTTTGTGTGAAAACAAAGGCGGAAGGGAAGTTCTTGCCTACGATGTCAAAAGAAAAACCTGGCACAGGCAACCCTGTGAAAGCGATTTTTCTCATATGGCATCATTGGGAGGCGAGGTATATCTTGCGGGCGGACAGCGCGTGGTAAAGCTGGATTCCGACTCATCCGGAGAAGATGCGGAAAAAATCGTCCGCTGGAATTTTAAAATCCGTTTTGACGGGTCAGCTTTTTGCAAAAAAGGAGTCGGCAAGCTTATGATGAGATATTCTCTGGAGCATGGGGCATACTTTACGGTCAGGGCTTGCTACGACGACAAAAGCCGCAGCGCTGTGTGCGGAGCGAGATATGATGAGGCAGATTCGGGCGGCTACACCCTTTCCATGCCTGTGAAACGGTGTCGGTGGTTTGTTCTGGAATTTGAAGGAGCAGGAGACTTCAGGCTTAAAAGTATAAATCAAAAATTTTACAGTGGCAGTGAAATATAAAAGGAGATGACAAAAATGGCAACAATTTATGACAAAAAGAAGCTTCTGGATGAAAACAAAGACCTGTACATGTCGGAGCATGACAGGGGGCTTGGGTATGAAGCAATTTCAGGCATCATTCAGGCAAAAAGGGAGTATGCCCTTGCAGAGAAAAACAACGACAGTGCAGGAATGAAAAAAGCCAACGCCAAAGCCAACAGCATCAGATCGGTGAGCGGAAGCTATACCGGCGGTGATGACGGAAGCGAGTATAATCCAATAATCAGAGACTATGAAAAACGCCCCTCCACGGGATATAAATCCTCCTATGAATCAAGGAAAAACAAGGCTCTGACAAATGTTTTAAATTATGAAGATTTCACCTATGACCCCGAGGCTGATCCTCTGTTTCAAACCTACCGCAAGCTCTACACAAGGCTTGGAAACGATGCCTATGAAAGAGCCCTTGCTCAGAACTCCCTTCGCACAGGAGGGGTGATTAACACAAGTGCATCGTCGGCGGCAATGCAGGCACTTGGCAAATATAATTCAATGATTACCGATAAAATTCCCGAATTATATGAAGCAGCATACAAAAAATATGCCGATGGTTATGAAAGGCTCTATAAGAATCTGGAGCTGCTTTCGGACCTTGAAGACAGGGAATACTCAAGATACCGTGATGATATGAAGGATTTTGAAGCGGACAGGGATTACTATTACACCAAACACAGAGACAGTGCCGAGGATGCATTGGATATGTATCGATTTGACACAAACACTTCTTTCAGCATTGACAAGGAGAATTATGACCGAAGCCGTGATGAGATTGAAGATTCAAAGTGGAGCCAGGAGCTTGAAAGCGAAAATGAAAGCAAGCGTCTCAGAGAGCTTACAAGGGTTATACAGTCTCTTTACGGAAAGAAGCTTTATAATAGTGATGCTTCGATATTCCTGGAGCTTATGAAAAAGTTGTACAATTAATCCGGCGGAGAAGCTCTCTGTTAAATTGGGGTTTGTCGCTCTGTTTTGCGCTAGTGTGTGAGCCTTCTCCCTGGTGGAGAAGGTGTCAAGCTTGCTTGACGGATGAGGGGATAGTGACACTCCAAGAAAAGAGCACTTGTGCGAATTTGATTGGTTAGTGG
>JAZNUS010000216.1:0-25226 GCA_045592485.1 Clostridia bacterium | reverse complement strand
AAAGGCAGTGCAAAACACGCTGATGTTGACAAAGTTGTTGAAGCAACAGCTATCTGCAAAGCCAATAACCCCGGCATCAAAGTAGACGGCGAGCTCCAGCTCGATGCTGCTATCGTTCCAAGTGTTGGTTCTTCCAAAGCTCCCGATTCCGATGTTGCAGGTAAAGCAAATGTTCTTGTATTCCCCGATCTTGATGCAGGTAATATTGGTTACAAACTTGTTCAGAGACTTGCCAAAGCAGAAGCTTACGGTCCTGTAACACAAGGTATTGCCAAACCCATCAATGACCTTTCCAGAGGCTGCTCAGCTGATGACATTGTTGGTGTTGTTGCCATCACTTGCGTTCAGGCTCAGGCTCAGTAATTTTACATAATAATTTATAAAGGCGGTTATATGTTATGAATATTTTAGTTATCAATGCAGGAAGTTCTTCGCTCAAATATCAGTTCATCAAAATTGAAGAAGAAAAAGTTCTTGCCAAAGGTCTTTGCGAAAGAATAGGCATTGAGGGTTCTAAGCTCACTCTCAAAGTTCCAGGCAAAGATGATTATGTAGTTGAAAAGCACATGGATGATCATTCTGTAGCTATCTCAATGGTTATCGATGCACTTAACGATAGTGAGCATGGCGTAATTGCCGACATGAAAGACATCGACGCTGTTGGCCACCGTGTGGTACACGGCGGTGAAATTTTCGCTTGCTCCGTTGTTATTGACGAAAAAGTAAAAGAAGCTCTCAGAGTATGTTCTGAGCTTGCTCCGCTTCATAACCCTGCCAACATCATCGGCATTGAAGCTTGTGAAAAGGCTATGCCCGGCGTGCCTCAGGTTGGTGTGTTTGACACAGCTTTCCATCAGACAATGCCCAAAAAAGCATATATGTATGCTCTTCCTTATGAGCTTTACACCAAGCACAAAATCAGAAGATACGGCTTCCACGGCACAAGCCACAGATTCGTATCCGAAAGAGCTGCTGCAATGCTCGGCAAGCCCCTCGAGGAGCTTAAAATCATCACCTGCCACCTTGGTAACGGTTCTTCCATTGCTGCTGTTGACTGCGGTAAATCTGTAGACACAAGCATGGGCTTCACACCTCTCGCAGGTGTTCCCATGGGAACACGCTCCGGTGACATCGATCCCGCTATCGTAACCTTCCTTATGGAAAAAGAAAATCTTTCCGCTAAAGAGGTTAACGACCTTATGAACAAGCAGTCCGGCGTGTTTGGTATTTCCGAACTCAGCTCCGACTTCAGAGACCTTGAAGGTTCAAAGGATACAAACGAAAAGAGTGCTCTTGCTCTTGAAATGTTTGCATATGGCGTAACAAAATACATTGGTGCATACGCTGCTGCAATGGGTGGTGTTGATGCAATCGTATTCACCGCAGGTGTTGGTGAAAACACAGCTCTCACAAGAGGTCAGGTTGTTGAAAAGCTTGGATTTATGGGCATCAAAATTGATCCCGAGCTCAACAAAATCAGAGGCGAAGAAAAGGACATTTCCGCTCCCGACGCAACTGTAAGAACTCTTGTTATTCCCACAAATGAAGAACTTATGATTGCAAAAGATACTGCAATGCTCGTAAAATAATATATAACAATAAAAACCTCCGGAAACATAAAGTGTTATGTCTCCGGAGGTTTTTATATTTTTGAATCAGGTCTTATATTTTCAGATTCTTTGTACATTTTAGGTGTAATGCCTGTATTTTCTTTAAACACCTTCAAAAAGTTTGACAGTGATGTGAATCCGCTTGCGAAGCAGACCTCTGTCACACTGAAGCTCTTTGACATCAGGAGCTTTTTCGCATAGGACAGCTTAAGGAATGTGAGATATTCATTGTACCTTGTACCCATTGTTGCTTTAAAAAGCTTGCTGAAATAATTTGGATTCAGATTCACAACCTTTGCAGTCTGAATCAGGGAAGGATTCTCTTTAAAGTGCAGTTGAATGTACAGCAGGGCTTTTTGTATGTGATTGCATGTATTATGCTCTTTAGCAGACAACGAAATATTACGCAGAAAAACTATGAGAAAACATTCAAGAAGGTTTCTTAGTATTTCATTTTTGTATGGCTGTTCCTTTTGAAATTCAGCTTCAATAATTTTGGAAAGTGCCAGTATTTCGTCAAAGGTTTGATTATCAAAATAAAAAATACAGTTTCTGTTTTCCTTTGTAATTATTTGCAGGAAATCATCTGACAGTAAGCTTTCGTGAAACATAATGTTGTACAGTTCAATTTCAGGCTCGGGCTTTACCCGGTGATAGTCAGTGGGAGAGAGCAGATATGCACAACCCCGTTTTAATTCATATTCGTTTCCGTTTAAATTTTGTGAGCCCCTTCCGCCGACAATTATTTCTATTTCAAAAAAATCATGCCAGTGCAGAGGAAAATCTGTTTTTTCGATTTTTCTTGTAACATAAATTTCGTTCGAATCACCTATATATTCATCTGCGGTAAAACACACATAATTACTCTTGTTCATTTTATCACCACCGATGATATTTTATTATATTTTTCTCTGTTTTTCAAGTCTAATGTTAAAAAATAATAGCTTTATGTTAAAATAGTGAGAGAAAAATATGCATGTTGGATTTATACTGTTTTTAAATTAATCGGATAGGAGGGAATACTTAACAATTAATAATATAGATTGTTAAGGCTATAGTAATGAAACTTTTTATTGATACTGCAAATACAGAGGAAATTAAGATTGCAAACGACATGGGTGTTATTTGTGGTGTTACTACCAATCCAAGTCTTATAGCCAAAGAAGGCAGAAATTTTATCGAGGTTGTGAAAGAAATAACATCAATTGTTGACGGTCCCATAAGTGCCGAGGTAATAAGCCTTGAGGCTGATGAAATGGTGAAAGAGGCAACGGCATTGTGTGATGAAATACAAAATGAAAATTTGGTTATAAAAATACCCATGACACCCGAAGGGCTTAAAGCTGTGAAAAAGCTCAGTAAAATGGGAATAAAAACCAATGTAACCTTAATTTTTACCGCGTCACAGGCTTTGCTTGCCGCAAGAGCCGGGGCTAGCTTTGTAAGTCCTTTCATAGGAAGATTAGAAGATAGTGGAGTGCAGGCGATGAATGTTATTGAAGATATTGCTGAAATATTTGCCATGCATTCCATAGATACCGAAATTATTGCCGCAAGTATAAGAAATCCTATGCATGTTACAAGTGCAGCAAAATCAGGAGCGCATATTGCCACTGTTCCATACAAGGTCATAATGCAAATGACAAAGCATCATTTGACTGACTCGGGAATAGAAAGATTTCTTGCAGATTGGAATAATGCTTTTGTTGAGGTGTGATAAGAATGTATGTAGGAATAGATATCGGAGGTACAAAATGTGCGGTTACCTTAGGTGACGGACTTGGCGAAATAAAAGAAAAAATTCGCTTTGACACTCTGGATTTAAATGGAACTCTTGAAAAAATTTTTGAGGCGGTTGAGAGCTTTGATGACTTTTCATCAATCGGAATAAGCTGCGGCGGTCCCCTTGACCCGAAGAGCGGAATTATTCTTTCGCCGCCAAATCTTCCGGGTTGGGATAATGTTCCGATAAAAGATATGCTTGAAAATAAATTCGGTGTGTGCTGTGCACTTCAGAATGATGCAAATGCATGTGCACTTGCAGAGCATACATTCGGTGCCGGAAAAGGTACAGAAAACATGGTGTTTCTGACCTTTGGCACAGGTCTCGGAGCAGGGATTATCGTTAACGGTGAGCTTTGTAACGGTGCAAGCGGCATGGCAGGTGAAGTGGGGCATGTGAGGCTTGAAGCCTATGGTCCTGTAGGCTATGGCAAGGCAGGCTCTTTTGAAGGCTTTTGCAGTGGGGGAGGAATTGCTCAGATAGGCAGGTACAAAGCACTGGAAAGATTTCAGATGGGTAAAAAGGTTGCCTATTGTGACAGTATTGACGATATGGAAAATATAACTGCTAAAAGAATTGCCGAGTGTGCAAAAAACGGAGATGAGTCAGCAAAAGAAATATATGAGATTTGTGCCGGACATCTTGGGATGGGACTTTCGATGATTATGGATATTTTAAATCCGGAAATGATTGTCATCGGCGGAATTTATGGGCGTTGCAGGGACTTTATGGAGCCTGTTATGGTTGATGTCATAAAAAAAGAAGCTCATCCTTTAGCCGGGAATGTGTGCAGAGTTTTGCCGGCAAAGCTCGGTGAGGAAATTGGAGACTACGCGGCACTTGCAGTTGCCGCAAAAGCATATGAAAAGAGGCGGAATAAATGATTAATGAACTTATTTCAAGGTATCCAAAGCTTGAAAATATAAAAACGGACATAAATGCGGCTATGGAGCTTATGCTGAAGACTGTAAAATCCGGAAACAAAATTCTTCTTTGCGGAAATGGCGGAAGCAGCGCAGACTGCGACCACATTGTTGGAGAGCTGATGAAGGGATTTCTCAGCAAAAGACCTGTGAAGGGTGAGTTTTCGAAGGTTTTAGATGAGTTATATCCTGATGAGGCACAGTATTTTTCAGAAAATTTGCAAGGGGCAATTCCTGCCATTTCCCTTACAAGTCAGACTGCACTCTTGTCAGCTTTTGCAAATGATGTTTCTCCGGATATGGTTTATGCTCAGCTTGTGTATGGCTACGGCAACAGGGGTGATTTGCTCATAGGAATTTCAACCTCGGGCAATTCCAGAAATGTTGTGAATGCTTCAAAAATAGCCAAGGCAAAGGGTCTTTTCACATTGGCACTTACCGGAGCCAATGACTGTGATTTGGATATGTGTGATGTGACAGTAAAGGTTCCGGAAACACAAACTTTCAAGGTGCAGGAATATCATTTGCCCATATATCACTATCTGTGTGCTGCCATTGAGAAAGAAATATATTAAAATCACAAATTGCGGAGGTGGTACAGTGGACACCGAAAACAAGCTTTACGCTTTGGTTCAAAAAGGTTATTTTAATTCTATTAAAGAAATCTATGGAGACGATTGTGATATAGAGAGTAATAAATTTGCTTCCCTTATCGGCACAGCCATTAAATATATTGACGAAAACTATCTTTCTATTTCAAAAATTAAAGAAGTGTCAAATCATTGCTACATAAGTGAGTCGTATCTTTGCAGAATTTTCAGAAGACAGCTCGGTATTTCCCCGATTGATGTTATAAATTCGAGGAAAATAATTCATGCAAGGGAGCTTCTCAGAAATGGATATGATGTTACTGATATATGCTTCGCATCCGGATTTAACAGTTATTGCTACTTTATTGCTCTTTTCAAAAAAGCCACGGGTATGACACCGGCAAAATACCGCAAGACTTTAAAGTAGGTTTTAATATTTTTATGCAGAATAAATTTATTCAGAAAGGAATGGCACAAATGTTTAAAGACAGAGATGTACTATGCTTCCTTGGAGACAGCATCACTGCCGACGGCAGATGGATGGCAGAAGTGTATCAGTTTTTAAGAAAAAAGTATAAAATCAAATGTTACAATTGCGGGGTTTCAGGTGGCTCAGCACGAAAAGCAGCTAAATATATTCAAAGTGAGTGTCTCATTCGCAATCCCGACTATGTGTCAGTGATGTTTGGTGTAAACGATATTGACAGATTGCTTTATGCAAAGAACGATTGCAGCCTTGAAGATGTTGAAAAACGCAAAAAAGCGGCTATTGACCTTTGCGTGTCAAGCTATGCTATGATTGTAGAGCAAATCGTCGAATCAGGTGCAGTTCCGGTTATATGCATTCCGGTTCCTTATGATGAGATATCAGACATAGACGAAGAAAATCTTTATTGTCAGTGTGGTCTTGACAGTGTGGAAAAAGAACTGCGACTTCTTGCAAAGAAATATAACTGTCCGGTGGTAGATTTTAAAAAGGCGTTTACGCCTCTTCTCGGAACAGAAGGTATAATGTGCCCCGACAGGGTTCATCCAACTGAAAAAGGTCAGCATATTATGGCGCAGACTTTTCTTTACGATTTAAAAGAAATCGATTCTGTGGATTATGACAAGCCTTTTAAGTTTGAAGAATGGAATTTAAAAAGATATGAAATGGAACAAAAGCTCTATGCTCTGCATTTTGCGGAATTTGCAGGACTTTTTGACGAAGGATGGGCAAAGAACAGAACATTTGAAGAAATAAAAAAAATTGCAAAACAGCGTTATGATGAAGCGGAAAACAAGGAAGAATTTATACCGCAGGCATACTTAAAATACATAAATGAAATAGACAACCGTCCGAAGGTTATGGGTGAAATAGTTCGTCTTACAATTTGGTAAAAAAGGAGAATGAATAATGATGAAAACAGCAATAAATATGGATTTTTATACACAATACATTGACATTAAAAAGGCATCCGAGTACATTTCGAAGGCAGGCTTTACCCATCTTGACTATACACCACCACTTCGTGACGACAACTGGGAAAATATTATGAAAGAAGCTAAAAATGTTTTTGATGCCTACGGGCTTACCGTTCATCAGACCCATGCTCCTTTTAACCGTTATGGCAAATATGGTGATAGGTTCAAGGTATGTATGGACAGATGCGTGGAAGTGACATCTTTTTTCGGAGCCAATTACATTGCACTTCATGGTGATGAATTTGATTTTGAAAACATGACTTTTTCAGAAGATGCGGCACTTGAATATAATTACAATTTGTTTAAGCCCTATGTTGAGCAGGCTGAAAAAAGCGGATATAAGCTTGCTTTTGAAACTGTTTTCGAAGACGGTTTCAAGAATCGCCGCCGTTACACCTCAAAAGCGGATGAACTGCTTGGGCTGATTAAATCATTTAACTCCGAAAGTGCTGTTTGTTGTTGGGATTTTGGTCATGCTCATGTTTCATTTAAGAACACTCAGGCTGATGAAGTGCTGAAGCTTGGTTCTCTCATTGAGTGTACTCATCTCCACGATAACTGCGGCAACGATTCACATCAGATGCCCATGACCGGCGACATTGACTGGAAGGCTGTAATGGGTGCATTTGGAAAAATCGGCTACAACGGAGTGATGAGTGTTGAATATGCTCACGGCTCTGTGCCGGAGGTTCTTGTCCCGGATTATCTGAAAACCACCTATGATATTACACAGTATCTTTGTTCTATGATGTAAAAAATATAAAAACCGTCGGAAACATAAAATATTATGGTCTCCGGCGGTTTTTGTTTGGGAATTTAATGAGCTTGGTATTCTTCTTTCTGAGTTTTTAAAAACTCCATAAGCTCTTCTGTTTTCTTTAATGTGGGAACTGTGAATTTACGCAGCATATCCGACTTGATTCTGGCTGCCCTTACTTCATAATCGGTAAAATCTGCATTTATATCCACTTCAAAACGGTCAAAGAAATTTACATATATGTCATCTGTAAGTACATCGATTTTTTCAAGTAAAATCTGAATTTCTGTAACACGGTCCATAAGCTCAATATAATTTTTTTCTAACATATTTATACATCTCCCAATAAAAAAGTGCGTCCCCATAAGAGAACGCACTGTAAAAAGTGAGTTCCCTTATTGCACCACACAACCATCACCATCACAGGAAACGGAAAAAGGGAGAAACACCTCTTACCGAGATATTTTTCCCATGACAGTGCATAATATTTGGTTGTGTGGTGGCTTTATAATATCATAAATGTTGAATTTTGTCAATTTGTTTTTATGAAATCATATTCATACATCTCCCAATAAAAAAAGTGCGTCCCCATAAGAGAACGCACTGCAAAAAGTGAGTTCCCTTATTGTTGCCACACAAGCTAAATCCGTTTAGGGAAAAGCGAAAAGAGAAAACACCTTTTACCATAGTATTTTCCCTGAACGGAACAATATTTACTTGTGTGGCGACTTTATAATATCATAAATGCTGAATTTTGTCAATTTGTTTTTATGAAATCATATTTATGCGCAGAATACCACACAATGATGTTGATTTTTTGACGATAGTGTGGTATGATAATTATGGTGATAAGTTATGATTATTAATTCGGTTGTAAAGAATGAAGCATTAAGAAACAACGAAATGATACAACAGTATGAAAAATTGATTTCAAAACTGCCGAAAGGTTCTTTAATTTGCCGTAAAAATGAATACTTTTATTTAAAGTATCGCAAAAACGGAAAAGTGTGTGACGATTATATTGGAAAAGATAAAGAAAGAATTTCTAAAATAAAAGAGCAATTAGAACAACGAAAACACTATGAGAAGATGCTTTCTGCGTTGAAACAGGAACAAAAAGTAATAAATAAGATACTGGAGGAACTTGTATGATTTTATATCATGGAAGCACAGTCCTTGTTGACAAACCGGAAATTCGGGAGAGTGATGTTTATTTGGATTTTGGTGTGGGATTTTATACAACAACATCGTATGAACAAGCCGAACGATGGGCAAGGATCAAAATGCGAAGAGAAATTGTTGATTTAGGATATGTAGCTGTATATGAATTTGATTTGGAAAGTGCAGAAAAGGAACTTACTATTAAACGGTTTAATAAAGCAGATGAAGAATGGTTGTCATTTGTTGTTAATAATCGTAAAGGAAATTTCATCGATAATAAAACAGACATGCACATTGGTCCTGTTGCAGACGATAATGTATACCAATCAATTCGACTGTTTGAAACGGGAGCGTATGACGCAGAATATACTGTAAAGAAATTAAAAACAGAAGTTTTGCATGATCAATGGACCATGCACAGCGAGGAAATTCTGAAATATTTGAGTTTTATTGAGGCAAAAGAAGTCAGATAGGAGGATGTTTATGGGACAGGAACAATTCATTGCAATAATGCCTTATATAAGCACCGATTTGGTGTCGCTGATAGCAGAAAGGCAAAAAATTTCTGAAGAAGATGCGATAAAAAAGCTTTATTCTTCAAAGTTATATGCAACACTTGAAAAAGAGGAAACCAAAGTTTGGCAATATAGTACACCGATGTTATACAGTCTATTTGAGCAAGAAGAAAAAAATGGGGACATTAAGTTCCCTGATGTATAGGAGATTTTACAATGACCAGAGAAATGGCTTTTACTGTGTTTTGTTTAGAAAACTATAAACTTCATCGGAATTTAAGCGGACGGGAAGTATCTTTACTTTTTGAAAGATACGGGGTGTTTGATTATATTCGAGAGTTTTATGATGTCCTTCACACAGCAGGTCATCATTATATCAATAATGATATTGACATTTACCTTAATTCAAGAGGATATGTATCAACCCCATAAACACAAATACAAAGAATATAAACATCGTACTCGCGATGAAGAAAGTGAATTGTAATTTTTCAATATAAACTGCACAATTAACTTAAATTTATTTACAATGTTTGACTTTTGTGTTATACTGTAATAGTGAAAATAATAGTTAAAATAGCGTATTTGTGTCTAACTCAAGTGTGGGTTTTTATTATCTTGATAAAAATATATGCTCCAAAATATACTTGAGTTAGAGTATGTACTATTGTTTTTGCAGACAAACGGAGTGATGTATTTTTTGTGCGTCAGCTCTGATTGACGCACTTTTTTAATATATGGAGGGGATTCATTTATGAAAAAAATTATAAGTTTGGTGCTAACACTATCGCTGCTGATGACGACAGTAAATGTAGCGTTCCCGTTCAACGCCCACGCTGAAATCAAATCAAATGAAATAGATACCATTTTGCAAAATATTGATGAACATTTTTATGAAAGCATATTGGAAGAATCTATCGACATCCTACAATCAGAGTATCAATTAGGAACAAACACAGCGATTATTGATACTAATGAAATTAGTTTAATGTCAACAGGAACATATTATCCGCAGTGGGGTATTTGGTTTGACGAAAATACCGGAACTATCACGGATTGTGATGATAGTGTTGCAAATATACACTTGCCCGAAAAAATCAATGGTATTCCTGTTATTGATATTGGACAAGGAGCATTCGCTGATTGTACCAAATTACAATCAATAAACATCCCCAAAAGCTTTTGCAGAACAGAGGATTATTCTTCAATATATCCACCATTCCGTAATTGTACTAACTTAGAAACAGTAACGATAGATGAAGGTGCAACAAACATTCCCGATTGGATGTTTCATGGCTCAGGTGTAGTGAATGTGAAGATGGCAAGTACAGTTGAGAATATTGGTGATGGAGCATTTGCAGACTGTACTAAGTTACAATCGATAAACATCCCCAAAAGCTTTTGCAGAACAGAGGATTATTCTTCAGCATATCCACCATTCCGTAATTGTACTAACTTGGAAACAGTAACGATAGATGAAGGTGCAACAAATATTCCAAATTATATGTTTTATCGTTCCAGTGCAAAAATCATAAAAGTTCCGCGTTCAATTGTCCTAATAGGCAAAAAATCATTTAAATATTGCGTTAATTTGGTATTGTATTGTTATCCGTTGTCTATAGCTTACACACATGCAATCGAAAATAATATACCATATAAATTATTATCTGACTATATTGATAAAATAAACGGTTCGTTTACTGAAAATGATATTGTAGAATTAGATAAAGAAATATATTCACAAACAAATGCATTAGGTATTACGCAAAACAGTTTTAAACACATTGGTACTTCAGGTGGCAGACTACACGGCCCCTCAATTACGATTTTGGGCAAATCATTTTATTTATTTGATTTGCCGATAGATACGGAGATTGATACGCCATTATATAAAGTTACATATAATTCAAATGATGAAAAATTTGAAGTTTTGTTGGGGAAATTAGATAAAACTGCTCTCGCCGGAAAGGACAGAGAAAACAAAACATACCACGAAATTAAGGAATTTGTAAATTATTGCGGAAAAAGTACCAATAAACAAACATGGAACAGATATCAGCATTTGAAAAAAGTTTTAAAAGCAGATAAGATGAGTTTTGGGTTCGAATTCAATGCCACTCCTGCCGGATATCTTGAATTAGACAAAGAAGGAAGATTGCTTGAAGGCTCCATAGTATACGTTTTGAATATGGATGCCAACTACAAGCAACCTATTCCTGCTGCACCGATTATATACATAAAAGTTGGATTGGGCATTGACGCAACCGGCAAATTCGGAATAAAAGACATTGAAACAAATGCGTATGCTATTTTTGGTGGTATTGAAATTGAAGCATCCCCCTATGTAGGAATTGGTGCAGGCAGTTCAAAATATTTAGGTGCAGAAATAGGTGCAAAACTAAAACTAAAAACTAACTTAGAGGTTGCTACAAACAAAAAGTTAGAAGATATTTTTTCTGCTTCACTTACAGGTTCTTTGTATTTAAAAATTTCTGCTCTTTCGTACATTAATGTAAAGAAAAATTTGGATATTGATTCTGTTTCACTTTATCCCAATTTCGGTGCTTCTCTAATGAGCATAGCCGAAACATATGATGATATGGAGGTAATGCCGAGAGATTATGCGGATGAGGAATCTGAATTTGTTGCCAATAATAATATTGCATTATTCAGCCTTGATAATATTGATACATCTACATTTAAAACAAATATATATCCGTATGCAGAACCGCAGCTTGTTAAACTTTCAAATGGAAACGAACTGCTTGTATGGATAGACAACGATAATTCAAGAAGTGATATTAACTGTACTGTTTTGAAATATTCAGTTAATAATGGTGCATCATGGACAACACCTGCCGACATCTATAATAACGGAACAGCAGATTTTTCACCAAAGCTTGCAGTAACAGATAATGGTGCTGTTTTGGCATGGCAAAAAGCAAATGATGTATTAGCAGATGATACAACACTTCCCGAAATGGCTAAAAACATTGATATTTATTATTCAGCTTTTGATGGTACATCATGGACAACACCAACAAACTTAAGTAACACAGAAGACACATACGAATTTGCGCCTGATATTGCTGCTTGCGGTGATGAAATTACAACATCGTGGATAACAAACAGCGATAATGATTACTTTGCATTTTCGGGAACAAACTCAATTTATACCAAAGTATTTAATGGAACTTGGGGCGATACCACAGTTATTGCCACAGATTTAGGAAGTGTTGCAAACTTAAATGTTTCTTATATTGACGGCAAAGCAGCTATTACATACACCGAAGATACCGACAATAATATAGAAACCTCTGATGATGTTGAATTATTTGAAATATACGAAGAACAGTTAACACAAATTACAGATGATGAAGTTATAGATTATGGTTTAACAAAAACATCTGACGGATATTATTGGATTCACAACAATCAGCTATGGGAAAGAAACATAAATGGTGTTGAACTTGTTGAAATCCCTATACTTCCGATATATCTTAATAATGCAAAAATACTTACAAACGGCTCTGATAAAGTTATAGTATATGAACAAGCCAACGAATACAGTTCCGATTTATATGCTATGTATTACGACAGTGATGATAAGACCTGGGGCGAGCCGGTAAGATTAACCGAGGACAATAAAAAGATAAGAGAAACAAGCGGTTATCTTACAACAGATGGTGCATTAAGATTAGCATTTGGTCAGGCGAATATTGACGAAACAGCCGAAGACATTTATGGCGAATGTAACTTAATGATTGCCAATATAACAGAAAAAAGTGATGTTCAGGTTAGTTCTGCCAACTGCGTATATAACGAATATGTTGCCGGTGCAGAATCAACGGTTTATGTCAATGTTAAAAATAATAGTTCTTCAAAAATCAGCAAATTCAATATCAAAATGACCGCAGACAACGAAACTGTTATATCTCAAAATGTCGAAACAGAACTTTTGTCAGGCGAAACACAAGCAATAGAAATACCATACATATTGCCGAATGATTTGACAAACAAAACCTACAAGGTGACAGTAACACCTACAGAAAAAACAGATGATGATTTATCAAACAATGCAGCTACTTTTGAAATGGGATTTGCTGATATAAAAGTTGATACAACAGTAAGCAATAAAACAATTACTGCAACTATTTCAAACATTGGTTGTTTAGATGCAGAGAACGTTATTTGCACATTATCAAAAGCAGACGGTACAGTTATAGAATCAAAAACACTTAGTTCTATAAGTGCAGGAGGTTCATCATCTGTACAGTTTACAAATGTTGCTGATGATAGTGCTGTTGTTTCAGTAACTACCGACAGTGAAGAAAACCTATATGCTAACAACACCGTTTCGGTTATTCTTACAAAGCCGGAAGCTAAAGGTGTATATATTGCTTTTGCTGAATACACTGCCGATAAAGAAACGCTTGAAATAACTGCTACTATTGCGAATGACTTTGATGAATTAAAAGATGCAAATGTATATGTTGCATTTTACAAGCAAGGTAAGCTTGTTGATGTACAATCAGCACCGATTACATTAACTAAAAATTCTTCACAAACGATAAGCAAAGAATTATTAAGCAATGAAAAGGCAGATGTCGTAAAAATATTTGTATGGAAAAATGCTAATAATATTTCTCCATACAATGAATCTGCAATATTCAATATTAGTTATCCTGAAGAACAATAAAATAGTAATATTATGAGGGTGTACCGCCTAAAATGGTATGCCCTTAACTTATGTATGGAACGATAGAAGCTTCTTTTTAAGGATAAAACCATTAACTTGCAAATTATACAAGTTAAAATCCTTGAAAATACTGCATTTAAATAACCCTATCGTTCCACTTTAATATGCATTTTTATAAATTTTTCAAAAAATATTAGATTTCCTATTATCCCAAATGCATTTGATTGTCAAATGTTTTGCGAATTTATGTCATACTTGCTTGCTTTTTCATGTCACGGGGTGAAATTCCGTATTTCATTTTGAAAATCACCGAAAAATAATTGCTGTCTTCAAATCCGGAGCTATGTGCGATTTCCGTCACAGACATTTTTTTGTTTTTAATGAGATATTCCGAGTGCTGAAGACGCACAAGGGTGAGATATTCGGAAAAACCGAATCCGGTTTCTTTTTTAAACATTCTCGACATATGCTCCGGAGTTATTGCGCAAACGGCTGCAATATCTTCGAGCATTATTTTGTTTTTGAAATTCTTCTGAATGTAGCTTGTGGCTTTTTCTATATACTCATTTTTAATCAATGCATCTGATTTTTGGTTTGGGTGTCTGGCGATGAGTATAAACAAAGAACGGACAAGACTCTGAAGTGAATCAACGCTATACTTGTCAGCGTTTTTGTAGTCTGCGTCAATATCTCTGAATATGCTCCGGATTTTTTCCTGAATATCATCGTTGTGATACACATACAGAAGCTTGGGAATATCATTGTATATGCTTGACGGAATATAGTAGTTTGAACAGTTTATAAGCATTCGTGAATAGGGGACATCACCGGGATACTGAGTTTTGTGAATGGTTCCTCCGGGAATAAGCACAAGGTCTCCTTTTTCAATGATATATGTTTTGTTGTCAATGAAATAGGTGCAGCTGCCCTCGGTCAGAAAATATATCTCAAAAAGACTGTGATAATGCTGGGTGTTTCGGTTGCTGTCCGTGTTATAAAGCTTGCTTTCGCTTACTTCCCAGTGAAAATTTTCAAGACTTGTGTTAATTGAACTGAACATTTTTTCTCCTGTTTTTTGGGTTTTTGTTTTATCATATCACAAAACATCAAAATAATCAAGAAAATAGTGTAAAAACATCAAAATCCTTAAGGATTTTATTGTAATTTTGATTTATACTGATGTTATAAATACTGTTTAAAAGGGGCAAATGCTATGAAAAAGAGAATAATACAGTTTGGCGAAGGCGGTTTTCTTCGTGGTTTTGCCGACTGGATGCTTCAGATAGTCAATGAAAAAACTGACTTTAAAGGTACGGTTACTGTTGTGCAGCCAATTGAAAAGGGAATGTGTGACATCTTGGCGGCTCAGAATTTTGAATACACCCACATCTGCCGTGGAGCGGAAGGGGTTATGGAAAAGAAAATCAATGTGATTTCCGATTGTGTAAAGCCTTATGAAGATTTTGATGCCTATCTTGCGCTTGCCGATAATCCCGATTACCGCTTTGTAATATCAAACACCACAGAATCGGGAATTGCTTTTGTTGAAACCGACAGTGCAGACGACACTCCGCCTTCTTCTTTCCCGGCAAAGCTCACGCTTTTGTTGAAGCGTCGTTTCGATAATGGTCTGAAGGGCTTTGTTTTTCTTCCCTGCGAGCTCATTGACAAAAACGGTGAAAAGCTTAAGGAATGTGTTTTAAAATATGTTAAGCTCTGGAATATGGGTGACGGATTTGCCCGGTGGATTGAAAATGAAAACATTTTCTGCAACACTCTGGTTGACAGAATAAACACCGGCTACCCCAAGGGCGAAGATATTTCAGGTGATGACAAAATGTTTAATGCATCGGAGTATTTTCACCTGTGGGTTATTGAAGGCTATATGGAGCTTTTCCGTGAAATACCATTCGATAAATGCGGACTCAATGTAATTCTTACCAACGAGCTTGAAAAATACCGCACAAGAAAGGTGCGAATCTTAAACGGAGCCCACACCTCAATGGTTCCGTATGCCTTGCTTTCAGGTCTTACCACGGTAAAAGAATGCATCGATGACGAAAAAATGTGCGGATTCTTAAAATCCTGTGTATATGATGAAATTATGCCCACTCTCGACCTTCCCGAGGCAGAGCTTAAGGAATATGCCGACAGTGTAATTGAAAGATTTTCAAACCCTTACATAAAGCACTATCTTTCCTCAATTGCCTTAAATTCGGTTTCAAAATTCAAGGTGAGAGTTCTTCCTTCAATTGAAGAATACATAAAACGCTTTGGCAAATATCCCGAAAAGCTTATGTTTTCATTTGCCAAGCTCATTGATTTTTACAGAACGGATATGACAGATGATGCCAAAGATGTTTGCGAATTTATGAAAACTGCAACAGTTGAAGAAATTCTTGCTAATAAAAAGCTCTGGGACAAAGACCTTTCAATGCTTTGCGATGAGGTAAAAAAATATGTTGATAAATAAGCTTGACAATGTTGAAGTAAATCTTGAAAACGGTCACAAATATGCTATCCGTCCCATAAAAATGGGCGAAAATGTTATAAAATATGGCGCTCCGATAGGTCATGCCACCTGTGACATTGGTGTGGGTGAGCATGTTCATTCCCACAATCTGAAAACAAATCTCGGCGATAACATTGAATATTCCTTTGAACCGGAATATTACACCCAGGAAAAATGCGAAGAAAAGTTTTTTATGGGCTATGTCCGTCCCGACGGCAAGGTGGGCATCCGTAATGATGTGTGGATTGTGAATACTGTTGGTTGTGTGAACAACAGTGCACGCATAATAGCCGAAAAAACGGGTGCAAAATATTTTCCTCATCCCTTTGGTTGTTCACAGCTTGGCGGAGACCACAAAACCACTCAATGCATTTTAAAGGGAATGATCAATCATCCCAATGCTGGTGGGGTTCTTGTTCTGGGTCTGGGCTGTGAAAACAACAATATTGATGAAATGAAAAAGTTTCTCGGCTCCTGGGACGAAGAGAGAGTCCGTTTTCTGAATGCTCAGGATGTGGAGGACGAAATCAGCGAGGGCATAGCACTTGTCAATGAGCTGAAAGACTATGCAAAAACCTTTAAAAAACAAAAGATTTCGGCATCAAAGCTTGTTGTGGGCTTAAAATGCGGCGGAAGCGACGGGTTCAGCGGAATCACTGCCAATCCTCTTGTGGGAAGGTTTTCGGACCGTCTGATTGCAATGGGCGGAAGTTGTGTTTTAACAGAAGTCCCCGAAATGTTCGGTGCAGAAACTCTTTTGATGAAGCGTTGCGCAGATAAAGAAACCTTCCACAAAAGTGTACTTTTAATTAATAATTTCAAGGACTATTTCAGACGCCACAATCAGGTGATATATGAAAATCCCTCTCCGGGCAACAAGGAGGGCGGCATCACCACCTTGGAGGAAAAATCTCTCGGTTGTGTTCAGAAGGGCGGAACCTCTAAGGTTGTCGATGTCATAGATTACGGAGATACGGTTACACAAAATGGTCTGACACTTTTAAACGGCCCCGGAAATGATATTGTTGCTGTGACAAATCTTATGGCAGCAGGTGCTCACATTATTCTTTTTACCACCGGAAGAGGCACCCCTGTGGGTTCTGCGGTTCCCACGGTTAAAATAAGCACAAACACTCCGCTTTCGGTTAAAAAATCCAACTGGATTGACTTTGATGCAGGAAGGATTTTAAATGGAGACGACCTTACCGATGAGCTTGTTGATTTTGTGCTTGAAGTTGCAGGCGGGGTAAATACCAAAAACGAAATTAACGGATATGAAGAAATTTCAATATTTAAGGATGGTGTAACATTATGAGTATTATTAATGACAGCTTTATGCTGAAAAATGAAACTGCAAAAGAGCTTTACAATGCGGTTAAAGACCTTCCCATTATTGACTATCACTGCCACCTTCAGCCGGCACAGATAGCCGAAAATCATCGCTTTAAAAATGCATTTGACCTGTTTTTAAGCGGTGACCACTACAAATGGAGACAGATGAGAACCTTTGGCATTGATGAAGAATATATAACCGGAAACGCTTCCGATTATGAAAAATTCAAAGCCTTCGCAAAGACAATGCCCTATCTCATCGGGAACCCTCTTTATCATTGGACTCACCTGGAGCTTAAAAGATATTTCGACATTGATGAAATGCTTTCGGAAGAAACCTGCGATATGATTTGGGAAAAATGCAATGAAAAGCTTTCTCAGGACGATTTTTGTGCACAGTCTCTCATTACAAAATCAAATGTCGAGGTTATCTGCACAACAGATGACCCTGCCGATGACCTTTGCTGGCACGAGAAGATGAAGGATTTTTCAACAAAAATTCTTCCCACATTCCGCCCCGACAAGGTTGTTGAAATTACAAAGGACACATTTCTTCCCTATCTCGAAGCTCAAAACATCACTGATTACAATCAGCTTCTTTCGTGGATAGAAGAAAGAATACGCTATTTCCACTCAAAGGGCTGCAGACTTTCTGACCACGGTCTTGACTATGTTCCCTATGGCGAAGGCGATGCAAAGGCAGTGTTTGACAAAAAGCTTTCCGGAAAAGAAATTACCTCCGACGAAGCCGAAGCCTATAAAACCGCAATTGTAGCCCACTGTGCAAGACTCTATTCAGACCTTGGCTGGACACTTCAGCTCCATGTTGGTGCAATCCGAAACAACAACGCAAAAATGTATGCAAAGCTTGGTGCTGACACGGGCTTTGACTCAATAAATGACATTTGTATTGCGGAAAAAATGTCAAAATTCCTTGACCTTTTAAACAAAGAAGATAAGCTTCCTAAAACTATTCTTTATTGTCTCAATCCAAAGGATAACTATGTTTTGGGAACAATGCTCGGCAACTTCCAGTCTGCTCCCTTTAAAGGCAAGATTCAGTTCGGCTCCGGCTGGTGGTTCAACGATAACCGCGACGGTATGGTAGAACAGATGAAGGCTCTCTCAAACCTCGGAATGATTTCCTGCTTTGTGGGAATGCTCACTGATTCAAGAAGCTTTGTTTCCTATCCCCGTCACGAATATTTCAGAAGAATTATGTGTAATCTTCTGGGAACCTGGGTTGAAGACGGTGAATATCCCAAAGATATGAAAATGCTTACAAAAATCGCGTCTGATATTTGCTATTACAATGCGAAAAACTATTTCGGGTTTTAAGATAAAGGAGTAAATAACAATGAAATTCAGCGGTAATAAAGCAGAAGAAGTTAAAATTGCCTACATAGGCGGCGGTTCAAGAGGCTGGGCATGGGGGCTTATGAGCGACCTTGTTGTAACAGAGGACATGAGCGGTGATGTATATCTTTACGACATCGACTTTGAAGCGGCAAAAAACAACGAAATCATAGGTAATAAATATAACAGTGTTGACGGTGCAAAATCTCATTGGGATTATCATGCAGTGAAAACAATTGACGAAGCCCTTTCCGGTGCAAACTTCGTTGTTATCTCAATTCTTCCGGGAACCTTTGACGAAATGGAATCCGATGTTCATGCTCCTGAAAAATACGGCATTTATCAGTCTGTTGGCGATACATCAGGTCCCGGGGGCATCGTCAGAGCTCTTCGCACACTTCCCATGATGGAAGAAATTGCAAAGGCGGTTGAGAAAAACTGTCCCGATGCATGGGTAATTAACTATACAAACCCCATGACTCTCTGTGTTAAAGCTCTCTATGACACATTCCCCAAAATCAAGGCTTTTGGATGCTGTCACGAGGTTTTCAGCACCCAGACCATGCTTATGAAAATTTTGAAGGAATTTGAAAACATTGATGTTGAAAAGAGAGAAGAAATTAAAGTAAATGTTCTTGCAGTCAATCATTTCACCTGGCTCAACGACCTTCGCTACCGTGATATGGATCTGATGCCTCTGTATGCAAAATTCTGCGAAAAATACTCCGAAACAGGTTATGATACAAGCAAAAAAGAAAACTGGCTCAACAGATTTTTCCATAGTACACACAAGGTGAAAATGGATCTTTTCAAAAGATTCGGTGTTGTGGCAGCTGCAGGCGACAGACATTTGGCAGAATTTTGTGAAGGCAAATGGTATCTTGCAAATCAGGAACAAGTTAAAAAATGGGACTTTGCTCTCACACCTGTTAGCTGGAGAAAGGAAGACCTACAAAGGCGACTTGACAGAAGTGCAAAGCTCATCAGCGGTGAAGAAGAACTTAAAATCAGCGAAACCGGTGAAGAAGGCGTTACACAAATGCGTGCAATCCTCGGTCTTTGCGACCTTGTTACAAATGTTAATCTTCCAAATATGGGTCAGATTCCAAATCTCCCCATTGGAGCAGTTGTTGAAACCAATGCGGTGTTCCGTTCAGATAATGTAACTCCTGTTTTGGCAGGACCTATCCCCGAAAGCATCTATCCTCTTGTTTTGAGAGTGAGCGGTGAACAGGAAATCGTTGCAAAAGCAGTGAGAGAAAGAGACCTTGAGCTTGCTTTTCAGGCATTTTCAAACGACCCCCTTGTAACAATTCCTGTGGAAGATTCAAGAAAGCTTTTTAAGGAAATGCTCGAAAACACAAAAGCATACCTTAGTATGTATGATGTAGACGCTTTTAAAGCATAATCGGAGAGAATGCTATGAGAAATGTCAAATCAATTGATTATATAAGCAAATTGTTTGAAGATAAACCTATAATGAGATATGACGGTAAGGAAGACTTTTTGCAATGGCAAAAAAGAGCCTATACAAAGCTTTGGAAGCTTCTTGGCATGGACAAAATGGTTAAATGTGACAATGACGATTATTTCATTGAAAAAGAGGAGCATATAGAGGGCTGCAAAAAGCTTCATTTCACATTTCAGACAGAACCCGGTCTCTACACTCCCTGTTATGCTCTTGTGCCTGATGACACCAAAAATGTCAAGGGTGTGGTAATTTGTATTCAGGGTCATTCCACCGGAATGCACATCTCAATCGGTGAGCCTCGCTATGAGAGAGACACTGCTTCCATATCCGACGGTGACCGTGACTTCGCAAGCCGCGCCATAAAAGAAGGCTATGGGGCAATTTGCATGGAACAAAGATATATGGGCGAAAGCGGCTACTGCGAAGATGGTTCGCCGTCTTGCGCAGCTAAAGGCCGTGCTCTTCCCTCCCTCCTGCTCGGCAGATGTGCAATAGGGGAGAGAGTGTGGGATGTTATGCGTCTTATTGATGTTGTCGAAAAACACTATCCTGACCTTGCAAAGAAGATTATTTGTCTTGGCAACTCGGGCGGCGGCACAACAGCATTCTATGCTACCTGCCTTGACAAAAGAATAGACTGCGGTGTTCCTTCCTGTGCAGTGTGTACCTACAAGGATTCCATTGCAGATATTCATCATTGCTGTTGTAACTACATCCCGGGAATTGCCGAATACTTTGACATGGGCGACATTGCGGGCCTTGCTGCCCCCGGGAAAATGGTAATTGTAAACGGAATCAAAGATAACATATTCCCCGATTTCGGCGTTCAGAAAACATTTGAAATTGCACGAAATGCTTTTGAAGCTGCCGGGTGCAAGGATAATGTTCGTCTTGTAACGGGACCTGAAGGCCACAGATTCTATGCAGACCTTGCCTGGCCTGTAATTAATGAGCTTATGGCCTAAATATTTATGTTACACATAAGGGCGATGCCTCAATTTAGTGAAAAATCACTTATTGAGACACGCCCTTAAAATTTATACACCTCAATAACCCCATCACTTATCCTGCAATTGCCTTTTTATAATCCGGAGCTTTTTACATCACCGATAATTTCCAATCTATAAATATATTGCTAATTTGTTTGAGTTGTGTTATACTTGTATAAGTAGTTATCTGACGGCTAACACTGCCAACTAACATTCGGAAAGGTATGAAACAAATGAATTTAGGAAATATTTTTATTTTAGGCGACAGCTATTCAACCTTTGAGGGTTACATTCCCGAAGGTTATGTTTTCTACTATGAGAAAAGTGCTCCGGCATATGTAACCAGAACCAAAGTCAAGGAGGCAGACGAGGGCGATGTGACCGATGTCTCTCACACATGGTGGTACAATTTTTGCAACGAAAATGGAAATCTTATCCGAAATTGCAGCTGGTCAGGCACAACAATCTGCAACACCGGCTACAATGGAAGCGACAATTCTGAAATCTCATTTGTTGCAAGACTGGAAAAGCTTATTCAAAAAGGCTTTTTCGAAGAAAATCCCATAGACACATTTTTCCTTTTCGGGGGCACAAACGACTCGTGGTCCGATGCTCCTGTTGGCGACCTTAAGTACAGCCAATGGACAAAAGATGATTTGTACAAGGTGCTGCCGGCTTTTTGCTATCTTCTGGACTCTCTTAACTGCAAGCTTCCAGAAACAAAGGTGTATTGCATTATAAACAGTGAATTAAAATCCGAAATTACAGATAACTACAAAACTGCCTGCAAAAAATACGGTGTTGAGTTTATTGAACTGTCGGACATTGACAAAATATGCGGACACCCCACAAAAAAAGGTATGCTGCAGATTAAAGAGCAGATTTCAGGCTTCATTGCCGCTCATCATTAAAATTGAAAAGCAGAATAGAGAATTATAGCCCGACCAACACTGAAGGCGGGTTCGGATACTAACGCAACTGCTTACTCGTTGTTAAAATAAGGAACTGAATTATGAAACAAACATCACTTTGTTATATTGAAAACGACGGTCATTATCTTATGATGCACCGAAACAAAAAAGAAAATGACGAAAACAGCGGCAACTGGATTGGCGTTGGCGGAAAATTTCTTGAGGGAGAAAGCCCGGAGGAATGTATGATGCGCGAGGTTTATGAAGAAACCGGCATACGCATTTCAAAGTGGCACTACCGGGGAATTGTCACCTTTGTGTCCGACAGGTGGGAAGGGGAGCATATGCACCTTTTTACTGCGCAAAGCGAAACATACGATTTTAAACCATGTGACGAGGGAGAGATTCACTGGATTTTGAAAGATGAAGTTATGAATCTCAAAATATGGGAAGGTGACAAAATCTTTCTTGAGCTTATGAAGGATGAATCCCTGCCATTCTTTTCTCTGAAGCTTTCCTACAGAGGTGAGAATCTGGAAAAAGCCGTTTTAAACGGACAAAATCTTGATGTTATATAAATGTAAGGAATGAAACACAATGAACACAAAAGCAATACACACACTTGAATTTGATAAAATATGTCAGAAGGTGGCAGAGTGTGCAGTTATGGACATAACTGCAAAAAGAGCACTTAGCCCCGAAATTTCGGGCAATATAAAAAAGGTTAATGTAATGCAGGCAGAAACTGCAGAAGCCCTTAATCTTTCCACCAAAAAAGGAAACCCTCCCATAAGATGCACCTCCGATGTCCGTTCAAGCCTCAAGCGTGCCCACATGGGCGGCACTCTTTCGCCTGCTGAAATTCTTTCTGTGGGCAAGGTTCTTGAAACTGCAGAGCTTTTGAAGATCTATCCCGATGACATTGAGTGCGAGGTTCTCGGCGAGCATTTCGAAGCTCTTTTTACCGACAAGTCTCTTCGCAGAAAAATATATGAATGTATTCTTGACAACGAAACAATATCCGACGGTGCAAGTCCGGAGCTTCGGGACATAAGGCGTATGATTGCGTCGGGCACCAACCGTATCCGTGATATTCTTCACAAAATCACATCATCCTCAACCTATCAGAAATATTTGCAGGAACAAATCATAACAATGCGAGGGGATCGCTATGTTGTTCCGGTAAAATCTGAATACCGCAACGAGATTAAAGGTATTCTTCATGACACCTCGGCTTCCGGTGCAACACTTTTTATTGAGCCTATGAGTGTTGTTGAAGAAAACAACAAGCTCCGTGAGCTTCGCTCAAAGGAACAGGATGAAATTGAGAAAATTCTTATGGCACTGACAGAGGAAATTGCTTCTGAATCAAAGCTTATTGAAATGACCTATCTCACAATTTCCGAGCTTGACTACTGCTTTGCCCGTGCAAAATATGCACTCAAAACCGATTCCTTCCGCCCTGTCCTCAACGACAGCGGAAAGATAGACATTAAAAGAGCGAGACATCCTCTTTTGGATTCATCAACGGTAGTTCCAACCGATATCCGTCTCGGCAAGGATTTCGACACTCTTGTTGTTACAGGTCCCAACACCGGCGGTAAAACAGTTGTCCTGAAAACTCTCGGACTGTTCACACTTATGGCTCAGGCAGGTCTTCATATTCCTGCCAACGAGGGCAGCGACATAGCCGTGTTCAAAAATATTTTTGCAGATATCGGCGATGAACAAAGCATTGAGCAGAGCCTCTCAACCTTTTCCTCTCACATGGTAAACATTGTGGATATTTTAAAGGAAGCAGACGAAAACTCTTTGTGCCTTTTCGATGAGCTCGGTGCCGGCACAGACCCCATTGAGGGTGCATCTTTGGCGGTGAGCATTCTTGAAAGAGTAAGGCTTCTTGGTGCAAAAACTGCCGCAACAACCCACTACAGCGAGCTTAAAACCTATGCCATGACAACAAAGAGAGTTGAAAATGCATCCTGTGAGTTTAATGTAGACACACTAAAGCCTACTTACAGACTTCTTATCGGTATTCCCGGAAAAAGTAATGCCTTTGCAATTTCAAAACGCCTTGGTCTTGATGACGACATAATTGAAAATGCAAAGAAATATATTGATGCCGAAAACATTCAGTTTGAAGATATTTTGTCGGACCTTGAAAAAAACCGTCAGAAGGCAGAAGAGGAAAGACAAAAAGCTCATGCTTACAAAAAGGAAACTGAAAAACTCAAATCCGACACTGCTCTCAAAAACAAACAGCTTTCGGAAAAAACCGACAAGATTATTGAGCGTGCAAGAATAGAGGCACAGGAAATTCTTTCAAAAGCCAAGGAAGAGGCAGATGCACTTCTTAAGGAAATGCATTCTCTTCGACAGGAAGCCGACAAGGCAAAAATGCTTCGCGAAATGGAAGAAGCCCGTCAGAAGCTTGGCGAAAAAATGAAGAAAAATTCTTCAAAGCTTTCAAAGTCAATGTTTGGTGTGAAGGAAAGCTTCAACTCTCCGAAAACCGTTAAACTCGGGCAGGATGTTGAGCTTGTGGCAATGCATCAGACGGGAACTGTTATCACTCTTCCCGACGACAAGGGCAATTTTCAGGTCAGAGTTGGCATAATGAAGCTTAACACTAATCTCAAGGATGTGCGCATCCGTCAGGAAAACAAAGAAACTCAGAAACAGAAAAAGTCTTCAGGCTCTCAGAGCTTTTCCAAAACCATGTCTCTCTCGCCTGAGCTTGATGTGAGAGGGGAGACCGTTGATTCTGCAGTTCTTCTCATTGACAAATTCCTTGATGATGCCATTCTTTCCTCACTCGGTCAGGTGCGTATTATCCACGGCAAGGGAACAGGACTTCTCCGTCAGGGAATCCATTCCTACTTAAAACGCCTTTCTTATGTCAAGTCCTATCGCCTGGGTGTGTTTGGAGAAGGGGACAGCGGCGTTACAATTGTGGAATTGAAATAAAGGCAAAAATTAAACCGGAACAGTTGCGAATTTGTGATTGTTTCGGTTTTTTGCGTTCAAATTGGAATTTGTCGCTCTGTTTTGCGCTAGTGTGTGAGCCTTCTCCCTGGTGGAGAAGGTGTCAAGCTTGCTTGACGGATGAGGGGATAGTGACACTCCAAGAATAGCCTTAACAACCAGCACTGA
>JAZNUS010000215.1:0-2794 GCA_045592485.1 Clostridia bacterium | reverse complement strand
ATATCATTTCTGTACGGGTTGATTAATTTGCTTGATCCACGAATCAAAAGACTCTTTAGGTATTCTAAACAATTTGTCAACACGAATTACAGCAAACGGTTTCCCTACTGCCATAACCTTGTCAAGATAAGCATACCCTTTGGTTTTCCCCAGACCCAGCATATCTATCACTTCTTCTGCAGAATAAAATAAACTTTTGGTCTTATTGCCATCCATACGATTTCCTCCTTCTTGTAGATTTCTGTAATTCCTCCTTCACAAATAAAATGTGTACACCACCATAATTTGCATTACATGATGTCACATATAAAACACTTACAGTTAAGTAGTATGAATTTTCGGTTAAAAAGTCAAGGGGGTACGAAAAATTTGTACATTTTGTATAAATCGCTAGTCCAAAAAAGCAAGCAAAGCCGCAAAAACACCGCACAAGACACAATCTCAGTCTTGTGCGGTCAATTTTAATCTTGCTTTTGGACAACGCTGACATTGCCACAACTTACGCCCTAAACTCTTCTTTCAAAAAGACAATCTGCCTTCTTATTGATTTTTTATAATTTGAGTTGGGCTTTATGCAAGCCTCAAATATATCAAAAGGAGACATTTTATGAAAAATCCATCTCAGTACCACATTCAAAAACGAAAAGACGGCAGGTATGCAGTTACCGTTATGCATAAAGGCAAGCGGCAAACCGTTTACGGAAGAACGAAAAAGGAAACACTCGAAAAGCTAACCAAAGTGATAAAAGAAATTCAATATGCCAAAATCCATAATCTGCAGAACTTTTCCGCTTCCTCCACTACCCTATCCGCTTGGGCTACTGAATGCGTGGAAACATATTCTAAGCAATATGTCCGTGGGAACACCTACTACGCCTACAAGAATATCATCAACCGACACCTGGGCGAGTTGGGCGAAAAACGCCTTGCTGACAGCACCAATCTGATGATCCAAAATCATCTATCCTCACTGCGGAACAAAGATACCGGAGAAAAGCTTAGTCACAAAATGCTGGTCGGTATCCGCAACTTCATCTCTCTTATGTTTAACTATGCCATACAAAACCGTATATTGAATTACAATCCCGTGCAAGGTGTGAAGCTACCCAAGCAGCCCTACCAACCTGCCCGTGCGCTGACAGTGGAAGAGCAAAAGCGGTTAGAGACCGCTGCGAGGGAAAGTGAGCGGCTTCTGATGTTTGCCATCATTCTGGATCTGTACACCGGTCTTCGTAAAGGTGAACTTTTGGGGCTTCAGTGGACAGATATTAATTTTGCCAAAGGCTGCATCAGTATCACAAAGCAATTGGCTCGGCATCACAGCAAAGATGACAGCTCCCACCCTTATATATTGGATATTGTGCCGCCCAAAACGGAAGCATCCATCCGCAAGGTGTATATGATCAACGATTTAAAGAACGAGCTTCTCTCTTATAGGGTGAAATCGATTGCCTGGAAGGAAGCACATGGCTATCAGCACAGCGAGGAAGACTTTCTCTTTTTCAGCAGAAAAAATACACCCATTGAACCCAGAAGATTTCACCAGTACTATCAGGAACTGCTGGAAATTGCCGACATTGAGGATGCAACCTTTCACACGCTGAGACACACCTTTGCCACAAGATGTTTGGAGGCCGGCATTGACATTGTCACCGTGTCCAAGCTCTTAGGCCATGCCGACAGTCGCGTGACCGCAAATACATATTCCCACCTTCTTCCCGAGTATCACAAGAAGGAAATCAAGAAGATTTCAAAGCTCTTCCGGATATAGGAAACAGGCACCGAGCTTGCTAAAAGCTCGGTGCCCGTCTTATTTTAAATTTAACATCAAATTTACGGTCAGCTGTATTTCGTATAGTACCAAAATGTTCGTGTTTTTCGCCTTTTCCGAACGAAACAGAACCATTTGATAAGAAATGATACGAATTGGTACTAAACGGAACCAACGACCATACTATTAACAGTTGTAGGGTCCAAATTATATGCCATTTACATGGATTTATATGGACTTATGGGGCGATTTTTAACCTAAAAAACGCACTTTTCCATTATCTCAACCTGCAAAAACAACACCGCATTTCCCCTGTATTTCCAACGCTTTTTCACTCTAAAAAGTGGAGCCACTAAGAAATCAACATATGCCCTACCCTCTTTTTTGATACAAAAACCGATACAAAAATTATTATTTCTGAAAAAAATGATGTTTTCTTGAAACGCGATTTTAACTCTCATATATTATTAACATAGAAGTTCACCACAAAATGAATGAATAAGTGAATTGAACAGCACTGCAATGAGCCGGACATTGCAGTCGGATGAATGTGCCAAACTTCTAAATATTTTTGAAGGAGGCATTCATATGTCTAAAGCTATGAATCCCGTGCCAATTTACCACAAAATCACACTAACGATCGAGGAGGCTGCCGATCTCACTAACATCGGCATCAACAGAATCGATGCCATGCTGCGCAAGCCGAACTGCCCGTTTGTCTTGTTCGTGGGGAAAAAGAAATTGGTAAAGCGCAAGGAATTTGAAGAGTTTATCAGCAAAAGCCTTTACATCTGATAGCATCTCATAAATTCTTGCGGAAAAGTTTTCATTATTGTCTTGAGAAAAAGGGCGCACTGTGTTATTATTATAGTGTAGCAGTGTGCTCTTTTTCGCCAAGGCGGAAAGGAGTTCATCTATGGGAAAGAATCTCAAAGGCAAAGAATGTGGTAAGGGTATCTACCAAAGAAAGGATGGTCGATACAGCGCAAGGTATATTGATAAAGCAGGAAAGCGACACGAAAA
>JAZNUS010000214.1:0-3153 GCA_045592485.1 Clostridia bacterium | reverse complement strand
TAAAGCTCGGTAATTTGTGCCTGCGTAAGCCACAAATCATCTTCAGAAAAACGAACTGAAACTTTTGTTATTCCGTTGTCATCCTGATAAATAACCATATTATTATCATTCATAGCTTTATACCTCTTTTTCTCATATTTTTCAACTTTATTGGACATAATTCGACTTTTGTCAAGTCAGGAGAACAGTGAATAATAAGAACCATCACCCAACACGAAATCAAAGATTTCTGTTGGGTACCCGAGAACCTTGTTATGCTAAAGCATAATATGGACCTACTAACTTTTTCCTATTTTTTCACCGGTTTTTCCTCAACCACTTTTCCTTAGAACCCGCGAGAATATAAGATTTTCCTGCCCGATATGTAAATATTTATTATCGGCAAACTATTTTATTAAATTTAAAAACTATTCTTCATCCTCCACTATACCCTCAATCAAATTAACTACCACCTGATTAAGTTCGGCTGCATTTTTTGAGGTAATAACAGATTTTCCTGTTCTTTTTTCAACTTCCTTCCTCGCAATACCGGCAGCTTCTCCACCGCTTTTAGCAACCTCTAAATTTTCCTTGAATGTTTGTGGATTTTTTGTTTTTGATAATTCTGTAGTTGTTGCTTCTGCAAGCATATTGAGAACAAGTTCAAGAGTGCTCATATTGTCTCTTAAATTTTCTTTTGTAAGTCCTTTAATATTTTTGTATTTTCTTGTTGTCATTCCCGACCACGCTTTTGTAATTTCATCTGTCAGGATAGCGTATTCAATACCTTTTTGAACCCCTCTTGCATCCCATTCATCTGTCAATTCTTTTCTCACTTGAATTGCCTGCAATCTTTGGTTTATCCACTCTCTTGTATAACCTTTTTTAAGATATGTTTCAAGTGCTCTTTCTATTGTGAGTTCAGGATCAATAGTTTCTTCAATTCTTTCTCTTCCAACTTGTGCTAACCACAATTTAAATGGCTCAGCTTTTGGCGATGGTATTGATTGAATAATTCGCAAAAGTTGTTCTGTGTCAGCAACATCTGTCAATCGTTTCTTTCCATCAGCAGCAATCATTTTCAACTGTACGATTTTTTCGTACAGTTCACTTCCTTCGGTTGCTAATTTGCGTTTTAAATCACTCCAATAGCGTCTTGGATTATCTGTTCCACTTAACACTTCGCAAACATCAACAACAGAAAAATACCATTCTTCTGTTTCTTCATTCCAAGCTGTTCTTATTCGTTTATCTTCAAATATTTGTATTTTGTTATCCATATGTATAATAACCTCCGGCAAATATTTTTATTTTTCATCATCTTCCGACACATTTCGACTTTTGTCAAGTCAGCCGAAAGGGAATAATTCGAACCCGCCTGAAAAGCAGTGTTTTCGGCGCCTTTGAGCTTGTCGTCCTCGAAAGGCGTCAGCCTTACTTCGTCCTCCGCACCAAAACCTACTCAAAAATCCTTGTCTTTAAGGTCAGGGAATTTTAAGCGTGAAGATTTTTGATTGAACAAGGCAAAAGCACAGTGAATCCTTGACGGATTTGCGAGCATTTTAACGAAGTTCAAGCGAAAATCTTCCGTTTAAAATCAGGTTCGGATAACTCCTGTCAGGCTAAGGCTAATCATATTATAGCATATTATTTGAAAAAAGAAAATATTTATTTTTAATACAGACAAAATTTTTACACTTCTACATTTTTGCGGAGGATTTTTATGAGAAAAAGAGATTTTATGTCCAAGGTTGTACAAATGTCTTCTGCTATGATAGTATTCAACATTTCGGACATCTGCTACAGTATATATATGTCAAGGGTTCTCGGTGCAGAATCAATAGGAGTTTTTCATCTGATAATGAATGTGTTCGCCATGGGGGTGAGCCTGTCTGTTTCGGGAATGACTCTTACAACAACAAGGCTTCTTTCGGATATGACACTATGCGAAAATTCTGCAGATGCAATTCTAAAAAAATGTATGAGGCTTTGTCTTGTAACCTCGGGCATAAGCGCCGTAATTCTTTTTACATTCTCAGATGCAATTGCTGTTAAAATCATCAGGCTTCCCCAATGCTCTGCTTCACTGAAGCTATTGGCACCGGTGCTTTTGTGCATTGGCATATCGGCACCTCTCAACGGTTATTTCACAGCCTTCGGAAAGGTGGGGGCAATTTCTGCAGGAAAGATCCTGTCCCACATTGCCATGTGGCTGTCCGGTTTTTATTTTTTCAGGGTTTTTCCGCCCACCCGGGGCTTTGCAGCTGCAGTTAGTGTCAGACTCATAGCCGAAAGCGTTGAAACAGTGTGCGACCTTGTTATGTGGAAAATTTCCTCTTCCGGATCACCCTCGGGAAAGGATGTTTCCTATCGGGAAATAGTAAATCTGTGTATGCCGATTGCTCTCGGTTCGTTTTTGCGTACAGGACTTTCAAGCGGAGAAAATCTGCTGATTCCGATACTTACCGATTCGGGAGGACTTGCCTCCTACGGAATTTTAAAGGGTATGACAATGCCGGTGATGATGTTTCCCTATGTGTTTATGGGAGCATTCAACTCACTGATGGTTCCTGAAATAGCAAGACGAAAAGCTCGGGGACATAAAAACTCAATCCGCTATATTACAAAGCTTACCATAGGCTACACCCTGAAATTTGCCACGGTGGTATTTTTGTTTTTCTTTTTGTGGCATCACAAGCTATGCTCGCTTTTTTTCAGGTTTGAAAAATCGGGGGAATATCTTTTGTATCTCTCATTTTTTCCCGTTTTAATGTTTCTTGATTCATCGGTGGATGCAATTTTGAAGGGCCTCAATCAGCAGGTATTTTCTCTTAAGGTCAACACTGCCGATTCTGTTATGCGAATCATTCTCATATGTATTCTTGTGCCGAAATACGGCATAGAGGGATATATAGGAGTTATGTATATCAGCGAAGCTTTGAATCTTGGGGCAAGCTTTTGGAAACTTCGGGTGATTACGGCAGACAAAGGCCATACATAAATTGGGGTTTGTCGCTCTGTTTAACACTAGGGCGTGAGCCTTCCCCCTGGTGGGCAATGTCGTCAACTTAAGAAACAACATGTCATAATAACCAAAATTTTTCTCATATTTTGTATGAAGTGTCAATTGACATTTTCACAAAAAATCGCAGCATCGAGAGAATTAATTTTTTC
>JAZNUS010000213.1:0-7813 GCA_045592485.1 Clostridia bacterium | reverse complement strand
ATTTTCATCCCCGTTTTCTCATTCTAAAAGACTGTAAGAAATGAAAAATCCGAACGCATCTCCTGCTTTGAAGAGAGGGTTCGGATTATCATCTTTTGGTCGGAGTGGAGGGACTTGACTCGCGCGCCTGCGGGCGCTTGGTCGCTCGCGGTCACAACAGTCCACCGGACTGTTGCTCTGTGCCGCTCGTCCTTCAAGTCCCTCTTTAAAAAAGAAAAACACAAAACATTCTGATGAATGCCTTGTGTTTTTGGTACGGATGTTCATAAGGGATTTACTAAAAAAATAATAACTTTCGGCAGTAACAAACATATTCTCATCCCTCCTTGACGTTTAAAAGAGTTTGAATACAATTTATTCAAACGGAGGATTATACAATGTCCAAATTTATTGAAGATTTTTACTATGGAAACATTGAACCGCAAGAGAGCAGTTTAGAACTCAAATCCAAACTCAAAAGAAAGCTGAGCATACTTACGCAAACAGAAGAACAGCTAACGGCAAAATTAGCTGAAGAAGAGAAAGAACTGTTCGCAAAGTATGCAAGTCAATCCAGCGAGTTCCTTTGTGTGAGTAATGCGGATAGCTTTATCGCAGGTTTCAGGCTCGGTGCTAAATTTACATACGACACTTTTGTTACTGATTGAAAGGAAGGCAACGTTATGAACAAATCATCATTTGAGCAAAACGGCGGCACATACAGAATGGTTGGCGATTACAGAATCCCAGACATCACATTACCTGCCGAAGCAAGCAATCCACTCGGTGTGTGGGGACTGAAACGCAAAGATTATCTTATGACCCATAAACGAGTACAGTTTTATATTATGCTTATGAATGGAACATTGTGGACTCACCTTGCAGAGGTTGATGAACAGGCATCAGATATGTTCTCTCGGCTGATTGAACAGATGAAGGTCAATGAGGGCATCACAGAACAATTCAAAGAACAAGACCAAATGGAATGGGTTTCTCGTATGAATAACATTGAAGCAAGAGCAAGAGAAATTGTTAATCACGAGTTGATTTATTGTTGAGGTTATAATATAAACCAACTGATAAAAGCGTACTCCAAACCGTTAAAAATTGCATTTTACCGTTTCAGTTTTTCTTAACATATATTACATCATTCAAACAAAATACATTCGACAAAAGCTAATTCCGCACGGTTCAGAACGATAAGAATCGACTGAAAAAGCATAGACTAAATAGATTTCTGTTTTTAATAAGCAAACCGCACGGGTTTTTACGCCCGTGTGGTTTGCTTATTAATCATGAGATTTTTATGTTTTTTACAGATCGTTTGTCAATCATAAAGCTTTTGCTTTTCTTATGAACCGAAGATTTTATCAAGATTAATCATTTCGTGGAAATGTCCGTGTGAGAACGGGAAGAGAATAATCGTTACAATATTTTCCGTAAAGAACCAAACGATGAATCTGCCGAGATTACGGAAGAAGCCGTTTGTGTTGCTCAAGGTGTTGCAAGCCCAGCAGTCTTCGCCGCTGCCGTCGCAATGCGGGAAATACTTGTGGCATTTTGATGTACCCTTAACAAATCTGTATTCCTCAAGGTCGCAGGAGGTACATACTCTTCTCTGCTGCTCTTCAGTAAAGAACTTGGCTTCCTTATAGGTTTCCCATTCTGTCCAGGTGTGGCTCTTACCGTCCGCAGGAACAAGAACCTCTTCACAAACGAGACAAACCTGATCTGTTGCGCAGGTCATTTCGAGTCCGGGAGTGTGACCGAGGGCATCAATTCTCTCGCTTTCGATAAGCTGACCGCAGCGTGTGCAATTCTTATGCTTTTCGCCGGGAGTTTCACAGCTTGCTTCAAGTGCGGTTGTCCAAACGCCGTCATCGTGACCTAGTGCGGGAATTATTTCGGATTCAATCGTGCCTTCGCAGATTGTGCATTCTCTTACCTTTTCGCCGTCTGTTGTGCAGGTTGCTTCAATAACCGTTCTCCATGCACCGTTATCGTGGTCGTGAGCGTCGATAACAACGGGCTCACCCAAAAGCGCTCCGCAGAGTGCACAGGTCTGCTGCATAAGACCTGCCTGCGTGCAAGTGGGCTGCTGAGTGATTTCCCATTTGCCGGGGATGTGCTCGGATTTTGCGATTTCTCTTGTTTCAAGAACAGCATCACAGATTGTGCAGGTATTTTCTTCTCTGCCAACTGCACTGCAAGTTGCTTCCTTAACGGTTATCCATGCTGCTGCATGACCGTGAGAAGGAATAGTTGCAGTTTCGAGAAGTGTTCCGCATTCGGAGCAAGACTGCTGTTTTTCACCGTCAAGCTCGCAGGTGGCATCGGTAACGATTTTCCACTCGCCGTGCTTATGACCGGTTTCTTCAATTTCAGCAGTTCCGATAAGCGTGCCGCAATCCTTGCAGTAAAGCTCCTGTTCGCCGGGTAATGTGCAGGTAGGCTGAATTGTTGTTACAGATACGGATTCGCCGTGACCGCTCTTTTCAATCTGCTCTGTTGCATACATTACGTTGCATATTGAGCAGAACAGTCCTTTTTCGCCGTTAGCAACGCAGGTGGGTTCTCTTGTTATGCTTTCGTAGCCGAACTGATGTGTGTGAAGTTCAAATTCCCTGCTTTCAAGAGCGGTATCGCACATTGTGCAGTAACGGCTCATCTGACCGTGATGGTCTGCAGTTGCTTCAAAATCAATCTTCCATACACCTTCGTCATGCTCAAGCTTTTCGATTGTTTCGGAGGATATAAGACCGAGGCAAACGCCGCAAATATTTTTGATGCTGCCTTCACTTGTGCAGGTGGCGGGGGTTGTGATTGTTACGGGAATATGGTCGAGCTTTGCAACCGACTGTGTATACATCACTCTGCCGCAGGTTACGCAGTTCGCGTGCTGCTCACCTTCTGCGGTACAGGTGGGAGCAACTGTTGTTTGCCAGGGACCTTCTGCACAGATATGGTCGTGACCCGTTTCGGTTACGTTGATTCTGACCATAGGAGTTGATGAAAGGTTGGAATTCTTGATTTTGCCTTCAGCATCTACCTTGTCATAAAGCGTTTCGTCGATAAGGAATTTTGCATAGTAGGTGCCGGGCTTTGTGCCGGTGAATACCTGATAGTTTGAAACATCATCAAGTGAGCCGCCGTCAACGGAGTCTGTCTGCGTTCCGTCTGCATTGCAAAGAACCCATTCGCCGCCATCGCTGATGTAGCCGTAGAAGGGAACATTGTGCTTATTAAAGCCTGCTGTTGCAATTTTGCCGAAGTCAACCGTGCCGCCGGGAGCGATACTGTAAACTCCGTCGCCCTCAAGCTGGACAAAGTCAAGATTGTAGAGGGGAACGATGCCCGTAATATCGGTGTTCATGCTTGTGGATTTATAGGACATTGTGGCGCCTGAAGCGGAAAGAGGAAGAGTGTTTCTGAGATAGAAAACATTTTCCTTACCGGTCAGGTCAAGACCATTGTTCTGTTTTTCGTCAAGAATTTCGTTCCAGGGAACTGCACTGAAGCGCTTTGAAGCATTGCCGTCATCGTGCTTTTCATAATAACCGTCGCAGTTGCCGTAGGAAGCCTCGAAGCCGTCCATATCTTTGAATTTGATTGCACGGTTGTAGAGATTGTCAAGGGCAGAAATGCCACCTGTGGTTGTGTCAGTGCCGAAGCCGATGCAGATACCGCCCTGGTCGTAACCTGCGGTTTTCCATGATTCAGTAGCAACACTGTCAGCATAGAATTCGCCGTTCATGCCGAAGATGATAACTTTGTAGGTGAAATAAACGGGGCAGTCGTAATCAAGCTCAACCTCAGTCTGACCCGACTGCTGGCTGATACCGATCTGGGTGTGTGCGGGAAGATTAACCTCTGCTACTGTCTCGGTGGTGATTTCATCTGTGAGAGAGGTTTCTTCACCGTAAGCTGTTGAAATTGCCTGCTCGGTGGAGAATCCGGTGGTAACTGACATCTTTCCTTCTGCAACGAGGGGGAAAGAAACGCTGAATTCACTTGAAACCTCAAGACTTTGGCCAAAGGTGTAGGTGTCGGTTGATTCCATATAGTTGGAAACGGTTGTTGAGTGAGTTTCGCTGTAAGCAGCGGAAACCGTTGTGTCGGAAGCGGAGGGGTTAGAGATGTAGCTTGTGTTGGGTGTGCCGCCGCTTGTTTTGTATTTTACGCCGGGTGCATTATCTGCCTCGGCGGCATCAAGGTCTTCATAGCCCTCTGCGGCAGTGATAAAAGCAAGGTCATCATCAGCAAGAGGAATAACCTCAAAATCGTAAAGAATAAGACCGAAGGATGAGAATGCAGCTTTGTTTGAGCCGCTGCTGTAATCGTATGTGGTTGCGATGTTATAAAGAACTGTTCTGCTGTCGGTGTTGTTAAGAAGAGCAAAACCGTTAGAACTGCCTGTGCAGTATTCTATACAAGCACCTTTGGAAATGTCGTTATCGTTTCCCGAAGTGTCGGAAAGAGGGTCACAGATTTCATCTACCATCCTGTCCTGAACGGATTTGAGGGTGGTTGTTGTGTTCCAACCTGTTGAATGTGCCTTGCCTGAACTCCACGCGTTTTCCTTGGAAAGTGCATCAACAACGTTGATGTCAATGCCGCTGTCGCCGTCATTGGTATAATAATCGTCAAAGTTTGTGGAAAAGCCTTCATTGTTGTTGTAGCCGAACTCGTCACCTGCGGCTTCAAAGATGAGACTTGCGATGTTTGCCCACGATCTGGCAAGAGAAACACCGTCATGCTCCGCAACAATAAGCTGTTTGTAAAGCTCAATGGGTGTTACTTCGGTTGGGTCGATAGTCGAGTTGCCGCCGTCAATGTCATAATAGGTAACACCGTCAATGGTGATTTCCTTGATGCCGACTCTTTTTTCGCCGTCCATAAGGAACTCGATGCTGTCTGCCGCATGAGTATGTGGTGCGGCAATCATCATGCACGACATAATGAGAGTTAGCGAAAGGGTTATTGCGATGAGTTTTTTGAATAATGATGTTTTCATTTGTTTAACCTCCTTGAGGATTTATTATGTATATAATAGCCTTACGGCTTGGTTGCCCCTCGTCAGTCTCCTTTGCCAAAGGAGACTGTTGTTGCAGTCATTCTGCATTTATTTTACTTTATAATTGTATCACAAAATTTTTCGTTTGTGGGGCGTTGCGTCAAATTAGACCGTTTTTGCGTCAAATTGGTAATGCAAATATGTTTTGTGTGTGATATAATCATAGTCGAAGAAGAATATGCGGGGTGAAAAGAATGAATATTGCAATCTGCGACGATGATAAATACTGCAGAGAAAATATAGCCGAAATTGCCGAGCAGTACAAGCTGATTCACGGCGATGTGAATTATCATATTTTTGAAGACGGCGAAACTCTTATTGAAAGCACAAAGAAAATCGGCGGCTTTGACCTGTATATTCTCGACGTTGTTATGCCCGAAATGAACGGAATTGAGCTTGGCTCTGCTTTGCGTGAGCTCGGCTGTGACGGCAAAATCATTTATCTGACATCAAGCGAAGAATTTGCCATTGATGCATTCAGGGTCAAGGCTTTCAATTATATATTAAAGCCGATAAAAAAAGACGGCTTTTTTGCTGCCGTTGACGAGGCTCTTGAAGCTGTCAGAAAAAAGAAGGAAAAATATGTAATCGTCAAAACAAAGGAAAAGAGCGTAAAGCTTGCTTTTGACCGCATTATCCACGCTCAGCTTATCAACCGTGCCGTTTCATACCGACTGACAAAGGGTGAAACCGTTGAAAGCGTTACCGTGCGCTCATCGTTTTCCGAAGCCGTGCAGGAGCTTCTGCGTGACAGACGGTTTATGCTCTGCGGCACAAGCACTCTGCTCAACCTGCAGCACATTGCATCAGTTGAAAGCGAAGCGATTGTTTTCAGCGACGGCGATAAGATGCTTTTTACCGCAAAAAACTGCCGTGAAATAAGGTCGGCGTGGTGCGATTACTGCTTTAACGGGGAGGAATAGTATGGATTTGGAATTTATAAGAGATGTTTCAACGGTCTATGCATCGTTTTTCAGCTTTGCTCTGTTTATGATTCTGTTTGAATCAAGATACCCGAAAAAGAAAACAATGACACTCACTCTTGCAATTATGGGTCCGCTGATGATCGTTAATTTCGCAATGGTTTTCATTCTCGGTCCTATTAAAATGGGTACGGTAATGCTGCTCTCCTGCAGTCTGCCGAGCCTCATTTTCTTCTGGTTTCTGTCAAAGCACCGTGGCGGTCGGTTTTTCTTTACCTTCTGCTTTGCCGATACGCTGATACTCGAAATTATCTACTCAACAAGCATTATTGATTATTACATAGGAAATACATATATTTTTATTATCATTTCAAGGCTTATTGTTTGCCCGCTTGTCTGCTGGCTTGCATATAAATATATGCGTAAGCCGTATATCAGCCTGCAAAACTACATCACAAAAGGCTGGTATGTATTCACCGCCATTGCACTCATTTTCTACGTTGCGCTTTCGCTCGGAATGACTACGCCCACAAAAATCACCGAAAGACCCGAATATATTCCCGCATATGTGCTGTGGCTCATTCTTATGCCCGTGCTGTATTTTCAGATTTTCCGCACACTTCGGCATCAGAAAAACATTCACGAAATGGCAGAAAAAGAGAGCATTCTAAATTTGCAGGTAAGCAACATCACCGAACGCATTGAGCAGTTTTCCGTTGCAAACGAAAAATTCAGAATTGAAAGACACGATTTTCGCCATAAGCTGGAAACAATTTCAACATTGATTAAAAACAAAGAATATGACGAGCTTGATAATCTGATAAACGAATATAACAAATCACTCGAAGAAACAAAGGTAAAAAGATACTGCAAGAATGCCGTTGTTGATGCCGCACTTGCCGCATATATTCAGCAGGCGGAAAGCAAAAGCATAAAAGTCACAACTGCGTTATTGTTCCCCGAAACTCTGCCCGTCAACGATGCCGAGCTTGCAACGGTTTTTGCAAATGCGATTGAGAATGCAATCCACGCCTGCGAAAAGCTGCCCGAAGAAAAGAGATTTATCCGAATTCAGGTGCTCGAAACACCGGGCTTTATGTTGCAGATAAGCAACAGCTTTGACGGCAATGTGAAATTTGACAAAGACGGCATTCCGCTGACAGATAAGGGTGACGGTCACGGTTTCGGCACAAGGTCAATCATCGCCTTCTGCGAAAAGAACAAGGCATACTATGAATTCAAATCAGACGAAGATGTGTTTATCTTCCGTGTAACATTCTGATAAAAAATAGAATTACCGCTGCATTACCGATTGGTATTGCGGCGGTTTTACATTTGCTTTCCCAAACGGGAGGGCTTTTTTTATTGTCAGAAAGTATTTTTGAAATTATGGTGTACAAAAGCACCTTCTAATTCCAAACAAGTGAGAGATATTGAAACGTGACGGCAATTCTGCCGTCAACTTGCGAAGAACAAAGAATGATTTTGAAATACTGACAGCACTTTTGCCGTCAAAAAAATTTTTTGAAAACTTTTCAGAAATGATGCCGAATTGAGCGTTTCCCCGTGCAAACATAATGAGAGGACTTTTTGAATTCTTTGTAAACATTTCCGAATTAGGGCGTACAAATGCCTTCTCTCAGTGGGAATAAGTGAAGGTTGTTTTTAAACTTTTTGTAAACAATTCAGAATTTGGGTGTGCAAATGGCTTCTCCCAGTGGGAATAAGTGAAGGCTATTTTAAATTTTTTTGCAAAACACCCTACAAATTGCCCTCTCCCAGTGCATATATAGTGGAGGGTATTTTTAAAAAACTTTTTGAACTTTTCCGAAAACAG
>JAZNUS010000212.1:0-3420 GCA_045592485.1 Clostridia bacterium | reverse complement strand
CTCAAAAATTCATCCATTTGAGGTCTGCAGGAGTTTTAAAATAATAAATTTTGTCTCAATCAAGGCAAAAACGCAGGGAATATGTTAATATTTCCGAGTATTTTAACGATGGGTGAGGCGAAATTTATATTTTAAAACCGCATTTAGTATTGGTTGCTAAGGCTACAGTTCCATTTGATTATTCAAAGGGACTGTATTTTGTTACTTAATTACAAATAAAACTGAATAAATAAAAATGCTTTTCATATATTATATAATCTTGAGCTTAATTTTGAAATTTCATCTCAAAAAACTTGCATTTTTTGTGTGTTTATGGTAGAATAATTTAAATTTGTGAAGTTTTTGAATAATTCTAATTCATATTGGAGGATAATTATGACTTTTTCCAAAAAATTTCAGGCTATTGCGCCTTCGCCCACTCTTGCGATTGACGCAAAATTTAAACAGATGAAAGCCGATGGGTTAAATGTTGTTGGTTTTGGTGCGGGCGAACCCGATTTCGACACACCCAATCACATAAAACAGGCAGCCATTGATGCTATCATGGCAGGTAAAACCAAATATACTCCCGCTTCCGGAACAATAGCTCTCAAACAGGCAATTTGTGACAAGTTCCTCGAGGATAACGGACTTAGCTACACAACCGCAAACATTGTTGTTTCCAATGGTGCAAAGCACTCTCTCATAAACGCTTTTGGTGCAATTCTCAATCCCGGCGATGAAGTTATTATTCCTGCACCTTTCTGGGTGAGCTATCCCGAAATGGTAAAATACAATGACGGTGTTCCGGTTATTCTTCAGACAAAAGAAGAAAACAAATTTAAGTTTTCGCCCGAAGAATTCAAAGGGGCAATCACACCCAAAACAAAGGCTCTTGTTTTAAATTCACCTTGTAACCCAACAGGTATGGTGTATGAAAAAGAAGAGCTTCAGGCAATTGCAGACATTGCCGTTGAAAATAACATCTATGTTATTTCCGATGAAATTTATGAGCATCTTATCTATGGCGGCAAAACTCACACGAGCATTGCATCACTTGGCGATAAAATCAAGGATCTCACCATTATCATAAATGGTGTGTCAAAAACCTATGCAATGACCGGTTGGAGAATAGGCTTTACTGCTTCAAACGAAAAAATAGCAAAAATGATGTCCAATGTTCAGAGCCACACAACCTCAAACCCCAACTCAATTGCTCAGGAAGCTACAATTGCGGCTCTCAAAGGTCCCAAGGACGAGCTTGCCGAAATGATTGCTCTCTTCGATGAAAGAAGAAAATATATGGTAGAGCGTATAAATGCAGTAAACGGGGTTTCCTGTACTGCTCCCGATGGTGCATTCTATGTTATGATGAACATTGGAAAGCTCATAGGCAAAACCATATGCGGTAAAACCATCAACAGTGCAGACGATTTTTCGGAGGTTTTCCTTTCCGAACAATTGGTTGCGGTGGTGTCCGGTGTTGGCTTTGATGCTCCCGAATATGTCAGATGGTCCTATGCAACAAGCAAAGAAAACATCAAAGAAGGTATCGACAGACTCGAAAAGCTTCTTGCTGATATATAATTAAAAAATCAAAAGGCTGCCCGGCGGGCAGCCTTTTTCAATCAAAGCACAAAAAAGGCAGAAACGAAATTGACCGTTTCTGCCTTTGCTTTTATTTAAGAATTTTTACTGTAGTTTGGAGCTTCTTTTGTTATTGAAATATCGTGGGGATGGCTTTCAACAAGACCTGCATTTGTAATTCTTACAAATTTGCCTCTTTCTTTGAGATCGGCAATTGTGGGAGTACCGCAGTAGCCCATTGAAGAACGGATACCGCCAACAAGCTGATACACAGTGTCTGCAAGAGGTCCTTTGTAAGGAACACGGCCCTCAACACCTTCGGGTACAAGCTTTTTGGTTCCTGTCTGGAAGTATCTGTCCTTGCTTCCTTTTTCCATAGCGGCAATAGAACCCATACCTCTGTACACCTTAAAGCGTCTGCCTTCGTAGATTTCACAGTCTCCGGGGCTTTCTTCGCAGCCTGCAAGGAGACTACCAACCATAATTGTGTCAGCACCTGCACAGATAGCTTTTGAAATGTCGCCTGAATATTTTATACCGCCGTCAGCGATAACAGGAATGCCATATTTTTTTGCAAGCTGAGCAACATTGTATATTGCAGTAATCTGTGGAACACCCACACCTGCAACAACTCGTGTTGTGCAGATTGAACCGGGGCCTATGCCGACTTTAACTGCGTCTGCACCTGCTTTAATGAGTTCTTCTGCAGCTTCTGCAGTTGCAATGTTACCTGCAATAACCTCAACACCGGGGAACGCTTCCTTAACCTTTTTGAGGCAGTTGATGATGTTTTGTGAATGGCCATGAGCAGAATCGAGAACCAAAACATCAACATTTGAAGCAACAAGAGCTTCAACACGGTCTAAAACATCATTTGTAATACCGATTGCAGCACCTGCAAGAAGTCTTCCGCTGGCATCTTTTGCAGAGTTGGGGTATTTAACGGATTTTTCAATATCTTTAATTGTAATAAGACCTTTGAGCATTCCGTTTGCATCTACAATCGGAAGCTTTTCTATTTTATACTTTCTGAGAATTTCCTGAGCTTCTTCAAGGGTTGTACCTTCGGGAGCAGTAACAAGACGGTCCTTTGTCATTGCAGAGCAGATGGGCTTTGAATAATCTGTTTCGAAACGGAGGTCACGGTTTGTGATTATGCCGACAAGCTTGCCGTTTTCTGTTACGGGAACACCTGAAATTCTGTATTTACCCATAAGAGCATCAGCCTCGGCAAGAGTGTTGTCGGGAGCAAGGTGGAAAGGATCGGTTATAACGCCGTGTTCAGAACGCTTAACCTTGTCAACTTCTGTTGCCTGCTGTTCTATGGTCATGTTTTTGTGGATAATACCGATACCGCCTTCTCTTGCCATGGCGATAGCAAGGTCAGCTTCTGTAACTGTATCCATAGCAGAACTCATAAGCGGAATATTGAGCTTGATGCTTTTGGTGAGATTGGTCTGAAGATTTACCATGTCGGGAGTAATGTCTGATTTTTGAGGAATCAGAAGCACATCGTCAAAGGTGAGACCTTCATAGGCAAATTTGTCTGTCATAAAAATACCCCTTTCGTTTTTATATGAATTTAAGATTTTTAAGTATAGTTGTCCAAAAGATTAAATCCCCGGATATTATTACATTACAGTATAATAAAAAACTCCTTTTAAGTCAATAGAAAAAGGAGATTTTAGTGAAAATATTACATAAATCGGTACTTGATATGAGTTGGGTTTTGTGGTATGATTAATCTTAACGAAAATAATGTAAAAGAGGATATAAATTGGGGTTTGTCGGGGAGATTGAAAAGCAAATTGTTCAAATGTGTTGTAGGGGCGATTCACGAATCGCCCGCAAATG
>JAZNUS010000211.1:0-6170 GCA_045592485.1 Clostridia bacterium | reverse complement strand
CCTTTTCCAGCTTGTTAAGCTCCCCGGTGAAGACTGGGAGGTTGCAAATCTCATTCAGACAGACGGTGAAGTGGCAGAGGGTCTCACAAATATTTGGTCCTTCACACAGGATCCGGTAAGTTATAACTATGTGTACAAAGCAACAAGAGCAAAAATCACATCCGACAGAGTTGACATTGCTCCCTCTGCAAAAAACGATGATGGCAAATCATATATGAACTATGCAAACCTTTCTCAGTATGCAAGAGAATGTATTGCAAACGGTCAGAAAACAATGTGGCTTGCAGTTCGCTCCAACTCAACTGTTGCAATCACCGGTGTCGGCGATTCATCTCATGCAGCAGCCGGCAGAATCCACACAGTAACATGGACACTCAAGGATGCACAAGATGCAATTGCAGCTCCCAAGGCAGTTGCTGCAACAGATGAAGCTTCCTATGATGAAGCATCAGCAAGCACAGTTCTTGCAAAAGAAACAGAATATAAATTCATTACAAAAGCCAACATCAAAGGTCAGCTTGTTGTTGTACTCTATGATGCAAACGGCAAATTTGTATCTGTTGATGCAACCGAACTCGACGGCACAGGTGCCGATGCTTCAACAAAGGCATTCAAAACCGGTGCAGAAGATGGTTTTGTCAAAGTCTTTGTATGGGCAGCAGACAAAATGGCTCCTGTCGATGATGACATCACAGTTCTTCCGATAAAATAAGACTTCTTCTTGAGGAAATACCGATTAAATCGAATTTGACAAATTGGCGTTGTAGGGGCGATACATGAATGGCCCGGGATATGGGGCATACGTGAATGCCCCCAACATTCAGAATTGTTGAAGTCGGAATTAATCATCGGTTACTTGTGTAGAAGGTGTCAGCCAGGCTGACGGATGAGGTGTAGATGCTTTAGCTTCGTGTTACACACATCAATAGATATAGAATCAACACTATAGACAATCACAACAAAGGGCTAACCTAATTAGTCCTTTGTTGTGTCTGAATATAAAACACAGATATGACAAATAAAAGGTGTCGCTGTTAATTACACAATTCCCACAATTAACATTTGTCACTTCACCTTGCGGCATATGCTGCATTGTGAAAATCTTTTGAAACAATATATAATGCAGAAAATCAAGTGGCCGGTTAAACCGGTTCCGATTATATTTCAAGAGGTGATTACAATGAAGAAATTATTAACAATTATCTTGGCATTGATATTTGTTGTATCTGTTACACCTGTATTTGCAGAAACCTATGATTCGTTTGTAAATTTAAGTGCTGACACAGCAGATGGAAATATTCCGTCATACGAAAACGGAACGGAATATACACGCCATTTTGAAGATGATAAAAATTGTGTGTGGGCGGTAAATGGAGATACGGTAAATAATGTATCATCAGCAACTTCGACGCAGGTTGGTGTAGGCTCCGCTAACACAAGAATTGGTGTTTATAAGCTTCCGATTCCTAAAATTGCAGGCAATCAGGAGTTTTCAAAATTTGAGTTTAACTTTTCGCAGTTAGACACATCCGGTCCAACATACTATGTGTTGAAGATGGCAGGAGATGACTGGACAGAAAGCACAATTGTCAGATCAAATCCAACAATGACAGAAATCTTTGCGGATGCGACATATAACAATATAGAAAGTGAAAAACTCAAATACAATGCTTTGAGTGTTGGCGGTAAAATTAATAATTCTGACCTTGCAACAGGTTTTCCATATACTAATTATAATAGATATGTTGCAGACATAACAGATTACGCCAATGAATGCTATAAAAACGGTCAGAATGCCATCTGGGTTGCTGTTGGTTGTACAAGTACAAAAAATATAGCGGGAAATATAAGGAGCGGCTACTCAACTTCCCCTTATTTAGCATGCAGTATATCATTTGCAACCGCTGAAACCGGGGCGTTGGAATTTGTTTCTGCTGATGTTGAAGACGGAGCAATTGTTTCAGGCAAAACAGCAACATACACATTTACAAACAAGCTGACATCTGCAGCTGCAAATTTGAATGGTGAAAATGTTGAGTGTGAAGTCAAAGGGACTCGAGCTTTTGTTTCGCTTAATGCTCCCGGGGTCAATGTATTGTCTATTACAGCAACCGATGCTGCCGGCAATTCCATTACAACCGAAGAAATAAAATTCAGAGCAGGCTATAATTCACACAAAATAACATCTTCCGATAACAGTACATATGTTGTAGATAACAGCGGTTCAACAGCTGGTAGATATATTCCTCAGGTAAATAGAGACAAATCAACAGTGCTCACTATTCCTCTCCCTGAGCTTTCTGCCGGACAAACTCTTGGTGAATTTAACCTCAGATTCCTTATGAGTGGAGGCTATAGCCCCAGTTATTTCCGCCTCTTTAAAATTCCGGTTGATGCTTCACAGGTTGCAAATCTTATTCAGACCTCCGGTGAAACTCCCGAGGGCAAAATTAACATCTATGAATATCAGCAGGCAGCAGCAGGCGAATATAAAGCAGATTTCGGAAGCTTTGAAAGTGAACTCTATAACACAGGTGTTGAAGAAGTAAATGCTGGTCATGCAGACCTCACAAAATATGCAAAAGAATGCATTGAAAGAGGCCAGACAAAGATGCTTGTTGGCTTCACATCAACATCTGCAAACTCTTTGATTGGTGTTGGTGACTCATCACACACAACAAACAACAGATTCCATTATTCTTACTGGACTGTTGAAGATACAGACTTCACAGCAAAAGCTCCCAAGTTTATTGCATCAGACGATGCAAGCACCTTTGCTGATGCAACAAGTCTTACTTCTCTCACCAAATCCGCTGAATACAAATTCATAACAAGCCTTACAAACTTTGGCACAGAAGATGCATCTGTTACACTCTACATTGCACAGTATGATGCAGAAGGCACTCTCATTGGTGTTGCTCCCAACACTGTAGTAGCTATTGCAGACAGTGTAGCCGCAGACCATACATCTGCAACACTCAAAATTGATGCTCAGGCTACAAATGTAAGAGCATTCATATGGAATGAAGCCAATCAAAAGCCTATGCTTATTGGTGATGTAAATATTAACGCAAAATAACAATTTAAGATTAACGAAAAACAAAATAAAAAATTCAAAAGATTTCAAATGAGAATTAACGGGAATTGAGTTAATTATAAAAAAGCAAAAGGGACTGTAAAAAAAGTCTCACTTAAAAATCGAGGATGAAAGTCCTCGATTTTTTTTGCACAAAAATAGCTGAAACCATAGCGGAATCAGCCATTTTGTGGTATAATTTTAATATGTTCAGTAAAAAAACTAACCAAGAGAATTATACACCAATTCAAATGAAATTTCCAGTAGATTTAGAAAAAATTATTAAAATTTCCGATCCAATCTACACATTCAATGAAATTATGGAGCAAATTGACCTACAAAAGTATTTTGTTGAGGAAGGCAACAAAATGGGTCGACCAAAATTTGATTCTGTGAAGTTATTGAAAATCATATTGTTTGCCTTTATGGAAAATGGTTATCCGTCTGTGCGCAATATCAACAAGCTGTGTAATACCGATATCAGATTTATCTGGCTTTTGGATGGCACTCCGGCACCGTCTCATACGACAATATCAAATTTCATAAATGACCATTTAACAGACAATATTGAAAATATATTTAATAATATCAATTCATACATATTTGAAACAGATAGTGTTGATTTGTGCCATTTGGGGACGTCAGACTGTGATTTGTGCCATTTAGGGACGTGTGCCATTTGTGCCATTTGGGGACGTACATTTTTTGGCATGTTTTTGGTTTGTAATTATATGTGTCAAAAAATGTACGTCCCTATCTGGCTCCTCTGAACAAAATATGGTATACTCCCGTTTCGCTGTATTTTCTTGATAATCTACTCATTGAAAATCACCTCTGCAACAAAAGTATACCATATTAGTGTTAACATTTCAATATGTTGCGCCAAAAAATGTACGTCCCCAATTGGCTCTTTCGTATTCTGCGCCTTTAAAGTCAGGCCATGCATCAATGCCATCATTGGTTTTTCTTGGTATAATATGTATATGAAAATGAGAAACAGATTGTCCTGCACTTTCACCACTTGCGTTTAACAGATTTACCCCTTGATAGCCACATTTATCAGCTAAATATTCAGAAACCTTCTTTACAGAAAACATTAAACGGTTCATAGTATCCATATCACAATCAAGAATATTTTTAACATGCTTTTTTGGTATTGCAACCATATGACCGTCAACATCTTTTGCAATATCCATAAAAACCATAGTGTATTCATCATCATATACTATCAAGCTTGGGATTTCTCTATTTACAATTTTACAAAATATACAATCATACATTTGACTTACCTCCACACATTCAAATACGGTTTAGATGCAACTGCTTTTAAAGATTGCGAGGCATAAGGTTTAGATGCAAACCTTATGTGTCGCAAGTTCGTGTTTAGTCAGGACTAAAAAATTACAACTTTTCCGCTACAATAAAACTAACTCCATTCATAGTAATGTTACCATCATTTTGTGTAACATTTTGACTGATTAGAACCTTTGAAAACGCAGGTGCAGAATAATCATATATATTATTCGATGGATTGATTGCTATAAAAATTGTTTTTATTCCATCTGTACGTTCATATACAAACGGATAATCACGCAAAAGAATATTAATATCACTCTCCGCATGAAGTGCCGGTATGCTTTTATGTAATTCCACCAAGTTTTTCACAAAATGCAGCAAAGAATTTTTATCTTGTAACTGTTTTTCAACTGTTGGTGCTTCAGGACGAGAATCAGTTGGAAGATACGGTGTATCACTTGATGAAAAACCTTTATTTTTACCTTCTTCCCATTGCATAGGGGTTCTTGAGCCTGTACGGTTATATCCACCTTCTTTTGATCTGAGTTTTTCGATATAATCCATCCCAATTTCATCACCATAGTATACAAAAGGAACTCCGGGCATGGTAAACAAGAAAACCATTGCCGTTTTAATTTCATCTACATCTCGTTTATATGCAAGTCTTTGCATATCATGGTTTCCGGTAATCATTCCGATATAACCTTTTTCTTTTACATTTTTCAGGTCATACAAATATCTGTCAAGGTATTCGTTTATATCTCCTTTTCCATCTTTTGAAAAATAACTTTTCCCAACCCATAATCTTGTCGTGTTTCTTCCCTTTTCATGTCTGAACAATGATGTGTATGCAGAATTATGACTGTGCAAAAGAAAATCAAGATGAAACCCTGCATTTACTGCATCGGTAGGTGAACCCCATTCTGCAATCAAAAGACACTCCGGATTTTTTTGTTCCATATGCGCCCTGATTTCTCTCCAGAATGCTTTCATATAACTACCGTCGGTATCCCCCTTTATTAAGGATGCGGCCATATCTACTCTGAATGCATCCGTTCCCAAATCCATCCAGAAATCAATAATTTTTTTCAATTCTTCTTTAGTAGCAACACAATCAGGATGATCCACAGAAAGCTGCCATGCTTTATTTGGATCAGGATGAGCATAGCCATAGTTTAATGCAGGTTGGTTCCAAAAGAAATTTGTAATATAATTTCCGTTCCTTTCACTATATCCCGCAATTCCCTCTTCGTTATCAAATGTATCATCAGTCCATATATAGCGGTTTGTATATTGATTTTTTTCATCTTTTGATGATTCAATAAACCAAGGATGGTCAACCGAAGTGTGTCCTGCAACTAAATCAAATATTACTTTAATTCCGCGTAAATGTGCTTTGTTGCATAGTTCTTTATAGTCCTCATTTGTTCCATAACGGGATGCAACTCGGTAAAAATCAGTTATGTCATAACCAGCATCTCTAAAAGAGCTTTCATTTATCGGATTTAACCAAATCGCAGTAAAGCCCATACTCTCAATGTAATCAAGCTTTTCGATAATTCCTTGCAAATCACCAATACCATCGCTGTTTGTGTCATAAAATGACTGAGGATATATTTCATACACAACAGCATCATTCAACCAATTTTTCATAGTATACACTCCTCGTATAATATATTTTGAGGTGTTCAGAGTAACCTCAGAAACTCTTTATTTTATCTAATCGGTTTAGTAATGCCCATGATATAATTGTCTTGATGTCAATCAGGTAATAGTTCTTTTCACTCCTGTTGAACCA
>JAZNUS010000210.1:0-3417 GCA_045592485.1 Clostridia bacterium | reverse complement strand
AATCCGAAGCAATCATTTTCCGCTGCTGTGCTTCGGATTTAACCTGAGCCGACGGCTGAGTGCCGGAGTCGAAGGTGGTCAGACAAAGAAATGGCAGTTATTGAAATTCCTGTGGAAAGAACTGCGTGATTATAAAAAGTTGCCTCAAGTGTTTCTGTAATAACTCCCCGATAAACCCCCAATATCACCTTCACTCACAATATGCCGCAAATCCGTTTTTCTGAATATAGGCTTCTCCCTTCCTCACGCTTATGCTGTGGCAGGTGAGGAGCTTTTTGTTTCCAAGGGGATATTCAAAGTCCCCTTTATTAATCACAAAGGTTATTTTTTCGGTTTCATAAATTCTTGAAAACTTCAGTATTGATTCATCAAACTCTTCAAAGACAATATCACCGTATTTTAATGAGACATAACTGTTCTTTATTTCTCCAAGCTCTCTGAAAAATTGCAGAATATCGTTGTTTTCTGCTTGCTCCCAATCAAAAAAACCTCTGCAGAAGGGATCGCCAAAGCCCTCTGTGCCAATTTCGTCACCATAGTAAATGCAGGCATTTCCCGGAAGTGCATATTGCAGAAATGCCGCCATATACACTCTTTGAAGAGCCTCATATCTGTCTTTTTTGTCAAGACGGAAAAGAGCTTTTTCATCTCTTGAAAGACCTTCACCCTTGCCCGACATCACTGTCATTATCCGTGCTGTGTCGTGAGTGGAAAGACTGTTCATAAGGCTGTGGAGGCAGGCTGTCGGATAGTTTTCGGCAATGGTCATAATTTCCCTTGCAAAATCCCGCGGGGTTGAAGCATCGGTGCAAAAGCTGATGATTGCGTTTTTAAAAACATAATTCATAACAGAATCAAGCTCTGCATCCGAAAAATATTTCCGTCTGACATCGTAGCTTATTTTGTTTGATGCATCCTCCCACACCTCGCCCACAACATAGCTGTCGGGGTTGATTTCCTTCACTCTCAGGCGCAGTTTTTTTATAAATTCATCGGGAAGCTCATCTGCCACATCAAGACGGAAGCCGTCAGCACCCATCTTCATCCAATGGGCAATGACGCTGTCTTCGTCGTTGATGATGTAGTCAAGATAGCTTTCCTCTGTTTCGTTAACACATGGCAGAGTCTTAATTCCCCACCAGGCGGTGTATTCATCGTCGGTGCTGCCAAAGCTGAACCATTTTCTGTAGGGAGAGGCAAAGTTCTGAAAGGCACCGTTTCCAAAGATTTTCTCCTTGTCAAAATAGATGCTGTTGCTTCCTGTGTGTGAAAAAACACCGTCGAGAATAATCTTTATGCCTCTTTTGTGAGCCTCGGTGCAAAGCACCTGGAAATCCTCGTCACCTCCGAGCATCGGGTCAATTTTTTTGTAGTCGCTTGTGTCGTAGCGATGATTGGAATACGCCATAAAAATCGGATTCAGATAAATTATTGACACTCCAAGAGATGTGATGTAGTCAAGCTTCGATGTGATTCCCCTGAGATTGCCCCCGTAAAAATCGTTGTTTCTGACCTCGCCCTGCTGGTCGGGCAGATGGTGGGGCACATCGTTTTTGTTTTCGTGAATCCAGAAGGGTTCAAGCTTTCCTTGGGTGAGGATTGGTTCTTTTGCATAGAACCTGTCGGGAAAAATCTGATACATAACCCTTCCCTGAAAGCTTTTTGGAACGGTGAAATCCTCGGGATAGCAGGTGAGCTGCCAGCGCTTTCCTTCGCCAATGTTGGTGTCGCTGTATTCGTGGCGAAAAAGCTCAAAATCACTTTCCTTGGTTTTTATGAAAAAATGGTAAAAATAAAGCCCTGTTTCCTGAAGTGAAAAATCCTTGCAGAATTTGTCATAATCACCCTCTGAACCGGCAAAAGTCAAAGCAATTTCTGATTCATTTCCCGTGTTGTCGTTGGTCAGCCTCACACAAACCCCAAGGGTTTTGCAGCTTGTGGGAATTTTAATGCTTATGGTGCAGCTCTCATTTATTTTAAGTGCACCGAAAGGTTTTTTGTATTCAATTTTTTTGCTGTCATATAAAATACGCATAGTTTCACCCGGATAAATTATTATTTGTTTTTAACAGTATATCACAAATTAACCTGTTTGTCACTATATAGATATAGTCTATTGAAATTATAACAAAATATAATGATAAAACAGATAAAATGCTATGGACAAAAATAACTTTCGGTGTTACAATAGCAATAACATAATTGATTTCAAATCAAAACACGGAGGTCACAGATATGTGTAATATTGCAGGTTATGCAGGAACAGAAAAAGCCGCTCCCAAGCTCCTTGAAATGCTCAGACGCCAGCAGGCATTCGACGGCGGAGTGTGCACAGGTATTGCAACAATTCACGACGGCAGAATTTTCTACCGCAAGGTTTTCGGTGATGTTGACACCCTTATCAACACAACCGATGCTCTCAATCTTCCCGGTACAATCGGTATTGCCCACACAAGGCCGGGCGGTAACCCTCTGACCTACGCCTTTGCCCATCCTTTCCTTTCGGAAAATCAGGACATGGCATACATAACAAACGGAACCGGCAGAGGAATCGGCTACAAGGAAAAAGCTCAGGAGGTTTGCACACTTCTTGAAAACGAAGGCTTTTCCTTCAGAGACAGAGCTTTTGTTGAAGATGCTTTCTTCCCCAAGCTCAAAGACGGCTCTCATGTAAGCTGTGTTGAAGTCAGAACCTATATGGTTGACCGGTTCATAAGACAGGGCAAATCAATTCCCGAAGCAATGGCGCTTACGCTTTCCGAAATGTACACCGACAATGTTTCTGTTCTTCTTAATCTCAGAGAACCCGAAAAGATTTTTGCTCTCCGTGTAACAAGACCAATGGCAACCCTTATGGCAGAAGACGGAACCTACATGGCAACAACCCGTTTCGCATTCCCCGACGATGCAAAGGGTGAGGTTATGCAGCTTCCACTCCATCGTGTGTGTGAAATCACAAGGGACGGCATAAATGTTACCGATGCAACTCTTTCGGGAGTTGAACCTGTTTGCGAGGTTACCCCCAATGCCTACAGAGAAGGCTACAACAGAATTGTTAAGCTTCTCACAGGAAAAAGAGAAGCTCCCCTTTACTTCGATGATCTTGAAATGGCAGTTTACAACGACATGAAAGATATCTGGCCCGAAGAGCATCACCTCGTTCAGGATGCACGGCTTGTGTATGATGTGCTCTGGCAGCTCAAATGCGAAGGAAAGCTTAAAACCGAAATGCGCTACATGGCAGGGAACGGACACACAAAGGTTCGTGCGTATATGTGGATTGACGAATAAAAAGAGAATACTGCAAATTAAAAATCCGCGGCTTGCTCCGCGGATTTTTTCGTGTGAAGTGTTTTAGGTTGGGGTTTGTAGGGGAGATTGAAAAGCAAATTGTTCAAATGTGTTGTAGGGGCGATT
>JAZNUS010000209.1:0-19108 GCA_045592485.1 Clostridia bacterium | reverse complement strand
CCGCTCTTGAAGGATTCGAAAAAGGACAGGAAACAGAGCTTGGTGCGGTTAATGTTATGACAGGTATCTACACAGGACGTTCACCTAAGGATAAGTTTATTGTTATGGATGAAAACTCCAAGGATACAGTATGGTGGACATCCGAAGAATTCAAAAATGATAACCACCCCTGCAGTGAAGAAACATGGGCAGAGCTCAAGAAAATCGCAGTAAAAGAACTTTCCGGCAAGAAACTCTATGTTCAGGATGTATTTTGCGGTACAAATGCAGACTCCAGAATGGCTATCCGTTTTATAATGGAAGTTGCTTGGCAGGCTCACTTTGTTAAGAATATGTTTATCAACCCCACAGCAGAAGAATTGGAAAACTTCGAGCCTGATTTTGTTTGCTACAATGCTTCCAAAGCAAAGGTAGAAAATTATAAGGAGCTCGGACTTAACTCCGAAACTGCTGCAGTATTCACCATCACCTCCCGTGAACAGGTTATCTTAAACACATGGTACGGCGGTGAAATGAAAAAAGGTATGTTCTCTATGATGAACTATTACCTCCCCTTAAAGGGCATGGCTTCAATGCACTGCTCGGCAAACACCGATATGGACGGCAAAAACACTGCCCTCTTCTTTGGTCTTTCCGGTACAGGTAAAACCACCCTTTCCACAGATCCCAAGAGACTCCTCATCGGCGATGACGAGCACGGCTGGGATGACAACGGTGTATTCAACTTTGAAGGCGGCTGCTATGCTAAAGTTATTAACCTTGACAAAGAATCAGAACCCGATATCTACAAGGCTATAAAACGCAATGCTCTTCTGGAAAATGTTACAGTTGACGAAAACGGCGTTTGTGATTTTGCAGATGGTTCTGTTACAGAAAATACCCGTGTATCATATCCTATCGATCACATCGAGAAAATAGTTCGTCCTGTATCAGCAGCTCCCGATGCAAAAAATGTTATCTTCCTTTCTGCAGATGCTTTCGGTGTACTTCCCCCTGTTTCAATTCTCACACCCGAACAGGCTCAGTACTACTTCCTCTCCGGCTTCACTTCAAAGCTTGCAGGAACAGAACGCGGTATCACCGAACCCACTCCCACATTCTCAGCTTGCTTTGGTCAGGCATTCCTCGAACTCCATCCCACAAAATATGCCGAAGAGCTTGTTAAGAAGATGGAAAAGAGCGGAGCTAAAGCATATCTCGTAAACACAGGCTGGAACGGTACAGGCAAGAGAATTTCCATTAAAGATACCCGCGGTATCATCGATGCTATCCTTGACGGCTCAATTCTCAAAGCCGACACCAAAACCATTCCCTACTTCAACCTTGCAGTTCCCACAGAGCTTCCCGGTGTTGACACAGGAATCCTCGATCCCCGTGACACATATGCAGATGCATCTGAATGGGATAACAAAGCTAAAGACCTCGCTTCCCGTTTTGTTAAAAACTTTGACAAATACACAGGTAATGATGCAGGTAAAGCATTGGTTGCAGCAGGTCCTCAGTTATAATATGACTTCAAAAGACTGTCCCGGAAATGGGGCAGTCTTTTTGCTTTATGGGAAAATGCGTTCTTAATAAATCAAAAAAAATTTGATTATAATGCCGTGCAAATTTTTTTGAAAAGCGTTGCTTTTGGGAATGCACATGGCTTAAGAAAAGCAACAATGCTTCGTACTCGCCGCCGCAGACGGTGGGGCGAAGTCACTTTTCTTAGTTGATGCTTGTTTTTATTTTGAAAATGTATTATAATTGCATTATATGAATACGAAGGAAGGGAAAACAAATTGGAATTTAACCTTCACAGCTTTAACACCCAGATGAATGTAACCAAAATTGCCAACATTCATTATTTCGAATTTACAAATCACTATCACACCAGCAATGACTCCCACAATTTCTGTGAGCTTTTGTATGTTGACAAGGGCACTCTGTCGGTGTATTCCGAAAACTTTTCCGGCGAGCTCTGTGTCAATCAGATGATTATTCACCGCCCCAATGAAATTCACTCACTGACAACCTCAGACACCGTGGCTCCCAATGTGATAATTGTGGGGTTTGAATGCGAAAGTGATGAGCTTATTCCATTTTCAAAAAAACCCACCACTCTCACTGCCGAACAGACAAAAACCCTGTCGAGGGTTTTGCAGGAGGGAATGAATGTTTTTGAACCGCCCTACGATGTTCCCAACACTTCCCGCATGACGAAACGAAAAACCTATCCCTTCGGCGCAGACCAGCTTCTTAAAATCAGTCTTGAATCCTTTCTCATTTCTTTGGTGAGAGGAAGCGAAGCTCCCGACACCCCTTTGTCCGGTGGTTCTGTGTCAACCTCTGCCATTGGTGCGGTGCATCAATATATAAAAGAAAATTACACCGGCAAAATCACTCTTGATAACCTTTGTTTTCTTTTTGCAATGAACAAAACAACCCTCTGCCGTGCCTTCCGTCAGGAATATGGCATAACAGTCCTTGAATACATCAACTCCCTGCGAATCCGCGAAGCAAAGGCAATGCTCCGCTCGGGTGAGTATTCAAACACCCAGATTTCCGAAAAGGTGGGCTTTGGCTCGATTCACTACTTTTCAAGAATGTTTAAAAAAAGCACCGGTCAGACTCCGTCGGAATATATTAAATCAGTCAAGTCAAAATTAACACTTGGCGACCAGAACTGAAAACACCCCGTAAGCAATTGTGCTGACGGGGTGTGCTTTAATAACCGCTTTCGAAAATTTCTTTTATCACATCATAATCCATTTCCACATAGCTTTTAACCGTTCTCTGTTTTCCGAAGGTGCAAAGGTCGGCAAGCCTTGATGCAGACGATGAATCAATTTTAAAGTCTCTCAATTTAAGAGGCATCTTAAGCTGAGAAAAGAAGCCTTCCATTTTTTCAATGCCAAGAAGAGCCGCTCCTTCGTCATCTGCTTCGGTAACATACCAGACATTGCGTGCAAACTGAGCAAAACGGTGGGGATTGTGCTTATACATATACCTTGCCCATGCAGGGAAAAGCACCGCAAGACCTGCTCCGTGAGCAATGTGGTCAAATTCGCCGCTGAGAGCATGTTCAAGCTGATGAACCGCAAGGGCGTTCTCCCGTCCGCAGCCTGTGAGGTCGTTGTGTGAAAGACTCGATGCCCACATAACATCGGCGCGGGCGTTATAGTTGTCAGGTTTTTCCATAAGAATTTTGCCTGCCGAAACCACAGTCCTTAAAAGTGCCTCGCAAATTGAGTCAGTGAGAGGCGTGGACGGACAAATTGAGAAATAACGCTCCATTGTGTGTGCCATAATGTCCACAATTCCGCAAGCAGTCTGATAGGGGCTGACGGTGTAGGTAAGCTCCGGATTGCAGATTGCAAAAAGACAACGGTTAAAGTCGCTGTTGTAGCCTCTTTTCATATTCAGCTCCTCGTTTGAAATAACAGCAGATGAGCTCATTTCACTGCCTGCCGCCGAAATGGTTAAAATTGCACCCACAGGGAGAGCCTTGTCGGGGCTTGCTTTTCTTTGGGGAAAATCCCACACATCCCCTTCATACATTGCTCCCGATGCAGTGTATTTGGAAGAATCAAGAACACTTCCGCCTCCCACTGCAAGAATCATTTCCACCTTGTTTTTCCGTGCAACCTCAATTGCTTTTCTCACAAATGAAATTTTGGGGTTGGGTTCAACACCGCCCATTTCAACAACATTAATTCCGTTTTCACGGAGAGATGTCATTATTTCATCAAACACCCCGTTTTTTTTGATGCTTCCCTGACCGTACTGAAGCATTATATTTGTAAATCCGTATTCCTTGATTATTTTTCCGACTTCCCTGTGTTTTCCTTTTCCAAAGTGTACCTTTGTGGGTGCATAATAAGTAAAATCAAGCATTTATATCATCCTTTCCTTTCAATCTGAAACAATCTTTCCTTCTGCTCCTTTTGAATCATAGGAAACAAGTGCCACATCGAGAATTTTGTGGCTTATGTCTTCGGTGCTCCGGGCACGGACCCTTACATAATTTGACATATGTCCCTTGTAAATTCCGTCAGCCACCTTCCGTTCAAAAAGAACAGGAAAAATTTTGCCCACACAGCCTGCCACATATTTTTCATGAAGAATTTTGCCCTCGGCAATCATTTCCCTTGCACGGGCTTCTCTTTCTTTTTTCTCAACCTGGCAGTCCATATCTGCCGCCTTTGTGCCTTTTCGGGGAGAAAAGGGGAAAATGTGAACCTCACTGAATTCTATTTCCTTCATAAATTTAAGAGATTGCTCAAAATCTTCTCTTGTTTCTCCGGGGAAGCCTGTTATTATGTCGGTTGTTATGGCAGGATTTTCAAAAGCATTCCTGAGTCTTTTTACTGCCATACGGTATTCATCGGTTGTGTATTTGCGGTTCATATTCTTTAGTGTACGGTCGCATCCGCTCTGAAGAGAAATGTGAAAATGGTCGCATACTTTTGGCGATGAGCTTATTCTTTTTACAAATTCGTCGGTCAGAACTCTCGGTTCAACGGAGCCAAGCCTCACTCTTTCAACACCATCAACACTGCACACTGTCTCCACTGCATCGGCAAGACCGACACCGTCAAGGTCTCTGCCGTAGGAACCAATGTGGATTCCTGTGAGGACAATTTCACGGTAGCCGTTCTGGCTTAAAAGTTCAACTTCCCTTCGAAGGCTTTCAAGACTTCTGCTTCTCACAGGACCTCTTGCATAGGGGATTATGCAATAGGAGCAAAATTCGGTGCAGCCTTCTTCAATTTTCACAAAAGCCCGTGTCTTATCTTCATAGGAGGTTATCCACAGCTCTTCGTATTCTCTCTGCTTCATAATGTCATCAACACAAATGCTGCACTCATTTTGAGCAGATTTTAATTTTTCTTCAACAAGACTGACAATGAGGTGTCTGTCCTTGGTTCCCAGAACAATGTCAACCCCATCCATTCGGCTCACCTTTTCAGGCTCCACCTGACTGTAGCAGCCCACAACGGCAATGAGAGCATCGGGATTTTTCTGATGGGCGCGGTTTATCATCTGCCGTGATTTCCGCTCGCCCGTGCCTGTAACTGTGCAGGTGTTTATCACATATACATCACACACCTCGCCAAAATCGGCTATTTCATATCCTGCATCTTTAAACAGGGTTATCATTGCTTCTGTTTCATATTGATTAACCTTGCACCCCAGAGTGCAGAAGGAAACTTTTTTCATAAGGTTATCTCCTTTGAGTGTTATGCTTATATTATACACTATTTACAAATATTTTCAAGTATATTTGGCAAGCTAAAGGAAAATAAAGTATTGCCATATTTTTGAGTTTGTGGTAAAATAAACAAAAAAATTATGGAGATGATTACCAATGAAAAAACTTATTTCTCTTGTGCTTGCACTCAGCGTGCTTATGTCGGTAAATGCTTTTGCATGGCACGAAGAAGAAAACGGCAATGTTTTCGACAATCCCTATTTTGAAATTGTTGCAACAATAAAGGACGCCCCCTCAGAAACTGTTCCCAATGCAGAACGCATCGGCGGATATATGTATTCCGCTACCGATGAGGCAACCGGGAAAACTGTAATTGCAGAAACAACTTACTATGCAGACGGCTCATATGTTCAGAATAATCTTATTGATTTTGAGGTGCATGACATTTACCCTGCAACAAATTATTTTCCCGGCGGTCTTGAAAGCACAGACGGATTCTATGTGACAATCGAAGGCTCAGAAGACAAAATCGGTGACAATGACCTGGAGCATATGTACCTTGTTGATACAAACGGCGATGAGATTGTCAAAACTCTCATCGGCGGCAGAGTATCGGTTTATAACCCCGAAACCTACAAATCATCATACACAATCTACTTCCTTGATGAAAACGGTGAAATGTCACAAACTCCTGCATACGAAGGTCTTAACTGGAGAAGCTTCGAAAAAGTAATATACGGCTCGGAATACAATGACGGTCTTAAATTCGGAGAAACCTATCCCGAAGAGGAATGGTCACTTTCCGGCTACACCGACATCAACGGTAAAGTATATTTTACGGATCCCGTTGCTTCATATTACGATTATTTCTACAACCTCGGCTATCTTGTTGAATCAAGCAACAACGGAGACACATTGGATTATTCACTGGAAGACCCTGAAAGTCAGAGAGTTTTCTGCTCATGCATTAAAAATGTGTTTACCGATGAATCACTCAGCTTCCACGATGTACACATCAAAGATATTTTTGACACAGGCTATGTGTTTGTTGATGTAAAGGACGAAACCCGCAAGGAAACACAGTATATTGCAAAAATCAAAAAGCCTGCAGTTATCAGAGTTATGATTGACAGAGAAAAGGTGCTTTTTGATGTTCTTCCCACAATAAAAGAGGGCAGAACCCTTGTTCCCCTCCGTGCAATTTTCGAAGCTCTCGGAGCAGATGTAGAATGGGATGGAGCAAATCAGAAAATCACTGCAACCAAAGGCGATTTGTCCGTTGAGCTTGTAATCGGTTCAAAGGAAATGAAGGTTGGCTCCGAGGTTAAAACCCTCGATGTTGCCGCTCAGATTGAGGATGGCAGAACTCTTGTTCCTGCAAGAGCAGTGGCTGAAGCCTTCGGATGCACAGTTGACTGGAACGATGCAGACAGAGCTGTAATTATTACAACAAGATAAATTTTTTCAAACAAAAAAGACAGGGCGTATGAGGTGCGCTCGTAAGGACAGTAATTTTAAACGGCTGAACGATTGATTTCGTTCAGCCATTTATCGTAGGGGCGATTCACGAATCGCCCGTTCTTATAAGGTCTTAGGATATCCTAAATAATTGGAAGATGTGATACATTTTCCCTGCTTGTTACAGTAGCGGACAATTAATAGTCTGTTGTTAGAATTGTTATATTGTTAATTGTACAAATAGGTCCATAATGTCCTTTATCATTTGCTACACATTGGATTTTTAAGTTTATTGCATTTTTTGTTTCAAACTCAAAATCAATAGGTGCAGTCGCATTCGTCATAATAGGTGATTGATATAACAATTTCCCGCTTTCATTATAAAAATCAAATTGATATTCAGCAGAACCAAATTTATGTGTTGGCATAAATGTTCCTTTCACTTTTTTGGCTAATCCATTTAAAGGATAGATTACATAATTTTTGTAATATGAACGACCGTTTTCTTCATTTTTTTCATATTCTGTCAAGTCAAATCCTATATATTTAGTAGATATGTTTTCCAAATATGTAAAATCTTTTGATTTTCCAGCAATAAACTCCGATGAATTTCCACACTCAATATACGGCTTATCATATAAATAAACCTCTTTTGCGGCCTTAACAATATCCCCTACATAAACAGTTGCAGTTTCGCCGTCCCAATGGACATCTTTGTTAAATGCTTCGCCTATCGCTCTTACGGGAAGATATGTTGTTCCGTTGTAAATAAATGGTTCAACAATGTTTCCATTTGCATCTTTCGGTGTGATTTCCTCTCCGTCAATTACCAATTTTACATTCATATAAACTGCGTTTATTGTTTCGTGAATGTTTTTAGCGAACACAACCCCGCTTGTCAGCATTGCACCAATCAGAACACCTGCGATCAATCCTTGTAATCTTTTTTTCATTTTTTACCTCCAATTTTTTATTTGTAATAATATAATAGCATATTGAACTTTAAAAGTCAACTCAAAAGAGGTAATTATTTCAACTCAAAATAGTTAAAATAATTTTGAGGTGGTAAAAAATGAATATAGGAGAAGCGACTAAATTAAGAATTCTTGAACTCTGTGAGGAAAACAAAATAACTGTAAATAAACTTGCAACCATTAGTGGCATAACTCAATCTACATTAAGTAATATTGTTGGTGGTAGAAATAACAGTGCAACTATATCCACAATAAAAAAGATGTGCGATGGATTAAATATTTCAATTCGGGATTTCTTTAAATCAAATTTGTTTGATAATTTAGAACAAGAAATAAGATAGGGATGATAATATGGACTTGCCAAAGCGAAAACCGACAAGATTAAAAGGATATGATTATTCACAAAATGGTTCATATTTTATCACGATATGTACACACAATAGGAAATATTTGTTTTCAAATATCGTAGGGGCGATTCACGAATTGCCCGAAAATAAATTAACACAATACGGAGAAATTGTAAAACAAATTATTGAAATATTACCCGACAGGTTTAATGTATCAATTCCTAAATATATTATTATGCCAAATCATATTCATTTGATTATAGAAATTTACAATGCTGATGAAAAACGGGCGATTCGTGAATCGCCCCTACAATACCATCGTTCTGTTATTGATAAAATGGTGGGATTTCTAAAAATGAATGTGTCAAAAAAGATACATAATACAGATAACGAAAAAATATGGCAACGCTCATATCACGACCACATTATTCGTGGCGAAAAAGATTATCAAACGATATGGGAATACATAGACACAAACCCTTTAAAATGGGAATTAGATTGTTTTTATAGTAGCTAAACGGAGCAGTGATTTTCACTGCTCCGTTTACTGTCCTTTAGAGTATGTCTCTTATACCCTGTCTTTTTTGTTATTACAGCATCATTTTCCGTATGCTTCAATAGCTTTTCTTATTGAAAAATCATTTTCTTCCAAAAGCGTTTCAGCCGTCTCTGCATCTACATTACAAATGTCCGAAACAATTCCAATCATTCTTGCACGGAGCTTTATGTTTGTGGGTTTCAGGTTTATCATAAAGTTTTCGTAAACCTTGCCTGTTTTAATCATTGCACAGGTTGTAATCATATTGAGAACCATTTTCTGAGCATTGCCCGCCTTCATTCTTGTGGAACCTGTCACAACTTCAGCTCCGGTATCGGTGAAAATGTGAACATCTGAAATTCTGCCTATGCGGCAGTCATCATTGCTTGAAAGCGAAAGAAGTGTTGCACCGTTTCTTTTTGCCGCTTCCATTGCCGCTGTCACATAGCTTGCGTTGCCCGATGCGGAAATTCCCATAACCACATCCTTTGCAGTGATTGCTTTGGCAAGAATGTCTGCCTCGCCTTGTGCCGCCTGGTCTTCAATGTTTTCCTGTGCACGGACAATTGCCTTTTCGCCGCCGGCAATTATTGCTTCAACCATACCATATTCAACGCCGTAGGTCGGAGGACACTCTGCCGCATCGCTCACTGCAAGTCTGCCCGATGTTCCGGCACCGACATAGATGAGCCTGCCACCGTTTTCAAAGGCATCTGCAACAATGTCAATGGCTTTGCCGATTGCCTCCGAAGCGTTTTCGACAGCTTTTACGGAATTGTAGTTTTCTTCGTTTATAATTTTTATCATAGATGCAGTGTCCATTTTGTCAATATGAGTAGTTTTGGGGTTTCTCATTTCCGTTTTCTGCATAGTTAGCCTCCTTATTTTTTACAATAATCCTTTTTAAAATTATTTTCAAATTCCTCTGTGGCATATTCGCCCATTCCGTTCTCATTGAGGCAGGACAAACATGCACCGTAAACCGGAGGAAGCCCGGGAATCATAACCCGTACACCCGCCATCAGTCTTTCTTTAAGAAATTTTTCAAGAATTTCGGAATTTGCGGTGAGGCCGCCTGAAATGACAATGTTTTTTTCACAGCCGGTTTCTTTGATTGCGTGATTTACGGTGTCTGCCAGATAAAAAATGCTCTCGCGGATTATACTCTCTGCCTTTTTATCTCCTTTGTCATATGCCTCAAAGGCTGTCCGTGCAAAGGAGGCAATGTAGTCCTTGCCCATGGAATATATGTAAGAAAGCCTGTCGTTTATTCCGCCGCCGAGCTTGCTTTCTGCCATTTGGGCAAGAAGGCTTTTTTCTTCGGTCAGGTCGTGACATTTCAGACAGTGCATGAGAACAGCCCTGCCTATGGCATAGCCGCTTGCGTATTCATCAAAAAGGTAGCCCCAGCCGGCAAAGCGCCTGAGTGTTCCCTCTTTGTGAACCGTCACGGTAAATCCTGTGCCCCAGATGACCGATATTCCGTCGGTGCATCCTCTTATGCTTGAAATGACATTCAGCGAGTCGGAGCAAACCCTAACCGGACAGCTGCAGTGGTTGTTTTTCAGGTAATCGCAAATTATTCTTCCATTATCTCCCACTCCGCTGCCTGCAACACCTGCAAAAATTCCCCGGATTTTAACTCCGAAGGATTTCATTTCGTCAACAATGCTTCCGAGTATTTCACAGCATCTTTCCATGCCGATAACATTTGGATTGCATCCTTCACAAAGCTTTCGTGAAAGAATTTTTCCGCTCTGGTCAAAAAGCACGGCATCGGTTTTTGTTCCTCCGCCGTCTATTCCCAGAAAGTATTTCACAGAGTCCTCATTGTCGTCCTCAAGAAGCTTGTCGCAGGAGAGGCCGAGAGCATTTGCAAGAGCACAAAGATTTGCGATGTCGGGAACCGATGTACCGGTTTCCCATTTCGACACGCTTTGGGGCGAAACAAACAAAAGTCTTGCAAGCTCTGCCTGAGACATACCCCTCATTTGTCTGTATTTTTTTAAATTTTCAGCTAAAGAGTCGGTGTTTATCATTTTCATCACTCCGATTTCATCATAACACAATTACAGGGCGATGTCAAAAACTTTCTGGTTGATAAAATGTGAAATATCAACTGTCGGTTGATAAACCGAAATTTTTAAATGCCTCCCCCTCAACAGACAAAATGTTATCAATTGGAATCTCTCTCAAATCTTCCATTCGTACTGTCCGTGTAAAAGTGTCAATTTTTGTGACTGAACCCACAGCGGTGATATATCTTCCGCCGGATTTCTTTTCGTCTTCAACAAAATAGGTTATTGAAACTACCGGTGACGGAAGCTTCCCCTCTGCCAGATACACAAGCCGGAAGTTTATTTCTTCCTTCACCGTTTCGTCAATTTCCATTCTGGCATCGGTTCGTCTTGCAGTTTCTTCAACTGCGTCCTCATAACCTGTGAGGGCGGCAAATGCCCCGAATTGTGCCGCGCGGTCATGGGCAGACATTGGCTTTCTTTTTTTTGAACGGTAATGGGGCAGGTGGATAATGTCTTCGTTTTCCATATTTTACGCCTTGTGACCTCCAATCTGAGAATTGCGGTCGATGGTTGTGGCTCCTTCCTTGAGATTAAATCCTTTAAGAATTGCATTTTTCCCGAAACGCTTTTGCAGACTGATTGTGGTTTCCTGAATTTTGCGCTCTTTTTTCAGGGTTTTTTCTTCGGATTCTCTGAGCTTCTTTTCTTCTTCGTAGTCGGTGAACCAGTCAAACTGATAGTGTTCGCATTTTTCCGTCACACTTTCTTCGGGAACAACACGATTTGCACATATTGTCACTCTCCGGCAGAGCATATTTTTGTCAACAATACGGTCAAAAAGCTTCATAACCTCTTTGACAATAAGAACTCCCGACGATGTCTGACGGCAGATGTTTGCAGTGCCGTGGGCGTGCTTTGGAATTTTTCTTCCGTAGTGGTCGATTGTTATCTCGCCCTTGTAATGCTGACTTATTTTACTGTTTGTAAGGTTTTCCACATCGTAGCCCACAGTCAGTACAATCTGGTCGGTAACAAGTCTCTTTTCCACAAGGTCAAGACACAAAAGCTCCACCATTTCACGGACAATGAGCCTTGTTTTGTCAAAATCATAGGGGCAATGAAGAACCTGACCTGTTGAAAGGCTTTTGTTTTCGGGGCGATAATTTTTTATGTCTGCAATTGTGCATGGCTCCCAGCCCCAGGCGTGGTCAATTAAAAGCTCTGCATTTATGCCGAAAAGCTTGTACAGGCGGTCTTCTCCGTGGGGAGTCATTGAAAATCTTGCAATGTCGCCCATTGTGTAGAGGCAGTTTGCCTCAAGTTTTTTTGAATATCCTTGTCCGATACGCCAGAAATCGGTGAGAGGTCTGTGATTCCACAGCTTTTTACGATAGGATATTTCGTCAAGCTCGGCAATTCTCACTCCGTATTCATCGGCAGGCATTTTTTTAGCCACAATATCCATGGCGATTTTTGCAAGATACATATTTTCGCCTATACCTGCAGTGGCGGTTATACCGGTAGTTTTGAAAACATCACGGATTACGGTCATTGCAAACTCTCTGGGGGTTTGTCCTGCAGTTGCAAGATAGCTTGTTATGTCCATAAACACTTCATCAATGGAATAAACATGAATGTCGTCGTGAGACACATATTTCAGATATATATCATAAATCCGGGTGCTGTATTTCATATAATATGCCATGCGGGGCGGAGCAACAATGTAGTCAAGCTCAAGAGACGGATTTGCCGAAAGCTCAGATGCATCGAAGGATTTCCCCTGAAATCTTCTTCCCGGAGCTTTTTTCAAACGCTCTGCGTTTATTCCCCTGACCTTCTGAACAACCTCAAAAAGTCTTGCCCGTCCGGGAATTGAATAGGCCTTGAGACTCGGTGTTACGGCAAGACAAATTGTTTTTTCGGTGCGGGCAGAATCTGCCACAACAAGATTTGTCCTCATGGGGTCGAGACCTCTTTCGATGCATTCCACAGAGGCATAAAAGCTTTTTAAATCTATACAAAGATAATACTTTTTCTCATTCATAGTTTTTATCACCTTCACCGACTATTGTATCAGTATTTTATTGTCTTGTAAACCATGAGTTTGTATTCAAAATAAATTTCGACAATAAACAAATTTTCCTTGTAAATTCTGTAAATTAATGATATAATAAAAAATGTATAACTTTGTGCTCATTTGCACAAATAAGAGAGGAACGATAGAAACAATGGAAAAAGAAAAATTCTATATAACCACGGCTATTGCCTACACATCAAGAAAGCCTCATATAGGCAACACCTATGAAGTGGTTTTAACCGACGCTATTGCAAGATATAACCGCCTCATCGGCAAGGATGTATTTTTCCTTACCGGAACCGATGAACACGGTCAGAAAATCGAACAGATAGCAAATGAATGCGGCATTTCCCCAAAACAGTATGTTGACGGAGTTGCCGGCGAAATCAAAAGCATTTGGGATCTTATGAACACAAGCTACGACAAGTTCATCAGAACCACCGATGATTACCACGAAGCAACAGTTCAGAAGATTTTTAAAAAGCTCTATGACAAGGGCGATATATATAAGAGCGAATATTCCGGGCTCTACTGTGTTCCCTGTGAAAGCTTCTTTACCGAAACCCAGGCGGTAGACGGCAAATGTCCCGACTGCGGCAGACCTGTAACCGAAACAAAGGAAGAAGCATACTTCTTCAAAATGAGCAAATATCAGGACGCTCTTATGAAGCACATTGAAGAAAATCCCGATTTTATTCAGCCTGAATCAAGACGCAAGGAAATGGTCAACAACTTCCTCAAGCCGGGACTTCAGGACCTTTGTGTTTCCAGAACCTCCTTTAAGTGGGGCGTTCCGGTAACCTTTGATGACAAGCATGTTATCTATGTGTGGATAGATGCTCTTTCAAACTATATCACAGCACTGGGCTATGACACCGAAGACAATTCCGACCTTTACCGCAAATACTGGCCGGCAAATGTTCATGTTATCGGAAAAGACATTCTCCGTTTCCACACAATCTACTGGCCAATTATGCTTATGGCTCTGGGCGAACCTCTTCCCAAGCAGATTTTCGGTCACCCATGGCTTCTTTCGGGCAACGACAAAATGAGCAAATCAAAGGGCAATGTAATGTATGCCGATGACCTTGTAAAGCATTTCGGAGTTGATGCAATAAGATACTATGTTCTCCGTGAAATGCCCTTTGCATCCGACGGCACAATTACCCTTGAAACAATAATTGCCCGCTACAATGCCGACCTTGCCAACACCCTCGGAAATCTTGTTAACAGAACTGTTGCAATGGCAACAAAATATTTTGGCAAAACAATGAAGAACCCCTGCGTGACAGAAGCTGTTGATGAAGAGCTTGTTTCTCTTTGCGAAGACACAGTCAGACAGGTTTCAGACCGCATGAAAGAGCTTAAGGTTGCCGATTCTCTCGAACTCATTATGGCTCTTGCACGCCGTTGCAACAAATATATCGATGAAACAATGCCCTGGGCACTTGCTAAAGATGAAGCAAAAAGCGACAGACTCAAAACTGTTCTTTGCAACCTTCTCGAAGGTATCCGCTTCATTGGTGTGCTTCTTTCTTCCTTTATGCCCGAAACTTCTGCTAAAATCTTTGAACAGATAAACACAGCGGAAACAGCTTACGAAACCGTTCAGAAGTTCAATTCCGACAAGGAGGTTACCGTTGGCGAAGCAACACCTCTCTTTGCCCGTCTTGACGAAGCTAAAAAGCTTGAAGAAGTGTCAAGGGATATGTTTGGCGAAGAAGAAAAAGAAGAACCCAAAAAAGAAGAAAAGAAAGCTGACAAAAAGGCAGATAAAAAATCTGAGCCCGAAGCTCCTTCTGAAATCGGCATAGACGATTTTTGCAAGGTGGAAATGAAGGTTGGTGTGGTTCTTGAATCAAAACCCGTTGAAGGTGCCGACAAGCTTCTTGTGTCACAGATAAAAATCGGTGACGAAGTAAGACAGATTGTTTCAGGAATTGCAAAATATTACAAGCCCGAAGAGCTTGTGGGCAAAAAAGTTGTTGTTGTAACAAATCTCAAGCCTGTGAAGCTCAGAGGCGTGCTCTCACAGGGTATGATTCTTGCAGCATCAGACGGCGACAAGCTTTCGGTTCTCTCTCCCGACAGATTGGACGACATTTCCGACGGAAGTCTCATAAGCTGAGTAAAGGTGAATTTATGTACACTCATATATATGAAACAAGATATGGTGACTATAAAGATTTTGACACCATAAAAACAGGCTCAGTTCTCGACATTATTCAGGATGTTTCAACAAAAGATTCGGACCGTCTGGGCTATGGCATAGAAAAGCTTCGCGAAATGAAGCGTGCATGGCTTATTCAGGGCATAAATGTCCGTTTTGAAAAAAAGGTAAGAACAAATTGTGACATTGAAGTGTTTACCGCAGTGAAAAATGTCAGAGGAGTGACCTCTGAAAGGGGCTGCATTCTCATTCAGAATGGCGAGACGGTAGCCAAAAGCATTGCAAACTGGTTTTTGTTTGATTCCGAAAACGGTAAAATTGCAAAAATTCCGCCCGAAATGCAGTCGGCATATGAAATTTATGATTTTGAAGACGATTTCTTCTCTTACAGAAAACCGGAGCTTTTAAATAATCCGGAGCCTATGTATAAAGTCCGTGTTGCCAACAAAGAAATAGACACCAATCGTCATCTGAACAATCAGAAGAGTGCCGAGCTTCTTATGGATGCACTCCCTTTTGATTTTGAATTTGACAATGTGAAAATTCTTTACAAAAATCCGGCATATCTTGGCGATGAGCTTGAAGTATGCCGGGAAGAAATACCCGGAGGTTACTATGTTCACCTCCAATCTGCCGATGGCGGAATCTGCGTTGCGGCAACTTTTGAAAAAACCGCCTTTAGTGTTGGTTGCTAAGGCTAAAATTAAATATTCAAACAAGGTTTGAAAGGAGATCAGGGAAATGAGAATTCTTGTTTGTATAAAACAGGTGCCGGGCTCTTCCAATGTTGAAGTTGACCCTGTAACCGGTGTTCTTAAAAGGGACGGTGTTCAAAGCAAAATGAATCCCTACGACCTCTACGGTCTGGAGCTTGCTTTGTCTCTGTGTGAAAAATACGGCGGCAGTGTAAAAACTGTCACAATGGGACCCCCACAAGCAAAATCCATTATCGAAGAATCTGTGTGCATGGGAGCACAGTCGGGAACCGTGCTTTCTGACCGTCGCTTTGCCGGTGCCGATGTTCTGGCAACTGCCTACACTCTTTCCCAGGGCATTCGCAAAATGGGCGATTTTGATGTTATTATCTGCGGCAAGCAGACCACCGACGGCGACACAGCACAGGTTGGCTCCGAGGTTGCGGAATATCTTTCAATTCCCAATGTATCCAATGTTCTCTCTGTTGACGATGTAACAGACAACGGAATGACTCTCACTGCTTCCCTTGACAACAAGGTTGTTAAAATGAAAGTTTCATTCCCCTGCCTCATTTCGGCAGAAGGGGACATCAACTCCCCCCGTCTTCCTTCCTACAAGGTGAAACAGACTCTTACAGATGATGCAGTATCCTTTATTTCCATGGACGATTTTGGCGACAAGGACGCAAATCACTACGGACTTTCAGGCTCTGCAACTCAGGTGGAAAGAATTTTCCCGCCCGAGAAAAACACTGAAAAAACAAGCTTTGAAGGCTCCAGTGAGGATCAGACAGAAGCACTTTTTGGTCTCATCTGTGACCGCAAGCTTATATAGGAGGGCAATATGGGACAGCTTAAAATTAATCACAATATGGTTTCTGCCGCAAAAGCAGAGAATCTCATAAAAATATGCCCCTTTGGTGCAATTTCCTATGAGGGTGGAAAACTTGACATATCCTCAGCCTGCAAAATGTGTAAGATGTGCGTTAAAAAGGGCGAGGGCATAATTGAATATGTTGAAGAAGAAATTCAGAGTGTCAACAAGGATGAATGGAAGGGTATCTGTGTTTATGCAGACCACTCTGCGGGAAAAATCCACCGTGTTACATATGAGCTTCTCGGAAAGGCAAAAGAGTTGGCAGAGGTTATCAACCATCCGGTCTATGTTCTTGTTATCGGAAGCGGTCTGGGTGATGAAATTCAAAAGCTCCGCCGTTATGGTGCAGACAAAATTTATGTCTATGACGATCCTGCTTTTGAGGATTTTTCCATTGAACCCTACACTGCGGCTTTCTACGATTTCATTCAAACCGTAAAGCCTTCTTCAATAATGGTTGGTGCAACCAACCTTGGCAGACAGCTGGCACCGAGAGTTGCGGCAAGATGCAAGGCGGGTCTTACAGCCGACTGTACTGTTCTTGAAATGAAGGATAACACCGACCTTGTGCAGATTCGTCCTGCCTTTGGCGGCAACATTATGGCGCAGATTGTATCTCCCAACACACGTCCGCAGTTCTGCACAGTCCGCTATAAAGTGTTCTCTGAGCCCAAGGCATCCGATGCTTTGACAGGCGAAGTTATAAATATGACTGTGAAAAAAGAAATGCTTGCTACCAGTGTTAAGGTTGTTTCTTCAACTGACAAACCGAAGGATATCGACATTTCCGAAGCCGATGTTGTTGTGGCAGTGGGAAGAGGCGCAATGAGCGAAGCTATGAGAGCTTATGCAAAAGAGCTTGCCGACCTTCTCGGCGGTGTTGTCGCTTGCTCAAGACCTCTTGTTGAAGCAAACATTTATGATGCAAAACACCAGATAGGTCTTTCGGGAAGGACCGTAAAACCCAAATTCATCATTTGTCTCGGAATTTCCGGTGCCGTCCAGTTTGCGGCAGGCATGAAATCCTCCGACTGCATTGTTGCCATCAATACTGATAAAACCGCTCCCATATTCGATGTGGCACATTATGCAATTGTCGGTGATGCAGGCGAGATTGTTCCTTCTCTCATTTCTAAATTAAAGGAGGCAAAGGCAGATGTATAACAAACTCAGCGCAGAAGATATTGTAAAAATCAAAAAAATTGTCGGAGACGATAACTGTCTTTGCGGCGATGAAATAAACGAAGATTATGGTCACGATGAGCTTGGCGGCATCGAAAAAATGCCTGATTGTCTGGTGAGAGTTCAGACCACCGAAGAGGTTTCGGAAATAATGAAGCTTGCCTATGAAAACAACATTCCGGTAACAGTCAGGGGTAGCGGCACGGGTCTTGTTGGTGCGGCAGTGCCAATTTTTGGAGGAATCCTTCTTGAAACAACAAAGATGAACAAAATTCTGGAGCTTGACCCCGACACACTCACCGTAACCGTTCAGCCGGGGGTTCTCCTTATGGAGCTTGCGGCGTTTGCAGAAGAAAACGATTTTCTCTATCCCCCCGATCCCGGTGAAAAATCTGCCACAATAGGCGGTAACATTTCCACCAATGCAGGCGGTATGAGAGCGGTGAAATATGGTGTTACAAGAGACTATGTGAGAGCACTCAAGGTTGTTATGCCAAACGGCGAAATACTCACTCTTGGCGGAAAGGTTGCAAAAAACAGCTCCGGCTACAGTCTTAAGGACATGGTGATTGGCTCTGAGGGAACTCTTTGCATAATCTGCGAAGCAGTACTCAAGCTTGTTCCGCTGCCGAAGCATTCTGTGAGCCTTTTGGTTCCGTTCCCCGATATGAAAAGTGCAATCGAGGCAGTGCCTGAGATTTTCCGCTCAAAGGTAACTCCCACTGCAATTGAATATATGTCCCGTGACACTATTCTTTTCTCGGAAAGCTATCTTGGCAAGCGCTTCCCCGACACCAAAAACGATGCCTACATTCTTCTCACCATCGACGGCAACACCGATGCTCAGGTTGATGCCGATATGAAACAATTGGCAGACCTTTGCCTTGAGATAGGTGCTCTTGATGTGTACATTGTAGATACCGAAGAACGAAAAAAATCTGTGTGGTCTGCAAGGGGCGCATTTCTTGAAGCAATCAAAGCTTCCACAACAGAGATGGACGAATGTGATGTTGTTGTACCTGTCAACAAGGTTGATGAATTTATCAAATATACTCATCAGCTTGCCGAAGATTTGAAGGTGCGTATTCCCAGCTTTGGTCATGCGGGCGATGGAAACCTTCATGTATATATTTGTCGTGATGAGCTTAGTGACAGTGAATGGGAAAAGACTCTTGAAAAAGCCTTCGGGCTTATGTATTCCAAAGCCGAAGAGCTTGGCGGTCTTGTTTCCGGTGAGCACGGAATAGGATTTGCGAAAAAAGAATTTCTCAAAAAGCAGTACGGCGAAACACCTATTGCTCTTATGCAGGGTATTAAAGCTGTATTTGATCCAAAGAATATTCTCAATCCGGGAAAAATCTGTTTCTGATTTCAAAAATTAAGTGGGACTGTAAAAAAAGTCTCACTTAAAAATCGAGGATGAAAGTCCTCGATTTTTTGTGCACAAAAATAGCTGAAACCATAGCGGAATCAGCCATTTTGTGGTATAATTTTAATATGTTCAGTAAAAAAACTAACCAAGAGAATTATACACCAATTCAAATGAAATTTCCAGTAGATTTAGAAAAAATT
>JAZNUS010000208.1:0-9795 GCA_045592485.1 Clostridia bacterium | reverse complement strand
AAAAACAGATTTTTTGAGCGAATAAGGAAACATAAATCCAATAAATTCCCAATAAATATGAGATGAAATTTCTTAAGTTGACGACATTGCCCACCAGGGGGAAGGCTCACGCCCTAGTGTTAAACAGAGCGATAAACCCCAATTTGTCATTCTGAGCGAACGGAGTGAGTCGAAGAATCTAAAATCAGAAGTTTCGACTCCGTTACAATTCGCTCAACATGACATTTTGTAATTTGCTCTCAGCTCGCCAAACCCCGATTCAAACCGCAAAAAACGCACCCTGTTCTGCGGAACGGGTGCGTTTTTTTTAAGATGTATGTCGTTTTATCTGTTGATATAGTTATAAATCATATTTGCGACAGCTTCTCTTGTGAGAACATCGTCTTTTTCAATTTTGTCTTCTTCAGTTATGAGCTTGAGCTCAACTGCTTTTTCAAAAGCGTTTTCAAATTCGGTTTCAATGTGCATAGCATTGAGAAGCATCATTGAAAGCTCTTTTGCATTAACTGTTCTGCCCGGTTCAAACTTGTTGTCGCCAACGCCCTGAACAATGCCTGTTTCGCTTGCCCAGCTGATGTAGCTGTATGCCCAGTGGTCCTGTGGAACATCATCAAAGCTTGAAGCATAAATCATTCTGGGAACCATTGTTGTTCTGTGAAGAAGTGCCACAGCTTCGGCTCTGGTAACTTCTCTTTCAAGCTCAAGACCTTTGTCGGTTCCAAGAAGAATTTCCTGTTCGTGAAGTGCAAGAGCTTTTGATTCCACGGTTTTTTCTTCCTTAACTTCTTCGGGCGCTTCTTCGGAAATTTCCTCCTGTGCAATTGACATTATAACAATCTTAGCGGGGTTAACAAGAGCAGGAATGCTCATTGTCATGATGTCTGCATAAACAAAGATTTCCGAACCCTCTGTAAGCTCTTCGGCCTTTACAATGTTTTTGGTTCTGTACATTTCAACCTGTGCTTCTTCAAATGTAACTTCATATGAACCGTCTTCAGAATAGATAAAACCGTTTTCAACCCTGTCAACAGTCATATAGATGGGAGCAAGTGCTTCTTCGCTTTCTTTAACAATTACATAGTGTGCATATGACTGAGGGGGAAGAGAAAATGTCTGAGCCATATTTGCAATTGCAACAATTTTGTCGCCTTCTTTAACTTCTGTGGGAACGAGGTCTGTGCCTGCAACGAGTGTGTTTTCGTCGATGTTGAGAACGAGGTCTTCAAGCTCAATCTGACCTTCTTCAACTGCAACCACTGTTCCTTCAACAACTCTTTTGTCAGTTGTGCTTTCTTCAAGTGTTGCTTCAACTGTTTCATCAGCAGAAATCAGCTCGATGTCTGTTTCCTGCTGAGCCTGTGCTGCAAATGAACCTGCCATTGCAAGTGCGAGAATAAATGTAAGTACCTTTTTCATGTTTTTTACCGTCCTTTTCTTTTTATTTGCCAACCTCACAAACTGTTTTGGTAATTGTGGGGGCGATTGTTGTTTTTTGCTTTTCGTCTATAATACCATACAAACCTCCCAAAGGTTGCAAAAAAAATATAAAAACTATATGTTTGTGAAAAATATACAAAAAATGTGAGGTGCATTCCATTGATTTAAGTTGAAAAGTGTGTTATTATATAATAAAATAGAGAAGGAGAGACCTATTATGAAATTAAAATATCTCGGCACAGCGGCAGCAGAAGGCGTGCCTGCAATATTTTGCGAATGCGAAAACTGCAAACAGGCAAGAAAAAACGGCGGAAAAGACATAAGAACAAGAAGTCAGGCAATTATTGATAATAAGCTTCTCATAGATTTCCCATCCGACACCTATATGCATTTTCTGAGGTTCGACATTCCTCTCTACGCTGTTAAAAGCTGTATAATAACCCATTCTCATCAGGACCACCTCTATGCAGATGACATAAAAATGAGGGCTAACGGTAACTTTGCCCATGTTAAGGATGAGGAAAATCCTCTGAAGTTTTTTGCAGACAGTGCAGGCTATGAAAAAATAAAGTCTGCGGCAGAGAACATTTCCGAAAAAGATGTTTTGCCTGTGAGGATTGAACCCTTTGTTCCCTTTGAAACCGAAGGCTACAGAATAACACCCCTGAGAGCCAGCCACGATCCAAAGACAACTCCGCTTTTGTACATAATAGAAAAGAACGGAAAATCCCTTTTCTATTCTCACGATTCGGGCAAGTACTGCCCCGAAACTCTCACCTTTCTTGAAAGGCTCTCAAAGCCCCTGTCTCTTGTTTCCTTTGACTGCACATCGGTATGCAATGACAACATCTATTCTTCTCATATGAACTTTAAAGAATGTGCCGATTACAAAAAGGAATTTATTCAAAAGGGCATAGCTGACGAAAACACAGTTTTTGTCATAAACCATTTTTCTCATAACGGAAAAAATGTTATTCACGAAAAACTCAAAAAAATAGCAGAAAAAGAAGGTTTTCTGGTGTCCTATGACGGAATGGAAGTTGAAATCTGACAATGCTTTGCCGGAAACAGAAAAAAGTGATTGACAAAACATATGTAAATGAGATATAATATACAATGTATGATTTTATGTAGAAAAATAGTATTTTACGGAGGTTTTGTTTTATGTCCGGTCATTCCAAATGGAACAACATTAAACATAAAAAAGAAAAATCAGACGCTCAGAAAGCGAAAATATTCACCAAAATGGGCAGAGAAATTGCCGTTGCGGCAAAATCCGGCGGTCCCGACCCCGAGGTTAACGGAAGACTCAAGGATGCCATTGCAAAGGCACGCTCCTTCAATATGCCCAATGACAACATTGCCCGCGTAATCAAAAAAGCCGCAGGCGAACAGAACATGGACAACTATGAAGACATCAACTACGAAGGCTACGGCCCAAACGGAGTTGCGGTTATTGTCGAAACTCTCACCGACAACCGTAACAGAACTGCAGGTGATCTTCGCCACTACTTCGACAAATTCGGCGGTAATCTCGGTACAAACGGTTCCGTTTCGTGGATGTTTGACCAGAAAGGTATTATAATAGTAAACAAATCAGACGATGTTGATGAGGACGAGCTCACAATGGATGCTCTCGACGCAGGTGCAGACGATTTTGCGGCAGAGGATGAATTTTACGAAATTTCAACCGCTCCCGACGATTTCCGCGCTGTGAGAGATGCTCTTGAGGAAAAAGGCTACATCTTTGCTTCTGCAGAGCTTGAAATGATTCCGCAGACAACAGTTCAGCTTACAGATGAACATTCAATTCTTATGATGGAAAAGCTTATTGAGCATCTTGAAGACAACGATGATGTACAGAACATTTATCATAACTGGGAAGAAGCAGAATAATACACAAATCGGGAGGATTTACCGTGGATAGAATCCTTATTAAAGGCGGAAAACCCTTAAGCGGCGAAGTGCATATCAGCGGTGCAAAAAACGCGGCTGTTGCCATAATTCCGGCAACACTTCTTGTAAAGGGTAAATGCACAATAGAAAATGTCCCTGACATCAGCGATGTTGACAGTATTCTGGCAATGATAGAGTCTTTGGGAGCAGTTGTCTCAAAGCCTGATTGCAACACAGTTATCATAGATTGCGAAAATCTTACGGATTTCAGGGCTGAACCGACTCTAGCTGCAAAAATGAGAGCTTCCTATTATCTCATGGGTGCACTTGTGGGGCGTTTCGGAAAAGCTCAGGTTCCTCCGCCGGGAGGCTGTAATTTCGGAACAAGACCCATTGATCAGCATCTCAAGGCGTTTGAGAGTCTGGGCTGTAAAATAACAATGGATGATACATATGTAAATATAGACGGTGACGACCTTGGCGGCGGAAGTGTATATTTTGATGTTGTAAGCGTTGGCGCAACCATAAATGCCATTCTTGCGGCTGCTCTTGCTCCGGGAAAAACCGTTCTGGAAAATTGTGCAAAGGAGCCCCATGTTGTTGACCTTGCCAATTTCCTTAACTCTATGGGCGCCAGCATCAGAGGTGCCGGTACCGATATAATCAAAATCAATGGCGTAGAATCCCTTCACGGCGGTGCCTATTCCATAATTCCCGATCAGATTGAAGCGGGAACCTATATGGCGGCGGCAATTGCCACAAGGGGTAATGTGCTCATTAAAAATGTTATTCCAAAGCATCTTGAGGCTATCACAGCCAAATTTGAAGAAATGGGAGTAACAATCGAAGAATACGACGAAGAGGTCCGCGTTGCGGCAGACGGTCCCCTCAAGAGCATAAGGGTAAAGACCATGCCTTATCCGGGCTTTCCTACCGACCTTCAACCGCCGATGGTTGTGCTTCTTGCAACCGTTGATGGCACAAGCATAGTAAACGAAGGAGTATGGGACACCAGATTCCAGTACATTTCAGAGCTTGAAAAAATGGGTATGAAGATTTCGGTAAAAGGAACTGTTGCCACCATCGAAGGCGGTGCACCCCTTAAAGAAGCAAAGCTTTGCGCAACAGACCTTAGAGCAGGTGCAAGTATGATTATTGCCGCCCTTGCGTGCAACGGAACAACCGAAATTTCACAGCTCCGTCACATAGACAGGGGCTATGAGCATATTGTGGACAAGCTCCTTGCACTCGGTGCACAGATTGAGAGAACAAATGACTAAGTTTTATACACTATACAGCTCAAGCTCAGGAAACTGCACCCTCATTTCCGACGGCGAGACAAATATTATGATAGACGCCGGCGTCAGTGCATCAAAAATATGCGCGGCCCTTGGTGAGGCTGGAGTGCTTCCTGAGGAAATCGACGCAATACTTGTAACTCATGAGCATAGTGACCACATTTCCGGCATAAGAGTTTTTTCACGGAAATACAACACATCGGTCTATGCCAATGCAAGGACAATGGAGCAGGTTTTAAAGGCTGCTCCGGACCTTTCGCCTTCAAATGTGAATATCATAACCAACTCGAAGCCTTTCAAGGTGCGTTCAATGACAGTCAAAGCCTTTGAAACACCTCATGATTCGGCATCGTCTGTGGGCTACATAATCGAAAGCGAGGGCGAAAAATACGGTGTTGCAACAGACACCGGCACAATCACAAAAGCAATGCTTTCAGCTCTTGCAGGCTGCGAAGCAGTTCTTATTGAAGCCAATCACGACGAAAAAATGCTTTCAGAGGGTCCTTATCCTTATCCTCTGAAAAAACGCATATTTTCAGACACCGGCCATCTCCCCAATCCAAAATGTGCGTGGCTTGCCACTCAGCTTGCCATCTGGGGAACAAAGCGGATTGCACTGGGTCATCTCAGCGAACACAACAACACTGAGGAAAAGGCATATTCCTGTGTCAGAGCTATGCTTGAAGAGAATAATTTCAAGGTTGGCAGCGATGTGATTCTCAAGGTTGCCGGAAAAAGCGGCATCTGTGTCATATGATGATAAAAAGCAAAAAAAGTGCCAATATATATTGACATCCAATGCTTTTTGTTATACAATATAATGTGTATGTTTTAAGATTTATGCACAAACAGAGTATGCAACTCTCTTTGTGCCGCAGACAGTGAAAGATGCCGCAGGGCATCTCGAGCATTGAAAAATTAATATGGAAAGGAGTTGATAAAGATGGACATAATTATTCCTATAGCTTGTGCAATCGTAGCTCTTGTAATCGGTTTCTTTGCCGGTGCATTCTACAGAAAAAAGATTGCAGAAGCTGAAATCGGCGGAGCTGAAGAAAAGGCAAAAGCAATAATTGATGCTGCCAACAAAACCGCCGAAACCAAAAAGAAAGAAGCACTGCTCGAAGCGAAAGACGAAATTCACAAGAGCAGAACAGAGCTCGAAAAAGAACTCAAAGACAGACGAAATGAAATAAATCGTCAGGAAAGAAGAATTCAGCAAAAGGAAGAAACTCTTGACAAAAAGACAGAAGCTCTTGAAAAGAAGGACGAAACCCTTAACAAAAAGATTAAGGAAGCTGAAGCCCTCAAAGAAGAAACTGCCAAGGTTAAGAGTGCACAGCTCGAAATTTTAGAGCGTATTTCCGGTCTTTCTGTTGAAGAAGCCAAAGCGCAACTTCTTAAAAATGTTGAATCAGAAATAAGACATGAGTCAGCAATTATGATTAAAGAAATTGAAGCTCAGGCAAAAGAAGAAGCTGACAAAAAAGCAAAGAATATTATCAGTGCAGCTATTCAGAAATGCGCTGCAGATCATGTGGCTGAAACAACAGTATCTGTTGTGGCATTGCCCAGTGATGAAATGAAGGGACGAATTATCGGCAGAGAGGGTAGAAACATCAGAACCCTTGAAACATTAACCGGTATAGATTTAATTATTGACGATACTCCCGAAGCGGTTGTATTGTCGGGATTTGATCCGATTAAGAGAGAAATTGCAAGAATGTCTCTCGAAAAGCTTATTGTTGACGGACGCATACATCCGGCAAGAATTGAAGAAACTGTTGAAAAATCAAAACGAGAAATCGAAGCCATCATCAAACAGGAGGGCGAGCAGGCCACCTTCGATACGGGGGTACACGGCCTTCATCCCGAACTTATCAAGCTGCTTGGAAGGATGCGCTACAGAACCAGCTACGGTCAGAATGTGCTTAAGCATTCTACAGAGGTTGCAAACCTTGCCGGAATTATGGCTGCCGAACTCGGTGTTGATGTTAAAGCTGCAAAAAGAGCAGGTCTTCTTCACGATATCGGTAAATCTGTTGTCCACGAAATTGAAGGTTCCCACATTGATATCGGTGTTGATCTTGCTAAAAAATATCACGAATCAAACGAAATTATTCATGCTATTCACGCTCACCACGGTGATGTGGAAGCACAAACAGTAATAGCATGCATTGTACAGGCTTGTGATGCCATCAGTGCCGCAAGACCGGGTGCAAGAAGAGAAAATCTTGAAACATACATAAAGAGACTTGAAAAGCTTGAAGAAATTGCAAATTCCTTCAATGGTGTTGAAAAGTCCTTTGCAATTCAGGCAGGTCGCGAAGTCAGAATCATGGTTAAACCCGAGGATGTTAAGGATGAAGACACAATTCTCATCGCTCGCGACATTGTTAAGAAAATTGAAAATGAGCTTGAATATCCCGGACAGATTAAGGTTAATGTAATAAGGGAAACACGCTCAATTGATTATGCAAAATAAACCACGGCATCAAAGTTTTTTCGCCGTGCCATATATATCAAAATATAATGGATGGAGCGGGCGAAAGCCCGCTCTTGTTGGTTAGAAGGAGACAATTTTGTGAACATACTTACTATCGGAGACATCTTCGGCGAATGCGGTGTTGAACACACAGCCTTTGTACTTGGAAGCATTCGCAGTGAAGAAAACATAGATTTTTGCATAGCAAACGCAGAAAATGCATCGGGCACAGGCATATCTGTCCGTGACTACGAAGTTCTTTCAGATGCAGGTGTTGATGCCTTCACTCTCGGCAATCACACCTTCGGAAAAAAAGATGTACTCAGGCTTTTTGAAAGCGAATCCAATATAATCCGCCCGGCAAACTATCCGTCCGGTGCTCCCGGAAACGGCAGCTGCGTCCTTGGGTGCGGTGACAAAAAAATAGGCATCATAAACCTTATGGGAAGAGTGGATATCAGCATTGCCCTTGATTGCCCCTTTCGCTGTGCCGATGAACAAATTGAGAAAATCAAAGACAAGTGCGATTTTATTGTTGTTGATTTCCACGCAAAGGCAACCAGTGAAAAAAAGGCAATGATGTATCATCTGGACTCAAAGGTTTCGGTGCTTTTCGGCACCCATACCCACATTCCGACCGCCGATGAAACCGTAACCCCACGAGGTATGGGCTACATCACCGACCTTGGAATGACAGGTGCCGAGGATTCAATTCTTGGTGTGAAAAAGGAAATAATTCTCAAACGGTTCATAACCGGTATCGGTCAGAAGTTTGAATATGAATACGGCAGAGCAATGCTATCGGGTGCAGTGTTTACAATTGACGACATTTCCGGCAGATGCACCGGAGTTAAGCGTATATCTGTCAGATGAAAAGGGTGAATATGATATGAAAAAATTAATATGTATCATACTGTTAATGGTTTTACCTCTTTGCGGATGCAGTATAAACAATGACAAAACAGAAGAAGGGGCAGACAGCACTGCAACCAGAATTGCTGATGGGGAAATCAGGCTCGGTTGCGTACCCATCGACACCCTCAATCCCCTTGTGTCGGTTCATGCGTCTGTTTGTGATTTTTTGTCTCTTGTTTATGAAGGTCTTTTTGAGGTTATGCCCGACCACAGTGCTGTGCCTGTGCTTGCTTCGGAATATATAGCCTCCGAAAACAATACCGTGTACACGATAAAGCTCAAATCGGGAATAAAATTTCACGGCAGTCAGCCCTTCGGCAGTGACGATGTGGCGGCAACCCTTGATTACATCAAAATGTATGGCGGAAAATATTCATCTCTTATGTCAAATGTTCTGAGCTATGAAACTCCGTCGGACGAGACAATTGTAATTAAGCTTATCAATCCTGTGGCAGATTTTGTTAATCTTCTCGATTTTCCCATACTTCCCTCAGGACTTTTGCCCGAGGCGTTTTTGCCTGCGACCTCGTCATTTGTTCCAAACGGTACAGGAATGTATTGCTTCGACAGCAAACAGGACTATAAAAACATCTACCTGAAAATCAATAAAAACTGGCACGAAACTGAAAACACTCCCCTCATAAAGAGAGTTAACATTGAAATTCTCTCCGATGAAGAAACTGTTATTTCGGCATTTGATGCCGGAGCAATTGATGTTCTCACTACCTCATGGAAGCCGGCATCCGAAATGAATCTGACCTCATCGGAATATAACATTTTTGAAACCGAACAAAACCGCTACACCTTTGTGGGAATAAATCCCGGAAGTGCCGCTCTCGACACAGTTTCCGAAAGAAGAGCTCTCATGGATGCAGTTGACAGCCCCACCATAACGCAGGACATTATGCTGGGTGGTGCCGTTGAGGCAAAATTTCCTCTTCGTGAAGGAATCTATTTCAACGAAAAAACCAAAAGCGACGATGAAGCAGTTTCAAAAAATAAAAACGACAGCTTGCCCAAATCCGGCAAAAAAGACGAAGAGGCTTCAGCCGATAACAAACAAAAAGAAAAAAAAGAGCCGGAAAACCCTCTCTATCTTTTGTATAACTCCGAAAGCAAAACAAAGGAAAGGCTCGCTGTGGCACTGAAGCATCAGCTTGAAAGCAAGGGTTATCCCGTGGTTCTTGACCCTCAGGAATATTCCTCCTATCTTTTAAAGGTTTCCGGGTGTGCATATGACCTTTATATCGGCGAAGTGGGCATTGACAACTCGGGAAATCTTGAATTTATGTTCGGTCAGAACAGAACCATGCAGAATATATGCATTTTTTCAAGCCCTGAGCTTGCAACCCTCATATCCAATCTCAACCGTATGACCGACAAGGAAAGCCGTGCCGTTGCCTGGGAGAATTTTGAAAAATACTATGCAGACAATGCATTTCAGATTCCCCTGTACTTTACCAACGGCTCCCTTATGGTGGCGAAACGAATAAAAGGAAGTGCTGAACCCAACCTTTCCTCACTTCTTGCAGGATTCGAGAACCTTTATGTTGAAAAATAGCTAAAAAACCGCAAAAGAAAAGCAGATTTTTAATCATTCTGCTTTTCTTTTGAATTTTTCGGTTTTTTTTCTTGACAAATGGGATAATATATATTATTATAACTGTAAAGCAATTTGCTTTACACTTGTTTCGGAGGGGATATGATGAAAAATCTTAAGGTCGCATACCTTCTTGATTTTTACGGCAACCTCTTCGGCGACAA
>JAZNUS010000207.1:0-21187 GCA_045592485.1 Clostridia bacterium | reverse complement strand
AACTATTGGAAATACTGCTTTTTAACGCTCCACTAACCAATCAAATTCGCACAAGTGCTCTTTTCTTGGAGTGTCACTATCCCCTCATCCGTCAAGCAAGCTTGACACCTTCTCCACCAGGGAGAAGGCTCACACACTAGCACAAAACAGCTCGATAAACTCCAATTTGAAACATTTCTCCATTTTGTTATATCCCCGTAATTTCAAGCATATATCATTATAGAAACCGCATTTTATATCCTACGGAGAACCCCTATGAAATCATACCGCAAAAAAAATCATTTTCATACCCTTGTTATAAGCAAAAAGAAGCTTCCCTTCATATGTGCTCTTTTGATTTCTGCAACAGTCGGAGCACTTGGTGCAAAATTTTTTGTCAGTGCTCACGGCACGGAATATGCTGAATTTTTAAAGCTGTGCTGTGCCTGCTCCCTTTCGGGATCCACAGACATGTGGCCTGATGTGAAAAAAGAGGTGTTTTCTCTTTCTGTGGACAAAGTCCTTTCACACTCTGTTCCGATTTTTACTGATAGCGCTTCCTCAATACCTGTGTTTAATTTCAGCGGCGAGGATGTGAGCTCTTCTGACAATCCGGAAAGCGATGACACCGATGCCGACTCATCCCCCAGCCCCGCGAAACCTGTTTTTCAAAAATCTATTGTGTCCGAAAATTTAAGCATAACAAACTCTACAGATTACGAAATTGACACATCTGCTCTTATAAGCTCTCAGGTCATATACAGTTCAACCGGAGAAGAACCCAAAATTCTCGTTATGCACACCCACGCCTGCGAAACCTATTCAGACGAAAACGGAATCGGAGCAGGTGAAAACGGTGGATACAGAACAGTTGACAATTCCCGTAATGTTACTGCAATCGGTGAAATCATTGTTCAACAGCTTACAGAAGCGGGCGTGAGTGCTGTCCACGACAAGACTCTGTGCGACTCTCCAGCCTATAACAACTCCTACAAAAAAGCTCTGGGACTCATTGAATGGTACAAACATCATTATCCATCAATTGAATTTGTTTTTGACATTCACCGTGATGCCGTGACAGACAAGGATTCAACACCTGTAAAGCTTATTTATGAGAAAAGTGAAATTCCATGTGCACAGGCAATGATTGTTTGCGGAACCGATGCTATGGGTTTGTGGCATCCCCGATGGAAAGCCAATCTGACACTTGGTTTGAAAATTCAAAACTCTCTTGAAAAAAATCATCCGGGTTTTATGCGACCTCTGAATCTTCGCAGAGAAAGATTTAATATGCATATGACACCCGGCTCGTTGATTTTTGAAGTTGGCACCCACGCAAACACTCTTGAAGAGGCAAAAAATGCCGCTATGATTTTGTCTGAGGGAATTATAGAAGTTGTGACAAACCAAGCCGGCTGAGAAATAAAAAATCGGTCAGGGCATCAAACCCTGACCGATTTTTTATTTCATATATTTATCGATTATATACTGACAGTTCACAAGCTTTTCTTTAAGCATTCCTTTGGTGTAATAATAATGGTTTGCCGCTTCAAATCCGATTGAAGGGTACTCCTGCATGAGGGAATGAAGCTTTGCAGCATTTGTTTGTTCTTCCCTTGCAATCTCAATCATTGTGCCGATGTTCCCTTTGTCTCTTGCTCTCACAAAGCATATCTGATTGTAGCCGGAGCGAAGCTGAACATACACAGCCTCTGCCATAGCCTTGAGTTCTGCATCTGAAATATCCTCAATGACTGCAAGTCCGTTGTGCCAGTTTTCGCTCATAATACGGAAGCGGTTTTCATAGATTTCCTCAGGGAAAATTGTTCTCCAGCTTGTCAGGTCATCGTGGGCATAGCAGGTCATTGTTGCATTCATGCCCGACGGTGTGTCATAGAGAGGATTTGCGGCACCGCTGTTTGCAGGACCTCTGTAAACTCCTTCAAATTCAAAGGGAAAATTTGAAAATGCATCACTGAATATGCGGGAAGCTTTTTTAACCTTTTCGCCGTCAGCGCCATAGACGACATTATAGATGTCTCTTTTGATATCAGAATCTGTTTCGGTTTCAAAGAATTTTTCTGAGGCAATCTTCAGACTGGGTGAAGGATAGCCGCCAAGAGTCCAGCTTGTCATAATGTGTTCGACTCCGCGTTCTTTCACGCAGTCAACAATCTCTTCCACTCTTGAAAAAACAGGAATATAGGGAATTGTTGAACATTCCCAGGTGTTGTTGAGCTGAAGCTTTGCGGCGGTTTCGTGACCTGATTCCTTTGCCCACTTCCACTCTTTTTCCGAGGTTTCACTGACTCCGCTTATGGCAAGAGAATAGTCGTCTACAACACCCCTTACGCCGTCTATGTCAACAGGGATTCCGCATTCACGGTTACACATAACAATTGCATAGTCAGGAAGACTTTCAATACATTTTTTAACATCTTCCGGAGGCATATAGCCCGGTCTGTTCCATCCCCAGTCCCAGCAAATAACCTTAATATCGGGATTTGTGTCATGAACCGCTTTGGCAATGATGTTGTTTACCTCACTTACAACCTCCCACATTTTTCTTTTTGAGCATATGGGACATTCCTTGTCGTTTTCTCCTGCTCTTGAATGACAGTTGGTAAGATTTTCGGATGCAGTTATGAGAAATACTCCGCCAAGTCCGTCAGCTCCTCTGCAAACCTCCGAGATGCTGCTGCGAAGATAGTCCTGAACCTCAGGAGTTGAAGTACACATACTCACAAGTCCTTTGCGGGTTGCCCCCATGAGATGAGGATGATTTTTAAACACCACAGGATACATGGCACGGGGCTCATTGAAATAAATAAAAACCTTAATGCCATATGCTGCAGTTCTCTTTATGAGCTTACGCAGATTTTCCATTCTCATTTCATAACCTTCGGAAAGCTCAGGTGCAAAGGGAAAACGAACCAATTTATAAAGAATGGTTGAAATCCAGATTCCGTTTATGCCTGTTCCGGCATAGCTTTCAAGAAGGCTGTCGGGAAGCCACACATTGCTGTCAACATCAAGAGCATCGTTGTAAAGTCCGCAAAACGAATAGATAAATCTTGTTTTGAATGTCGCTTTCCTTTTGAAGGTTCCTCTGTCAAAGGCAAAACATCCATTTGCATGTGCCATATCTTCGAGAAATGTGAGTGCTCTCAGGATTCCAGCACTGTCTGCGGCAGTTATGGTTACGGAGCTTTCGTCAATTTCGATTTCGTGATATTCTTCTTCTCTTTTATCATCGAAGAATCTGAGGGTCAAAGAAGATTTTTTTCCGTCAAGACTCACTCCGTAGTTTTTCTTTACCGATGCTTTGAAACGCTCTGCCATAATTGCAACAGTTTCATTTTCGGTTTCATCATTTATGTACCATTCTGAATCGGGAATTGTTTTTCCGACGGTGTCTGAAGCACCATCTGAAGCAACAGATTTCGGGCTGAAAAAATCAAAGGGTGCTTTGTCGGTGTCCTTTTCACAAATATATTTCTCTAAAGTATTTTTGATTACTTTAGTCTTTTCTTCCTCTTCGAAAGTAAGCTCACGATAGGTTATTCTTTCGCAGGGTGTCTTGCGGTCACCAAGCTTAAATTTAAGAAAATCTTCTTCCTTGAGAACAAAGGCAAGCTTGTCTTCATCCCATCCCAAAAGGAAAAGAAGCTGGTCATACGGAATAAGCTGCCAGTTGACCTTTATGATTGAAATATAGCCCTGCTTCAGCCACGCTGAAACATCGCCCTGAGGCAAAAGCCCCATCTTTAATGCCTGAGCCTCTATTTGCTCGCTTGTACATCCGATGCACTCTGCCAGTCTTTCTTTGGGAACAATATCCCAGTTTCTGAATATGAATGCCTGCATCCTTGTGGGGAAGTAATTGAATTCAATTTTTTTGTCTCCCAATTCGGGAAGCTGAATTATTGCGTTGTTATTACTCATTTTGCGACTCCCTTTCATATTGCAAAAATCCAAGAGCCTTGAAAATCAAATCTTATTCGGCAGACAAAAACAGATTCACAAATTTCCGTACCGTTGCGATTACTGTTACAACAGCTAAAATGCCGCAAAGGAAAAATCCGAAAAAGTTCCACTGTATAAAATCACATTTTGCAAAGGCTGCCCCATTGCCGACGAGCAACAGTAAAAATATGAATTTCATTTCTAGCTCGCTCTTTCTTTTTGCCGCTATTTTTCTTGCACGGGCAATTGCCTCCTGAGCATTGCCTGTGTTCATTTCTCTTTGATAACCATAGGTTTTTACTGCTGTGTACATAGTTATTTCCCCTTTCTGCGGAATGTGTTTTTTGATTTAATCACATTCTATCAGATAAGGTGGGTAATAAAAAGTACAGCTTAAACCAATTTATATAATTTATATATGCTTAAATATTTTAAATTGGGCATTTATCTCTTCTGCATAGCGAACCGCCTCCATTGCATCGGCGGCATATTTGTCTGCACCCAAAGTGTCGGCATATTCTTTTGTAAGCACCGCTCCGCCAACTACAATTTTTACATCAGGAGCAGCTTCCCGGACAAGCTTCACGGTTTCCTCCATAGCAGGAACGGTTGTGGTCATGAGAGCACTCAAGCCCACAATGGGTGCCTTGCTCTCAACTACGGCATCTCTCACCCTATCCGGCGAAACATCTTTGCCAAGGTCTATCACATCGAAGCCGTAGTTTTCAAGAAGCGCTTTTACAATGTTTTTACCAATATCGTGAATGTCTCCGTGAACCGTGGCTATAACAAATCTGCATTTTTTTTCGTTTTTCTCTCCCTTTGCAGCCATAGCTTCCCTGACAGCGGAAAATGCCGCCTTTGCAGCTTCGGCACTGATGAGAAGCTGAGGCAGAAAAATTGTTTTATTCTCAAACCCCTTGCCCACAACATCAAGAGCCGGAACAATGTGAGAATTTATGACATCAAGAGGAGTTTTTTCTTCAAGAAGCTTTTTGCATGAAGCATAGGCACTGGATTCAAGACCTTTTATTATTGCATTCTGAAGAGGATCTGCAGAGTCTTCATTTGATGATTCCCTGTGGGTTTTCACTGTTTCGGAAACAGTGATTTTCGAGGCAAAATCAATATAACTGCTACAGTTGTCATCATAGCCCGAAAGCGCCATAAATGACCTGTATGATTTTATCATTTCAACAGAATGGGGATTAATTATTGCCGCAGAAAGACCTTTTGTGAGAGCCATGGTGAAAAATGCACCGTTTATAAATTCTCTTGACGGAAGTCCGAAAGAAATGTTTGAAACACCAAGACTTGTGAGACCGCCTTTTTCATTTATCATTGAAAGTGCTTCGAGAGTTGTTTGTGCTGAATCTTTGTCGGCACTGATTGTCATGGCAAGAGTATCTACAATTATATCCTTTCTTTCTATGCCGTATTCAGCAGCTTTCCGATATATTTTATCGGCAATTAAAGCTCTGCCCTCTGCAGTTTCGGGGATTCCGTTTTCATCTAGGGTCAGAGCCACCACAAGACCGCCATATTTTTTTACAAGAGGGAAAACCGAATCCATGCTCTCTTTTTTACCGCTGACAGAGTTAACCATTGGTTTTCCGTTATACAGTCTCATTGCCTTATCCATAGCTTCAGGATTGGTTGTATCTATCTGCAATGGAAGATTTGTTACTGACTGAAGCTTTGACACCACTTCAGCCATAAGGCTTACTTCGTCAACCTCGGGAAGACCCACATTGACATCGAGAACATCAACGCCTGCTTCCTCCTGCTTTATTCCCACATTAAGAACATAGTCTATGTCGTGATTTCTGAGGGCTTCCTTGAAAAGCTTTTTACCCGTGGGATTAATTCTTTCACCAATGAGTACCGGTTTTTTTCCAAATTCAACGGCGTGAGTGTAAGAAGAAATCACCGAAATATTCTTTTGGGTAACCGCAACAGGCTTAAAGCTTTTTAGCTTTTCGGTTACGCGGGATATGTATTCCGGTGTGGTGCCGCAGCAACCGCCAAGGATTTGGGCACCCGATTCTGCAATTTCCTCCATAACATCAGCAAATTCATCGGGTGTTATGTCATAGGTTGTTTTGCCGTCCTTGAGACAGGGCAGACCGGCATTGGGATTTACTATGACCGGAAGAGAAGAAACTGCAGTGAGTCTTTTCACTATCGGAAGCATCTGACGGGGTCCGAATGAACAATTTATGCCGATGGCACTGACACCAAGTCCTTCAAGGGTTGCACAAACAGCCTCAGGCGATGCCCCAGTCATAAGCTTTTCTGTTGTGTCATAGGCATTGGTAACAAATATGGGCAAATCGGAATTCTCTTTTGCCGCCAGAACAGCCGCCTTTGTTTCATAAAGGTCGTTCATGGTTTCGATTAAAATGAGGTCAGCGCCCTCTCCCGCTCCGGCACGGACAGTTTTGGCAAAAATCTCAACAGCATCTTCAAAATCCAGATCGCCCAGAGGCTTTAAAAGTCTGCCGCAGGGGCCGATGTCGAGAGCTACAAAAGAATCTTTTGTTTTGCCGGATAGCTCTATTGCCTTTTTCGCATTGGCAACAGCAGCTTTCACAACGCTGCCGAGAACCGCTTCGGACATTTTGAGAACATTGGCGCCGAAGGTGTTGGTTGTAATTATGTTTGCACCGGCATTAAGATATTCAAGATGAATATCGGTTATGTCATTTGCTCTTTCAAGGTTCCACATTTCGGGGAGCTCTCCGGGACGAAGTCCTCTTTTTTGCAGAAGGGTTCCCATGCCTCCGTCAAAGAACAAAAGCTTGTTTTTTATTGCATTTGTCACATTCATTTTATATCACCTTTATTATCGTCTGTAAATACATTTATTATTGTTGCATATTTCGCATCCGCCGACAGGGCAATCTGTGTTTTTGTCGGCAACACCTATGATTCCTGTAATTGATTTTGAGGGAGTCATCATCATTGCTTTGGTAAGATAAATGCCAAGATGCTTTGACGCTTCGGTCAAATCTATAAATTTTTTCTGGAAATCAATTGAGAAATCGCCATAACCGGGGCTGAATCTCGGACGCAGATATAAATTCTTTTGCCTGAAGTGATTTTTCAGCTCATTGCAAAACATATCCGCATATTCCTCTGCAGCCGCCGTGGCACAGGCAGATGCAGCAAGAGCAAAAGCCGGCTTTGTTGCAGAATATGAGGAAATAAGGCGGTCAGCACCGTTTCCCACAGTCAATGCAAAAACAACCCCATGGCTGCAGCCCGAAAGATTTTTTGAAAGAGATGCTGAACAAATTTCCATATCTCCCACAAAAACGGTTGTTTCTTTTAAAACAATGCTTTCGAGCACAAAGCATCCTTTGGGTGACAGGCTTTCAATCACTTTGGGAATAACAGCATTTGTCAATGCCTCAATGCTTTCAGATGCCCCTCCCCTATGACCCATATATCTCAATATTTCTTTTTTCTCCGGGATTACGGAATCCGGAGAGGCAGAATGGAAAATTACTGTATTTAAATTCATTGTTTCCTCAGATAATATCTTTAAGATTATATTTTATTTTTTCTGCAAGCCAGGGCTGGTTCATTGTATATATGTGAACATTACTTACCCCGTTGGCATAAAGGTCAATTACCTGCTCTGTTGCATAGGCAATTCCTGCCTGACGCATTGCTTCGGGGCGTGAACCAAACTTATCCACAATTGCCACAAAGCGCTGAGGGGGTTTTGTGCCTGAAAGCTTGCATATGCGTTCGATTTGTTTTACATTTGTCACGGGCATAATCCCGGCAACCACGGGCACTTTTATGCCCATATCCCGTATGCGGTAGAGGAATCTGTAGAGAATATCATTGTCAAAAAACATCTGGGTTGTAAGAAACTCACATCCGGCATCGACCTTGATTTTAAGATTTTCAATGTCTCTTGTGATGGTATCACTTTCAACATGTCCTTCGGGATAGCATGCACCGCCCACACAAAAATCGCCGTTTTTCTTTATAAAATCAACAAGATCCGAAGCAAATTTAAAATCGGGATAAAGGGAATAATCATAACCATCGGGAATGTCACCCCTTAATGCAAGAATGTTTTCAATTCCGCTCTCGCTGAGGATTTTCATTGATGCAAGAACGCTTTCTTTTGAAGAGTTGACACAGGTCTGATGGGCAACAGTGGGAACAGAATGCTCCTTCTCAATTTTTCTCGCAAGAGCAGAAGTGTATTTGTCGGTGGTTCCGCCCGCACCATATGTAACACTCATAAAATCGGGTTTAAAATCGGCAATATCTTCTGCCGATTTAAAAATTTCGTCATTTGCAGTGTCGTTTTTCGGTGGAAAAACTTCAAATGAAAGAGTAAGTTTTTTGCTATCAAAAAGTTTTGAGAGTTTCATCGTTTCATCTCCCTGATATAAATATGGCTTAATTATATTATAATAACACATTTTACCGAAATAATCAACTGTTTAATTTAAGGGGGTAATTGGGGTTTGTCGCTCTGTTTTGCGCTAGTGTGTGAGCCTTCTCCCTGGTGGAGAAGGTGGCAAGCTTGCTTGACGGATGAGGGGATAGTGACACTCCAAGAAAAGAGCACTTGTGCGAATTTGATTGGTTAGTGGAGCGTTAGAAAGCAGTATTTTCAGTAGTTTGAACTATTTTCAAATTTATATTTGAATTTACTTTCTTTTGTTTCCCCTCATCAGTCACCTTACGGTGACAGCTTCCCCACCAGGGGGAAGCCTCACACATCAGCCAAATTTCAAATTCACCGCTAAACCCCAATTTATCGCTTTTTAAACCCTTTTTTTACACTATAAAAAGTCAAAAAATTAACAATATGGACTCTTTTGACATAAAATCATATTTTAATGAATAAAATGTTGCTAAATTCGAGTATTTTTGTAAAAACTATTGCTAAACAAATGGATTTGTGGTATAATATGGCACAATCAGATATTTTGGATTAAGATATTTTCAGGGTAAAACGGAGGTGGAGAATTTTATGAAGCTTGATGCTACCGTGAAGCGTGAAACCAGCTATATTGCACTGTGGACAGGGGTTCTTAGTGTAGCTATGCAAATTGGTTTTGCAGTCTCGGGAAGGTGGGATTACACAGTCCTTCTGGGAAATATTTTCTCAGCTCTTGTTGCCGTGGGAAACTTCCTGCTTCTTGGTATAACCATTCAGAAAGCTGTTTCAAAAAATGACGAAAAGGAAGCCCGCAACATTATTAGAACATCTCATTCGCTCCGTACTCTGATGCTTTTTGTGTGGGCGGCTCTCGGGGCGCTTATTCCTTGCTTTAACCTGTGGACAAGCCTTGTTCCGCTTTTGTTTCCACGAATAGCAATACTTTTCAGAGGCTTTTCAAATAAGTAAAGCTTAAAAGATTCAATAAGGACAATTGTTTGGGGAGGTGAATAACAATTATGCAGATTAATTCCAAACGATTCAAAGCCGTTGATACAATTTATATCCTGATGATGATTCTGCCTGTAGTGTTTCTGATGGTGCTTAAAATTCTCACAAATGCTCCGTCAGAGGGTATCAATGTTACGGGAGCAAGAATATTTTTTGAAATCCCCATGCCATTTCAGAATTTGCCTATAACAGAATCGCAGATAAATTCCTGGGCGGTTATGATTATGATAACAGGACTTTGTCTTTATCTGACCCATGGAATAAGTGTCAGGGCAGAAACAAAAAGACAGCATCTTGCCGAATGGATTGTTGAAAAAACTGACAATCTTGTAAAGGCTAATATGGGAGAGTATTTCATGGGATTTTCCCCGTTTATTGGTGCAATTATAGGCCTTTCGGCTTTTTCGAGCCTGATTTGCCTTTTTGGTCAGTATTCGCCAACAGCTGACATCAATGTTGTGTCGGGGTGGGCGATTCTCACTTTTGCCCTCATCACATACTATAAGTTCAAATGCGGTCCTCTTTGCTACATTAAAAGCTTTGGCGATCCGGTTCCGCTTCTTGCCCCTCTTAACATTATAAGCGAGGTCGCAACTCCGATTTCAATGGCATTCCGTCACTACGGAAATGTTTTGTCAGGCTCTGTAATAGGGGTTCTCATTGCGGCGGCACTTCAGGGACTCTCGTCACTTGTTCTTGGCTGGCTTCCGGGATTTCTCGGAGAGTTTCCCTTTTTGCAGATAGGTCTTCCGGCTGTTTTGTCAATCTATTTTGATGTGTTCAGCGGTTGCCTTCAGGCATTTATTTTTGCAATGCTTACAATGCTTTATGTGGCAGGTGCATTTCCCATGGAAGAGTATTTCCGCAGGAAAAATAAAAAACATTCAAAAGCAATATCAAATTAAAAATAATAAAAAAACAGGAGGAATTTAAAATGTTGGATATCGCTATCAGTATTATTTTAGGTTGCTGTGCACTTGGTGCAGGTACAGCTATGATTGCAGGTATAGGCCCCGGTATTGGTGAAGGTAATGCCGTTGCAAAGGCTTGTGAAGCCATTGGCCGTCAGCCCGAATGCAAGGGAGATGTTACTTCCACAATGCTTATGGGTTGTGCTATTGCCGAAACAACAGGTCTTTATGCACTTGTTATTGCAATTCTGCTTCTTTTTGTTGCTCCCAACACCTTTGTTAACATTTTGCTCAGCAACATATAATTTTTAAAACAGGAGTGTAAATTACTATGCAAACACTGGATGTCATTTCTGTCAATCTGTGGCAGATTCTGATTTCCCTCATCAATCTTGTTTTGCTTTTCTTGATAATCAAAATGTTTTTGTACAAACCTGTACGCAAGGCGCTTGCTCAGCGTCAAAGCGAGGTTGCAAAGCTCTATTCCGATGCTGATGAAGCCAAATCAAATGCTCTTTTAAAAGAAGAGCAGTGGAACGAAAAAATGAAAAATGCCAAAGATGAAGCAGATTCGATTATTACCGATGCGGCATCAAAGGCAAATTTCCGCAAAAATGACATTATCTCCGAAGCAAAACAAACTGCCGAAAGCATAATCCGTCGTGCCGAAAACGATGCAGAGCTTGAACGCAGAAAAGCTCATGCCGAAATCAAGGCCGAAGTTGCAGACATTTCCGCCGCTCTTGCCCAGAAAATTCTGGAGCGTGAAATCAATATGGATGATCACAGAGAGCTTGTTGATTCCTTTGTTGAGAAGATAGGTGATTAATGATGATGGAAACAGGTAGAGAATATGCACAGGCAATGTTTATGATTGCAAGGGAAAACGGTGCAGAGAAGGATTTTATCGATTCCTTTGACCTTGTGTCCGAAAGCTTTGAATCCAATCCTTCCTATATGGATTTTCTCTCATCGGTAAACATCTCCAAAAAGGAACGCACTGATGCCATAGATGAAGCCTTCAAGGCTCATGTTCCCGAGCTTGTGCTTTCTTTTTTAAAGATTCTTTGTGAGCGCGAAAAAATCCGTGCTTATGGGGAATGCGTTAAAGAATTTAAAATGCTTTACGATGCTTCGGTCAAGAGTGTTACGGCAAAGGTCACCTCTGCCGCCCCCCTCGACGAAGAACAAAAAGCAAAAATTATAACCAAGCTTGAAGCAATGAAAGGATGCACTGCTGTTGCAGAGTTCCTTACAGACCCGTCGCTTATCGGCGGTATGATAATAGAAATGGACGGATGCGTTATAGACTCAAGCCTTAAAACCCGTTTGTCCGAAGTAAAGGAAGTGATAACCCGTGAGCAGTAAAATAGAAGAAATTTCAAGCATAATTAAACAACAAATCCAAAACTATTCATCCCGCATTGAAATGAAAGAAGTGGGAAATGTAATCTTGGTCGGTGACGGTATTGCAAGAGTTTATGGTCTGAGAGAATGTATGGCAAACGAGCTTCTCGAATTTGAAGATGGTTCATTTGGTATGGCTCAGAACCTTGAAGAAGAAACCGTTTCCGTTGCTCTTCTTTCCGACGATAACAACATTCGTGAAGGCACTGTTGTCAAGCGAACAGGCAGGGTTTTGTCAGTGCCTGTCGGCGATGCAATGCTCGGCAGAGTTGTGGACGCTCTCGGTAAACCCATAGATGGTAAAGGACCGATTTCCACCAAGGAAACCCGTCCGATTGAATCTGAAGCCCCCGGTATTATCGAAAGAAAAAGTGTTTCCGTTCCTCTCCAGACAGGTATCAAAGCCATCGATAGTATGATTCCAATCGGCAGAGGTCAGCGTGAGCTTATCATTGGCGACCGTCAGACCGGTAAAACCGAAATTGCCATTGATACCATAATCAATCAGAAAAACACAGATGTAATCTGTATCTATGTTGCAATAGGTCAGAAAAGTACATCGGTTGTACAGCTTGTAAATGAGCTTACCAAAAACGGTGCAATGGACTATACAATCGTTGTGTCCGCATCTGCATCGGAGTCTGCCCCCTTGCAGTACATTGCTCCTTATGCAGGCTGTGCCATGGCAGAATATTTCAGACAGCAGGGCAAAGATGTCCTCATTATCTATGATGACCTTTCAAAGCACGCTGTTGCCTACCGTGCTCTTTCCCTTCTCATCAGACGCCCGCCGGGACGCGAGGCATATCCGGGCGATGTATTTTATCTCCACTCCCGTCTTCTTGAGCGTGCGGCATGCGTTGCACCTGAATATGGCGGCGGTTCAATCACCGCTCTGCCAATTATCGAAACTCAGGCAGGCGATGTGTCGGCATACATTCCGACTAATGTTATTTCAATTACAGACGGTCAGATATTCCTGGAAACCGAGCTTTTCCACTCAGGTATTATGCCGGCAATAAATCCCGGTATATCTGTCAGCCGTGTTGGCGGTTCTGCACAGCTCAAAGCCATGAAAAAGGTATCCGGTGAGCTCAAGCTCCTTTATTCACAGTATCGTGAGCTTCAGGCGTTTGCTCAGTTCGGAAGTGACCTTGATGCAGACACCAAATCCCGTCTTGCTCTTGGTGAGCGCATCGTGGAGGTTCTCAAGCAGGGCAGAAATGCTCCTATCAGAGTTGGCTGTCAGGTTGCAATTGTGTATGCAGTTATCAACGGTTATCTTGATTCTGTTGAAGTTAATAAGGTTTCTGAATATGAAAAAGACCTTTTCACACTTCTTGAAAATAAATATTCCGATCTCTTAAAGCGTTTCGAAGAAGGATACTATGAAGACTCCGATGTTGAAGCTCTCAAAGCTGCTCTCACAGAAATGCAGAGGTGACGGATATGGCTGCTGATATAAAAAGTCTGCGTAACAGAATAAAAAGTGTTGACTCCACTCTTCATCTTACAAAGGCTATGGGACTTGTTGCATCGTCCAAGATAAGGCGTGCATCAGAGGCAATGAACAAAGGAAAGTCATATGCACAGGCAGTCAGTGAAATTGTTGATGTTCTCACTCAAAGCTCAGAGTGTGAAAAAAGTCCCTACATGGCAAAACGCGAGGTTGAAAAATGGCGCATAATCGTTGTTGCCGGCGACCGCGGTCTTGCCGGTGGGTACAATGCCAACATTTTCCGACTTGCAAAATCCTTTGAAAATGCTCAGTTTATTCCCATAGGAAAGCGTGCATGCGATCGCTACGGCGAAGGCTTTCAGAGCGCCGAATACTTTACCGGTGCCGATGCTTCAAAGCTTGCAGCAGACCTTTGTGATGACTTTGCAAATGGAGAATTTGACAAGCTTTCCATAATCGGAACAAAATATATTTCCATAATGAGTCAGGAAGCATATATAAGAGACATTCTTCCTCTTGAACGCTCACAAAACAAAAAAGGCGTGAGTATGCTCTTCGAACCCGACGAAATCACAATTCTGAATGGTGCAGTCCGCGAATATGTGGGCGGTGTAATCGCTGCAGTAGTCCGCGAAAGCTTTGCATCGGAGGTTGCCGCAAGGCGTTGTGCAATGGATTCGGCAGGAAAGAATGCTCAGGAAATGATAGACGATCTTCAGCTTGCATATAATCGTGCAAGACAGGATGCCATTACTCAGGAACTTACCGAAATAGTTGCCGGAAGTGGCGTATAAAGGAGGTTTTTAAATTGGCTAACAAAGCAACAGGCACAGTTTCACAGGTCATGGGACCTGTTGTCGATGTCCGCTTCGAAGAAGGAACTTTGCCTGCAATATATAATGCATTGACAATGCAAAACAGAGATAAAACCCTCACAGTTGAGGTTGCTCAGCACATTGGTGACAACATCGCAAGATGTATTGCCATGGCATCAACTGACGGACTTCAGAGAGGTACACCCGTAATCGATACGGGCAGTGCCATAACAGTTCCTGTCGGCCGTGAAACTCTCGGCAGAATTTTTAATGTTCTCGGTCAGCCCGTTGACAATAAACCTGCCCCCGAAACAAAAGAAAATTGGAACATTCATCGAAGCGCTCCCGAATATGACGAGCTTTCAACCTCCACTGAAATTCTGGAAACAGGAATCAAGGTAATCGACCTTATCTGTCCTTTTGCAAAGGGCGGTAAGATAGGTCTTTTCGGAGGTGCAGGTGTTGGTAAGACCGTGCTTATTATGGAGCTTATAAACAATGTTGCCAAGGAGCACGGCGGTCTTTCTGTTTTCACGGGAGTAGGAGAAAGAACCCGTGAAGGTAATGACCTTTACAACGAAATGATAGAATCGGGCGTTCTTTCCAACACCACCCTTGTGTACGGTCAGATGAACGAGCCCCCCGGAGCAAGAATGAGAGTTGGACTTTCGGGTCTCACAATGGCAGAGTATTTCCGTGATGAAGAAGGACAGGATGTACTTCTTTTCATCGACAATATCTTCCGTTTCACTCAGGCAGGCTCTGAGGTTTCGGCACTTTTGGGCCGTGTGCCCTCAGCCGTTGGCTATCAGCCGACTCTTGCAAATGAAATGGGTGATTTACAGGAAAGAATCACATCAACCAAAAAAGGTTCAATCACATCAATCCAGGCCGTATATGTGCCTGCCGATGACCTTACCGACCCTGCTCCTGCGACAACCTTTGCCCACCTTGATGCAACAACGGTTCTTTCAAGAAACATAGCATCACAGGGTATCTATCCGGCAGTTGACCCCCTTGAATCTACAAGCCGTATTCTTTCTCCCGACATTCTCGGTGAAGAGCATTACAATGTGGCGCGTGAGGTTCAGAGAATACTTCAGCGTTATCAGGAGCTTATGGATATTATTGCAATTATGGGTATGGACGAACTTTCCGATGAAGACAAACTCCTTGTATCCAGAGCCAGAAAAATTCAGCGTTTCCTTTCACAGCCTTTCCATGTATCCGAAAAATTCATCGGAATCCCCGGAACCTATGTTCCCCTTTCCGAAACCATCAGAGGATTTAAGGAAATTGTTGAAGGTAAGCACGACGATTTGCCTGAATCTGCATTCCTTTTTGTCGGTACCATTGACGAGGCGGTTGCAAAGGCAAAAAAAGCGTAATGAAAAGGGGTTGATTTCTGATGAACACCTTTAAACTTTCAATAACTTCGCCTGATGGTGAGCTTTTCAGCGGTGAAGTGTTAAGAATTATTCTCAGAGGTGCAGAGGGAGACCTTGCAATTATGGCAGGTCACATTCCCTTTGTAACAACGGTAAAGAGCGGTGAATGCAGAGTTTTGCTCGAGGACGAAACCGAAAAAACAGGCTATGCCGATGGAGGCATACTCACCGTTTCAGCAGAAAAGGTTACTCTTTTGTCAGGTAGCTTTCACTGGTGATATAAAAAAGATTAAAGCGAGTCGTTTTGGCTCGCTTTTGTTGTGTGGTAAAAAGCATAAATTGGAATTTATCGGGGAGATCGAAAGCAAATTGTTCAAATGTGTTGTAGGGGCGAATCACGAATCGCCCGCAAAAGGGAGATATCATACGGGGGATTCGTGAATCGCCCCTACAATGTCCTTGTGTTAAACACCCCGATAAATTCCAATTTGAACATCTATGTTTTCCCTTTCATCATATGCCATAAAAAAACAGTATAAATTCTTTGAAAATTGTGTAAAAAACAGTTGTAATTTTACGAAAAAAATTATATAATAAGATAGTACGATAGAGTAGTATGGAATAGATGTGTGACAGGAGGGGTTTTATGATTGTGTTATACATATTTCTTGCAATAGTTGTTTTGTATTTTATATTCTTTACAATCTTTGCCTCACTTAACATTTCAAACATTATGGGCAGAGACCCTGCCGCCCGAAACCCCTTCGAGATTTTCATTCTCTATTCCGGGATTCATGCAGTTGCAAATCATCGCATTGCACACTTTTTCTACAAAATCAAACTGTTTTTTATTGCCCGTATGATATCACAGATTTCAAGGTTTTGCACCGGAATTGAGATTCATCCCGGGGCAAAGGTCGGAAAAGGACTTTTTATTGACCACGGAATGGGTATAGTAATCGGTGAAACTGCCATAATCGGTGATAACTGCACACTGTATCAGAATGTCACCCTTGGCGGTACCGGAAAGGATAAGGGCAAGCGTCATCCGACTCTGGGCGACAATGTAATGGTGGGAAGCGGAGCAAAGGTCCTCGGGCCGTTTACTGTGGGCAGCAATTCAAAAATTGCCGCCAATGCAGTTGTCCTTTCTGAGGTTCCTGAAAACAGTACTTGTGTGGGTGTTCCTGCAAGAGTTGTACGCATCAACAACAAAAAGGTTGACCTTGATCTTGACCAGATTCACATTCCCGACCCCGTTAGTCAGGAGCTTTGCAAAATGCAATTAAAAATCGAACAACTTACCAAAAAGATAGAAAAACTGGAGGCTGAAAAAAATGAAACTTTACAATAGCTTGACCTGCCAAAAAGAAGAATTTGTTCCAATCGAACCCGGAAAGGTTAAAATGTATTCCTGCGGACCCACAGTTTATAACTTCTTCCACATCGGAAATGCAAGACCTTTCATAATCTTCGATACACTCAGAAGATATTTCGAATATCGTGGATATGAAGTAAGCTTCGTTCAGAACTTTACCGACATTGACGATAAGATGATTAAAAGAGCCAACGAAGAGGGCATCACAGTTAAAGAACTTGCGGACAAGTTCATTGCTGAGTATTTCATCGATGCCAAAGGGCTTGGAATTGAAGAAGCAACCGTTCACCCCAAAGCAACAGAGAATATTGATGCCATCATTGACCTCATTAAAACTCTCGAAGACAAAGGCTATGCCTACAATGTTGACGGCGATGTTTATTTCAGTGTTAAAAAATTCAACGAATATGGAAAGCTTTCTCACCAGCCTCTCGAAAATCTCGAGGCAGGTGCAAGAATAGATGTTGAAGACAAAAAGAAAGACCCCATGGATTTTGCAGTCTGGAAGGCTCAGAAACCCGGTGAACCTGCATGGGAAAGCCCTTGGGGTATGGGCAGACCAGGATGGCACATTGAATGCAGTGCTATGGCAAACAAATATCTTGGCAAAACAATTGACATTCACTCCGGCGGAAAAGACCTCATTTTCCCTCATCACGAAAACGAAATTGCACAGAGTGAGTGTGCAAACTGTGCACCGTTTGCCAACTACTGGCTCCACAATGGCTACATAAATGTGGACAATCAGAAAATGAGTAAATCTCTCGGCAACTTCTTTACAGTCAGAGATGTTGTCAAGGAATTTGACTATGTGGTAATCAGATTCTTTATGCTTTCTGCGCATTACCGTAACCCCATCAACTTCAGTCACGATCTCCTTAATCAGGCAAAATCTGGACTTGAACGCATCAATAACTGTATTGACAATCTAAAGTTTCTTTCATCCGGAGCCAAGGATTGTGAATCTGATGAAAAAATTATCAAAGACCTTGAAGCTCTCAAAGAATCCTTCATAAAGGCTATGGACGACGACATCAACACTGCAGATGCAGTTTCAGCAATTTTTGATATTGTTAAATATGCAAACACCAATCTTAACGAAGAAACCTCCAAAAAGGATCTCGACTCTGCAGTAAATCTTATAGAAGAGCTTATGAATGTTCTTGGAATAAACTCAGGCGCCAAATCCGATTTCCTTGATTCCGACATTGAGGCTCTCATTGAAGAACGCAACAACGCCCGTAAAAACAAAGATTTCAAACGCGCAGACGAAATCAGAGATATGCTCAAAGATGCAGGAATTGCTCTTGAAGATACCCGTGGCGGCGTAAAATGGAAGAGAGTCTGAAATGATTGATTTCGATATTAAGGTCAGAGTTAACGAAATATCGGCACTGTCCCTTGCCTACATTGGTGATGCAATTTATGAGCTTTATGTCAGAAGCTACATTATGCGTGATGTCAATATGCCTGTGTCAAAGCTTCACCGGACATCAACACGATTTGTAAGTGCAACGGCTCAGGCCGGAATATTTCACAAAATAAAAGATAAGCTGACGGAAGAGGAAACAGCAATTTATAAACGGGGCAGAAATGCCCATCCCCACACAAGTGCAAAAAATGCAAGTGTAATTGACTACCGTGTTGCCACGGGACTCGAGGCACTTCTTGGCTATCTTTATATAACAAAAAACACTTCACGCCTTGAAGAAATTATTTCTCTTTGTATTGAGGCGGTAGAAGCACATTAATATGTTTTGAATAAAAATTATCGTCCGGGAGAAGTATATTTTCAGAGGTGATGTTTTTGAAAGCTCTGAAAGACTGGTTTTTCCTGATTGCAGGCTCTGTGATTGTTTCTCTCGGTGTAGATTTGTTCCTTTTGCCAAACTCCATTGCAACAGGCGGTGCAAGCGGAGTGGGAATTATTTTCAATGAGCTTTTTTCCGTGCCGGTTTCGGTGACGGTTGCAGCCTTAAACATTTTGCTTTTTTCTCTTGGCTACAAGCTCCTTGGCAAAACAGCGCTTTTAAAAACAGCCATTTCCATAGTGGTGCTCTCTGCTTCGCTGCAGCTTTTTACAAGACTTGAGGCAATTTGTGATGATGCTCTTTTAGCATCGGTTTTCGGTGGCATCATAATAGGCTTTGGAACAGGGCTTGTGATAATCGGAGGAGCATCAACAGGGGGAAGCGATTTTGCGGCAATTCTTTTGCATAAAATTTTTTCTCACACCTCAATTGCAAATCTGATTTTCATTATCGACTTTGCAATTGTCTGTGTTTCAGGATTGGTATTTAAAGACTACACTTTGCTTTTATACTCATTTGTGAGTTTATTTGCAACCTCAAAAGCAGTGGATTTTATTCTTAAAGGAACAGATTTTGCAAGACTTATTTTTATAATAAGCAATGAAAGCGATGAAATCTCGGCATATATAATCAATGTGCTGAAAAGGGGAGTAACCTTCCTCGAAGGAAGAGGAGCTTACTCCGGAAGCCAGAGGCAGGTTATGCTTTGCGCCGTTTCACCGGCTCAGTTTCCAAGGCTCAAAGCCTATGTGCTTTCCCTGGATAAAAATGCATTTATTATTCTTACCGATGCACGGGGTGTATTCGGAAAGGGTTTTAATATGGAATAACAATATACACAGGAGGATATGAAGGTTATGAATAACATTCAGTTAGAGCTTACTGCCTACAAAATCAGAAAGCATGCCATCGATGGGGTATATAATGCCGAATCGGGACATCCGGGAGGTTCTCTTTCAATATCGGACATTCTTTCGGTTCTGTATTTTGACGAAATGAAGGTTGACCCCAAAAATCCCGCAGACCTCGAAAGAGACAGATTTGTTCTTTCAAAGGGCCATTGCGCTCCTGCACTTTACGGTGCACTGGCAGAGAAGGGATTTTTCCCGAAAGAAGATATTAAAACTCTCAGAAATGCAAACAGCTATCTTCAGGGACATCCCGATATGAAGGGGGTTCCCGGTGTCGATATGTCAACGGGCTCTCTCGGTCAGGGCATCTGTGCTGCAAACGGAATGGCTCTTGCTGCAAAGCTTGACGGCAAAAATTACCGTGTGTACACAGTCCTCGGTGACGGTGAGCTTGAAGAAGGTCAGGTATGGGAAGCAGCAATGTTTGCACCTCACTATAAGCTTGATAATCTTGTTGCATTTATTGACTTCAACGGTCTTCAGATTGATGGTGACATAAGAGAGGTTATGAACCCCACACCCATTGACAAAAAATTTGAAGCTTTCGGATGGAATGTTATTGTTATTGACGCTCATAACTATGATGAAATAAAGCAGGCTCTCGCAAAAGCTAAAGAAACAAAAGGCAAACCCACTGCCGTGATTGCAAAAAGCATTAAGGGTAAGGGGGTTTCCTATATGGAAAACAATGCCGGCTGGCATGGTGCTGCTCCCAAAGAGGCAGATTACATAACAGCATGCAATGAGCTTGATGCAAAAATAAAGGAATTGGAGGCAAAAATCAATGGCTGATAAAAAAATAGCAACCAGAGAATCCTACGGTGCGGCTCTTGCCGAACTTGGCGAAAAATATGATATTCTGGTTCTTGATGCGGACCTTTCAAAATCCACCAAGACCGAAGTTTTCAAAAAGAAATTCCCCGAAAGATTCATCAACATGGGAATTGCCGAAGCTAATATGATGAGTACTGCAGCAGGTCTTGCTTCCTGTGGTAAGATTGTTTTTGCAAGCTCCTTTGCAATGTTTGCGGCAGGCAGAGCCTTCGAACAGATTAGAAACTCAATTTGCTATCCTTGTCTCAATGTTAAAATCGGCGCAACCCACGCGGGAATTTCTGTGGGTGAAGACGGAGCAACACATCAGTGTCTTGAAGATATGGGAATAATGAGAACTCTTCCCAATATGGTTATTATGAACCCTGCAGATGACACTGAAGCAAAGGCTTGTGTTGAAGCGGCAGTAAAGCACGAAGGTCCTGTATATCTCAGATTCGGAAGACTTGGTGTTCCGGTTCTTTTCGATGAAAATTACAAATTTGAAATGGGAAAAGGCGTACAGCTTGTAGATGGAAGCGATGTTACTCTTGTTGCAACAGGTCTTTTGGTTGGCACAGCTCTTGAGGCTGCAGAACTTCTTAAAAATGAAGGAATCAGCGCAAGAGTTGTTAACATACACACCATAAAACCCATCGACAGAGAAATAATTACAAAAGCAGCTCTCGAAACAGGAGCACTTGTATCCTGTGAAGAGCACAACATTATTGGCGGTCTTGGAAGTGCAGTAGCTGAGGTTCTTTGCGAAAATGCACCTGCACCGCTCATGAGAGTTGGAACAGAAGATGTGTTCGGAAAATCAGGTAAGCCTGCCGAGCTTTTCGAAATCTATGGTCTTACTGCCGAAGCTATTGCATACAAGGCTAAAAAAGCAATTGCAATGAAAAAATAAGTAAAAGGGAA
>JAZNUS010000206.1:0-19142 GCA_045592485.1 Clostridia bacterium | reverse complement strand
TTAAGCACACGGGAATTGAACCCCGTATGCCTTAAATTTTTAAAATTTGCACACTTTTCATTTGTCGTCCTCGCAAGGCGTCAGCCTTCCTTCGTCCTCCGCATAAAAATTGCACTAAATTTTATGCATTTAAGGTCGAAGAGTTTTAAAACAGACAAATTAGTATGAGACAAATAAAATCTCGCAGAGAATACTTGATGTATTTTCAAGAGATTTTATGCAGTATCAGACAGATTTGATGTTTTAAAACCATGCGAGGTTCAACTCTCGTGTGCTTAAAATAACCGATGATGGAACCAACGAAACCGAACCGTCTGAAAACTAATTGCTACGGAGGCACAAAATGAAAATTTTGGGACCTGTACTTTTGAATATTTTATTGGTCCTTGTGCTTTGTGCGGTTTTCTGCCTTTTTGTGAAGGTTCGTTTGCATGTAACCTTTTCAAAGCATCAGGGCGAACAGCTCCGATATGAAACCGCCTGGTCACTTTTTGGCGGAAAATTTAAAAAAACCTTTAAATTTGGAGGCGGCAGGAAAACAAAAAAGAAATCAGGCAAAAAGTCAGCCGAAAAAAAAGATAAACAAGAGCTTACATTCACACAAAAGCTTGAATGGCTAAAATGTACTCTGGACAGAATAAGAATAATACAGTCAAAATCCTCGTCAATGGTGAAAAGCAGTGTTTTTTTTCGAAAAATTCATCTGAAAATCCGGTTCGGAACTGATGATGCCTTTGCCACAGGCACTCTCACAGGCCTTGTCTGGGCAGTTCTTTACAATCTCGTTGCGGTTCTTTCAAGGTTTTTCCGCATTTCGGAGCCGGAGTTTGAAATAACCCCCATTTATGATGAGGAGATTTTTGACGGAGAGGGCGAATGCATAGTTTCCTTCCGTTTGGTAAATATTATTTCTGCACTTGTCTGTATCGGATTCAATTATCTGAAAACCAAACCGAAGCATTCTCAAGAGAAGTAGCAAGCTGTAAATTATAGAATATTTGGAATATATAAATTATAAAAGAAAAGGCGGCGATTAATTATGGCAACTCCAATTGAAGGTCTCATGGGCGAGGCTATGAGCAAATTAAAACAGATGATTGATGTCAACACAATTGTCGGCGAAGCATTTAACACCTGTGACGATAAGGGTAATTCTGTCACCGTTATTCCCGTTTCAAAGGTGGCATTCGGTTTTGGAGCAGGGGGCAGTGAATTCAGCGCAAAGCCTCAGGGCGAAAAGGAAGAACGCCCGATGTTTGGCGGCGGCTGTGGCGGCGGTGTGTCGGTGAAGCCGGTGGCATTTCTTGTTATAAAAAATGACACTGTCAGACTTCTTCCCGTTACAAACACAGTTTCAACCGTTGACAAGGTTGTTGACATGGTTCCCGAGCTTATTAACAAATTCAATTCTTTCCTTCTTGAGCGAAAAGATAAAAAGAAGGAAAGGGATTCTGTGGCAGAATAATATGAAGTAATAATATAATCACCTGAATTCTATAATTATATAGGCAGGTGATTTTTTTGTTTAAAAAAGTTATTTCTATTTGTGTAATTTTGGCAGTTTCGATTGTTTCCCCGATGGCGGCACGGTCAGAGGGGGTGCCCTCAGTCAGTGCAAAAGCGGCAATTGTGATGGAGTGTTCGACAGGTGAGGTTCTTTTTGAAAAAAATTCACACTTATCTTTGCCAATGGCAAGCACAACAAAAATTATGACGGCAATCTGTGCAATTGAAAACTATCCGATAAATCTTCCGGTTGCAGTTGATGACCGGGCTGTAGGCATTGAAGGCTCATCTATCTATCTTGAAAAAGGCGAAATAATATATATGAGAGATTTACTCTACGGTATGATGCTCAAATCGGGCAACGATGCCGCAACGGCAATTGCCTGTGAGGTGAGCGGAAGTGTTGAGAAATTTGCGGAGCTTATGAACAGCAGTGCAAAAAAATATGGCGCAAAAAATACTAATTTTGTAAATGCCTGCGGATTATATGATGACAATCATTACACCACAGCATGGGATCTTGCTAAAATAACTGTTCACGCTCTTGAAAACGAAAGCTTTGCAGAAATCGTTTCCACAAAGGAGAAACGAATATCCAACGGAAGCAAGGACTATGACAGAATCCTGAAAAATCATAACAAATTGCTTTTTTCCTATGAGGGCTGCAAAGGGGTTAAAACAGGCTACACGAAAAAATGCGGCAGATGTCTTGTTTCCACTGCTGAAAGAGATGGCGTCAGCCTTGTGTGTGTCACACTCAATGCCCCCGATGACTGGAACGACCACCGTGCAATGCTCGACTTCGGCTTTTCAAAATGTCAGAAGGTGGCAGAGGCAAAGGAGGGTGAGTTTGCCATCAGGGCTGATGTGGAAGGAGGCAGTGCAAAAGAGGTTTTCACATATTTCGGCAAAAATCTTGAATATGTGTGCATCAGCGGCAGAAAGTGTGCGGCAGAGATAAAATGTGAGCCATATTCTGACATAGCAGCCCCTTTAAAAAGGGGTGACAAGGTGGGAGAGGCAAGGCTTTTTGTTGACGGCAAAGAGGTTGACAGTGCACCCTTGATTTGCAAAAGCGACATTTCCGAAATTGCAGAAAATGAAAAAAGCTTCTGGAAAAGGATTTGGGATAAGCTGTTCTGAGGACTGATTGACACAGATGATTAAAAGCTGTATAATAATGACAAATAGTTTGTGATTATACTTTAGACAATGCTTGTGATGACAAAGTAAGAAAGATTAATCAGTGTTTGCTCAAGTAAAAGAGTTGGATGAAATCATAAAGAGGTGACTAACTATTAAATCTATTATACAAAAGACACTTATTTCCATGGGCGAAGAAAAGTATAGAGAATTTAGTTCTAAGCTTATGCCAACAGTAGAAAAGAGCAAAGTCATAGGAATACGCACTCCGATCTTAAGAAAGTATGCAAAGGACTTGGAGAACTATGAAGACTTTTTAAACGACCTTCCTCATAAATATTTTGAAGAAAACAATCTCCATGCTTTTTTAATAGAAAGGGAACGGAATTTTGACAAGTGTATAGAATTACTTTATTCTTTTTTACCACACATAGACAATTGGGCAACCTGCGACAGTATGAAACCGAAGGTGTTAAAAAAAGAGCCTGAAAAACTGCTGAAGCATATAAAAAAATGGATTGAATCAAAAGATGTTTATGCAGTAAGATATGGAATAAATTTGTTGATGAGTTTTTATTTGGACGACGGTTTTGATGAAGATTATCTTAGGACTGTTGCAAATGTTAAGTCTGATGAATATTACATCAATATGATGCGAGCGTGGTATTTTGCAACTGCACTTGCGAAACAGTATGAAAAAACTTTGCCTTATATTGAAAATAATATACTTGACACATGGACACATAATAAAACCATACAAAAGGCAGTAGAAAGTCTTAGAATTTCAAGAGAGCAAAAAGAGTATTTAAGAACGCTAAAAAAGGCAAGTAAGATTTGTGATGAGTCGTGAATGTGAATTAAATCAGTGTACACTAATGGGGTGACTTTGAAAAAGAATAATTTTCTTGTTCCTGACATGATAAAATCATATAAGGATTATCGAAATTTGACGAAAGGAGGAAATGTATGAAGAAAAAAATGATTTTGGTTGCTGCACCACCTGCATGCGGAAAAACCTATGTTTCAGAATTGATAGCAAAATCAATTGATCATATAGTTTATCTTGACAAAGATGATCTTGGAGACTTGATTCGGGCGGCTTTTTCTGTTTGTGGCAAAAAAGTGAATATGGATGGGGATTTTTACATAAATAATCTTCGTTCTGCAGAATATTCGACGATGATGGATATAGCTTTTTCGGCACTGAGGTTTGAAAATATTGTTCTTGTTAATGCTCCTTTTGGAAAAGAGGTCCGGGATGTAGAATACATGTGGCAACTCAAACAAAGGGCGAATGAAAATGGAGCACAACTTTTTATGATATGGGTGACTGCATCTGCTGAGGTTTGTTATGAAAGAATGAAAAAAAGAAATTCAGCCAGAGATGTCGAAAAACTTAATAACTGGGATGAATACATAAGAAAAATTAATTTTAAACCACCTTTTGAGGTTGAAGAAAATATGGCTGTAGACAAATTTGTGATTTTTGACAATAACAGCGATTTGACAATTAAAGAATCTTTAGAAAAAACACTAAAATTATTAGAGGAGAAAAACAATGATTAACAGAGAAGAAATATTAAAAGATATTGAAGAAAATAAAATTATAGTTATAATGCGCGGATTTACAACAGAACAACTGATTTGTGCTGTAGATGCTATGGAAAAGGGCGGCATAAGACTTGTTGAAGTAACCTTTGATCAATCCGGCATAGTAAGTGATGATACCACTGCCAAAAACATTCGCACTTTGAAAGAAAAGTTCGAAGGAAGAGTACGAGTTGGTGCAGGTACGGTCATGACCGAAAAACAGGTAGAACTTGCTTATCAGGCAGGGGCGGAATTTATCATTTCTCCTGATTGCTACGAAAAAGTTATTAAAAAAACTCGTGAACTTGGTATGGTGTCAATTCCAGGTGTATGTACGCCAACCGAGGCAGCAAACGCATACCGTTTTGGTGCGGATTTTGCAAAGTTATTTCCGAATTCTGAATTTGAATTGTCGTATTTTAAGGCTTTGGCAGTTCCGCTTTCTCACATAAAATTTCTCGCGGTTGGTGGAATTAATCCCGACAATATGAAAGATTATCTTGATGCAGGCGCAAAGGGAATTGGCGTTGCTACTGCGATTGCTGATAAGAAAGCAATACATGCAGGCGATTATGAAGAAATAACGCGCCGTGCCAAACTCTTTACTTCACAACTTTAAAAATCAAAGATTTGCATCTAAACCTTATGTGTCGCAAATATTGAAAAAGATTGTCATCTAGTTTATACAGTCTTTATAGTAAGATTGTCGAATTTGTAGAATAATAAATAGGTTGACAACATCCTACAATTTGTATATAATATAAATTGTAGGATATATTTATTGTATAAATGATAGGAGGTAGTTATGAATATAAATACTGAAACAATTACAACTATGACAGAGGCAAATCAGAATTTTTCAAAGGTAGCAAAAGTGGCTGAAAACAATGGTCAGGCAGTTATCTTCAAAAATAACAAGCCGAAGTTTTTGCTTATTGATGTTGACTCTAATTCATATTTTGATATTACTGATGATGAAAAAATAGATGTGGCGGCAAAAAGGATTTTGAACAGATTCAAGCCTGCTTTTGAGGAGTTGGCAAAATGATTAAATTAAGTAAAGAAAAGGTTTTACTTTTACATCAGTTAATAGCAGAAGAAACGGGTGGCGGTGTTGGTATAAGAGATGTTGGACTTTTAGAAAGTGCTCTTAATAACGCGTATGCTACATTTGGTGGAGAAGAACTCTATAAAACAAAAGAGGAAAAAGCAGCAAGTTTTGGGTTTTCTTTAATATCCAAGCATGCCTTTGTGGATGGCAACAAGAGAATAGGCGTGTATGTTATGCTGACGTTTTTGGAAGCAGAGGGAATAAAAATGAATTGCACCAACGCAGATGTTGTTGATTTTGGTTTATCTGTTGCATCAGGCGATATGAAATATGATGATATTTTAAATTGGATAAATAAATTCAAAAAATAAGTTTTTGTTATTAACTGAGCCAATTGAGCCAATTGGCACAAATGGCACGCGTCCCCAAATGGCACAAATAAACTACAGAGGCATCTAGATTATGCAGTCTTTATAATATAAAATGATGAGAAGATTAATTACTGGAGAATCGTTATGAAAATATGTTTTATGTGTGATTTACATCTGCCCTTTGACAAGGATGCGTTGCAATATGATGTACTAAAATGGGCAATATCAGATGTTAAAAAGAAACAGCCTGACTTAATAGCATATGCCGGAGATGTAACTTGTGACGGAAATGAAGAAGTATATGATGCTTTTGTGAAATCAATGACAGATACCGAAATTCCGTTTTTTTATATTCCCGGAAATTCAGACCTCAGATGTTCCGAAAGCAAAGAAAGTATTAAAGTTAAGTCAAGCAAATGTAAAAATGTTATAAAGGGCATCTCGGTTTATGCTGTCAATGATTGTGATAGAACAATATCAGATGAGCAATTTTCAGAACTTGATATGATGGGCGATAATAGTATTGTTTTTATGCATCATCCTTTAAAAGATCATATCAGGGAAAGTTATAACAGGTTGTTAAAGTGGCGGGAAAGTCATGAAAACACTATGTTGTTTTATGGCCACCTGCATTGCTCAGAAGTAAGTGATAATGCAGTTAGTTTGCAAGCAATGGATCCTGATAAGTCAATAGGTGAAAATCCATGCATTACATATTATGATACTTCAACTAAAAAACTTCGTAAATCTTATTATTTTTCGCCGATACCGAATGATATATATGATTATTTTGGTATATCTTGCTATAAACCCGAAGAACAGATAAAGTTTGCGATTGAGAACAAATTAAAAAATCTTGAGTTGCGTCCGAACTGTATCGGAGTCAGTATAGATGAATTGAAAGAATCTATTGATGCCTGGCGCGGTGCAGGAGGGGAAAATTTATCTGTACATTTACCTGACATAGGATGGGACGACGGAAAGATTTGGGTTGATGAAAATTACAGTAAACTTATAAATATAGCTGATGTGTTGAAAGCAGAGCGAGTGACTCAGCATGTGCCGAAAGTATCTGTTAAAGAGGTTAATGAAAAACCTGAAATCATTGATACGATATGTGAGTATATTGCCAAGCAGCTTAACGGAATCTCGCGTGAGATTGTTGTGGGTGTTGAAAATATGCATATGACATCTAATGAAAATGCAGATGATACCAGACGATTTGGTTATATTCCGGAGGAATGCATCAGGTTTATGCAAGTGATCTCAAAAAAATGCAGGCATAAGGTTGGCATTAATTTTGATATCGGACATGCAAGAAATAATGCACCATATAGTCAGAAATATCAAATCAGTACATGGTTTTCTATGCTTGGAGAATATATTGTTGGTTATCATATTCATCAGGTGAATTATGAAGATGGCATTTTTGAAAATCACATGCCCATTAAAAATATTTACGGACACCTTATAAGCTATGCTTCATTTTTCAAGTGCTGGTCAACGGACAGAATAAAAAAAGCGCCGGTTATTTTTGAAATGAGACCGGAGAATGCTTATGAAGAAACCTTAAAAACCTTTAGTACCTATAAAAGCAGAAATATATTCGATATACATTCACATACATTTTACAGTAATTGCGGAAGGGACAATCCGTGTGATCTGATAGATACTGCTATACAAAACGGATTATCAATGTTTGGAATAAGTGATCATAATTACGGTATAGGTGAACGCAAGAAGCAATATCTTGCCGAAATGAAAGATCTTGCCAATCAGTATTCAGATAAAATAAAATTGCTTTGTGGAATTGAGATAGCAACTTTGCGTGAATTATATGATATAGAAAATGTTGATGAGATAAAAGATTTTGATTATTGTCTTATTGAACATATAACATATGATGATAGTATTGTAAAGGAAAATCTTTTTGAGTTTTGCAATAAACTTGGTATTTTATGTGGCATCGCACACACCGATTTGTTTGCTTACTGTGATATGTATGGATTTGATTATGCTGAATTCTTTAGAAAAATGGCAAAGAATAATATCTTTTGGGAGATGAATGTAAGCTATGACAGTATCCATAAATATAGGGAGCATCAATATGTGTTGGATTTTATGAATGATTCAAAAAAACAACAAATCATAAAAGATGCAGGAGTATATATAAGCATAGGCTTTGACAGCCACCGGTGTGATGATTATGATGGGTTCAAAGTGCATGAAATGTATAATTTTCTTGTTGGAAAGGATATAAAAATGATAGATGAGTTACTGATACAAAAACTAATTAAATAAGCGGTATTTGGATTATACAGTCTTTATAGTAAGATTGTTGAATTTTGGCGAAAGCGAGGAAGATGAATGAAAAAAACATATATAACATCAATGCCCAACCATATTGGTGCATTTTTGAAAGCGAGCAAGTGCTTTTCGGCATTAGGAATTAACATTACTCGTGTAAGTTACAATAAGGCTGTAGATTCTCATACGCTGTTTATAGATGCGGAAGGAACAGAGGAACAACTGAAAAAAGCAGATAGTGAACTTGAAAAGATTGGCTATCTTCAAAATAATAACTCAAAAACAAGCATTGTTTTATTGGAGTTTTGTCTGAAGGATGTTCCGGGTAGTGTTACGGATGTTTTGACTCTCATTAACAAATTTAACTTTAATATATCATATATAAGTTCACAAGAGAATGGGACAAATTATCAGTATTTTAAGATGGGCTTGTATGTTGATGATTCGAAAAAAATATCTGAATTTTTGAAGGAAGTTGAAAAAATATGCAAAGTTCGAATGATAGAGTATAACAGCTCAGAGAAGGTTTATGATAACAGTATTTTTTACAATACATATGTTATGGGGCTGGCTCAGATTATGGGTTTAACTACTGATATAAGCAAAGAGCTTTTAGTACATGTAAATCTTGCTATGCAGACATTGGACGAACAGGGGTTGTCACCATATCGCACCTTTGACAGTATCAGCAAATTTGCAGAACTGCTTGGTTCTTCAAAAGGAAGGAGTTTTTCTCCCCGTATAACCAAACACAAAATTACTGAAAAAACCGAGATAATATTGATAGAACCTCCTTGCGGAAGTAATACAATCATTATAAACAGCGACAGAAAATATTTGTTTATAGACAGCGGTTATGCTTGCTATAAAGAAGAAATGTTAAGCGTATTTAAAGAGATTATACCTGAATTTGATGAAATTAAAAAAACAATACTTATAACGCATGCCGATGTTGACCATTGCGGACTATTGCCACTGTTTGACGAGGTTATTGCCAGTCATAAAACCGCAATGTGCTTAAATAAAGAATATAATGGAAAAAATGGTTATAGGGAGGAAAATGCCCTGCACAAGCCTTATATTAATATTTGCAAATTACTTACCTCATACAAAACTGTAAATCCTGATAAGGTTATAACATTGTGGGATGATGTGGAAAATCCAAAAGAACCTCTTACTCAAATTGGTTTTTTCGATTTTGGAGAACTCCATTTTGAAGTATATGAGGGGCAAGGCGGACATCTTCCCGGAGAAATAGTTCTTATTGACTATCGAAATCATATTGCAATTACCGGGGATATTTATATTAATGTCCATGGATTAACACAGGAACAGGCGGAATACAACCAATATGCTCCTATACTTATGACATCTGTTGATACCAATCCTGAGCTTTGTGCAGAAGAACGAAAGGCAATAACGCAAAGATTGGGTGTAGGGAAGTGGCAAATTTATGGGGCACATGGATTTAAAAAGGATTATTCAGTTAATGTATAATTTTTCCGATTAACTTGGTAAATGATAAAAATGTCGGTGTAAACGCCGGGGTAAAATTAAATAAAACAGTTTGCCGATAATAAATATTTACATATCGGGCAGGAAAATCAAACATTGATGCGGGTTCTAAGGAAAAGTGTTTAAGAAGAATCCGGTCAAATAATCAGAAAAAATTAGTAGGTCTATATTAGTTACTGATCACCTGACTTGACACGACTAAGAATTGTGTCGAATGTTGTCTAAAGTTGCAAAAATATGCAGAAATGAGGTAGAAGTAATGAGCAATCTAATTGCAAAAGAATATAAATGTTTTGAAGATATAAAACATATAAAAGAAGATGGAACAGAATATTGGTTTGCAAGAGAGTTGGCTGCCGTTTTAGACTATAACAAATGGGAAAATTTTCATAAGGTTATAAAGCGTGCAATGATTGCTTGTGAAAATAGCGGACACGACATTACATGCGATTTTCCTGAGGTCAGGAAAATCGTAAAAGCAGGTGCAACCGAAAAACCAGTTTTGGATTATGAGCTGACAAGATATGCTTGTTATTTAATTGTTCAGAACGACGATCCGCGAAAAGAAGTTATTGCACTTGGACAAACATACTTTGCTATACAGACATATAGACAAGAGGTTGCGGATAGATTTAATCAGCTTGATGAAGATAGCAGAAGATTGGTTGTTCGTGGGGATATAAAGCAATGGAATCAGCTTCTTGCTGAAACTGCAAGAAATGCCGGTGTTATAACAAATGAAGAATTTGCAATTTTTCAAAATGCAGGTTATATGGGACTATATGGCGGACTTGATGTTGAAGATATCCACAAAAGAAAAGGTCTTGCAGTAGGACAAAAAATTCTTGATTATATGGGAAGTACAGAGCTTATTGCAAATCTTTTCAGAATTTCGCAAACTGAAGAAAAATTAAGAAAAGATAAAGTTGATAATGCAGAAACTGCTACAAAGGTTCATAATACAGTTGGCAGAGAAGTAAGAAAAGCTATTGAAGAAATTGGTGGTACAATGCCCGAAGATTTACCAACACCAGAAAAGAGCATTGCTCAAATTGAAAAGGAACAGATACAAAGATTAAAGAAAAAAGCAAAAGAAGGAACTTTGATGCTTGATGAATAATAATTTTAAAATTCAATAAAATAGTTTGCCGATAATAAATATTTACATATCGGGCAGGAAAATCTGATATTTCTGCGGTTTTAATGAATTTTGTTTAAGGAAAAAACAGTGAAAAATAGTGGGTCCATATTATGCTTAAGCATAACAAGGTTCTTGGGTACCCAACAGAAATCTTTGATTTCGTGTTGGGTGATGGTTCTCATTATTCACTGTTCACCTGACTTGACACGAACATTTAAGCAATGTCGAATTTTGCGAAAGGGATTTGTGAAATGCGAAGGAATACAAGAAGTTTGTCATCAATACAAGTAATTATGCTTGCTTTTTTATTTGTAATTATAATTGGAAGCATTCTTTTAAGCTTGCCCATAAGCACGGCAAGGGGGAAAAGTGTGTCTTATATCGATGCACTTTTTACTGCCACAACAGCCACTTGCGTCACAGGTCTTGTAACCGTGCCGACCGTATCAACCTGGAGTGCCTTTGGACAGATTGTAATATTGCTCCTTATCCAAATTGGCGGTTTGGGCGTTATAACGGTTGTTGCGGGCATGATGATGATTTTGCAGCGTAAAATTAATATAAATGACAAAATTATAATAAGAGATTCATTTAATTTGAGCTCTATCGGAGGAATAGCCAGGTTTGTAAAAAAAGTAATATTGTTGACCTTTATAATAGAACTGGCAGGGGCATTATTGTATATGACAGTTTTTGTTCCTGAGTTTGGTATTAAAGGAATATGGGTGTCAGTTTTTACTTCCGTATCTGCTTTTTGCAATGCGGGTATAGACATAATTTCAGAAAATAGCTTGTGCGGATATACTCTGAACCCTATAATTAATATAACAACCATTATACTTATTATTTTGGGTGGTATCGGGTTTGTTGTGCTGTTTGATTTGATTAAATTGAGAGAAAACAAAAAACGCAAAGGGTTAAAATTTTTATCCCTGCACAGTAAAATCGCACTTTCACTTACGGGATTTCTGATAATTTTTGGCACGGTTTTTATTTTTGTTTTTGAATATAACAATCCGGAAACTTTGGGTGAATATACATTTTTTGAAAAGATTATGGTAGCCTTGTTTCAATCAGTTACTTTAAGAACTGCAGGCTTTGCATCAATAGCTCAGGAATGTATTACGGATGCATCTGCATTTTTATCAATTCTTCTTATGTTTATTGGCGGTTCACCGGCAGGAACAGCCGGAGGAATAAAGACGGTTACCTTTTTCGTTTTGCTTGTAAGTACATTCTCAGTTATAAAAAATAAAAGAACCGTAGATGTGTTTAACAGGCAAATTTCAACAGAAATTCTGAAACGTTCTGTTGCTGTCTTTGCGGTTTCGTTATTGACTGTTATAGGTTCAACGATTTTACTTATAATTTTTAATGGCGGAGAATTTATTGATATATTATATGAAACAGTAAGTGCTGCGGCAACAGTTGGATTGAGTCGGAGTTATACAAGTAGTTTAAACACAATGGGTAAAATTATTATTACATTAACTATGTATCTTGGAAGAGTAGGTCCTATTTCTCTGGCTTTTGCATTTAGTGTAAATAAAAGCAAAGAAAATTTGATTGAAAATCCTGTTGAAGAAATAAGTGTAGGATAAGGGGGCTTTTATATGAGTAAAAGTTATGCGGTTTTTGGACTTGGCAGATATGGAAGAGCAGTTGTAAAAGAGTTGTTGAATAATGGGGCAGAGGTTTTGGCAGTAGATCAGGATAGAAGAATTGTGGATGAGCTTGTAGGCGAAATTCCTGTTTGCAAATGTGCCGATATAACTGAGCCGGCTGTGATAGAACAACTTGGTATATCGGATATAGATGTGGTTGTTATTTCGATGGCAAAAAGCTTTGAGGCAAGTATTATGGCAACTATGCTTTGCAAGGAAGCTTGTGTTAAAAAAGTTATTGTAAAGTGCTCTGATGAATCACAGTGCAGGGTTATGAAAAAAATTGGAGCAGACGAGGTTATTTTGCCTGAAACCGAATCGGGAACACGACTTGCCAAAAATATCCTTAGTTCCGGATTTATAGATATTGCTGATATAACTGATAATATTTCAATTCTGGAAATGGATATAAAATCTGAATGGGTAGGTAAAACATTGAGAGAGCTTGATTTAAGAAAAAAATATAACATAAATATAATCGCTTTTAAAAACAGCGACGATGTGGTTTTTGCAAATCCCGACATTGTTATCGGGGATAGTATGAAAATGATAGTAATGACTGATAAGAAAGGTGTGGATTTCCTTAAATAGTATATTAAGGAAAATCACTAAAGAAAAAACAGGGAAGGTTAAACCAAAAAGGAAAGACGACTATGAATTTTAATGAGTATGCACACAGCTATCAGACTGTTATCTGCCTTGAGCTTGAAAGGGTGGCTCTACTGTTAAAGAAAGCAGGCAGTCCCGATAAAAAATTTAAGATTATTCATGTTGCAGGCACAAACGGTAAGGGGTCTGTGTGTTCTTTTGTAACGGCAGGACTTGTCCATGGCGGCGAAAGGGTGGGACGGTTTTCATCTCCCGAGCTTTTTGATGTTACCGACACAATCTCTGTTGACAACATTCCCATAACGGGCGAAGAGCTTAATGAAATATATGCAATTCTTGAACCCTTATGTGCTGAGGTGGAGGCTGAAACCGAAAGGGTTCCTTCTCAGTTTGAAATAAATTTTGTTGCTGCCCTTTTGTATTTTGAAAAAAGGAAATGCACCTATGCCGTGTTGGAATGCGGCATGGGCGGCAGAGGCGATGCCACCAATGCAATTGAAAGCTCGTTTGTTTCTGTCATCACTCCAATATCTTTGGACCACGAAAAATTTCTTGGAAGAACTCCTGAGGAAATAGCCCGAAACAAATGCGGCATTTTCAAAAAGGATTCCATCGTTGTCACAGGCAGTCAGAGTGATGATGTTATGAATATAATCCGCCAATGTGCCCAAGACAGAAGGCTTGTTGTTGCACCTCTTCCGGAGAGTATGGGATTTTCCGGATTTTCCGAAATTGTGTCCTTTGAAAATGAGACCATTCATATTTCTCTTTCGGGAGTTCATCAGATACAAAATGCCGCAATAGCCGCCCAAGTGCTCAGACTATCAGGCCTTGGTGACGAAGTGAAATATGCTCTTGAACACGCTGTGAATCCTGCAAGAATGGAAAAAATAGGAGATGGGATTTATTTTGACGGTGCCCACAATCCACGGGGAGTGGAGAGTCTGGTTTCAAGCATCAACCGCTATGCACCGGAGGAAAATCCGATTTTTATAATTGGCTTTATGGCGGACAAGGACTACACCTCTGCCCTTGAAGCACTTAAAGAACTTAAAGCAGATAAATTTGAAATTTACACAGTCAATGTCCGCTCAAATCCGAGAAGTGAAAGCTCAGAAAAGCTTTGCAGGGTGTGCCGGGAGCTTGGATTTGAAGCAACGGCATTTGAAGATGTGAACCTGGCAATGGAAAGGGCAAAGCAATCTGACAGACCGGTTTTTGTTTTTGGTTCCCTGTATATGTATAAGGAGATTGACAAGCAATGAGAATAGACAAGCTTCTTGCCAATTCCACAGGACTTGGCAGAAAAGAGATAAAACAATTTATAAAAAAAGGCAATGTTTTGTGTAACGGTGAAGCTGTTAAGGACCCATCCCTTCATGTGGACGAAAACAGTGACACGATTCTTTTAAACGGCAAGAAAATAAACTATCAGAAATATGTGTATCTGATGCTCAATAAGCCCGAAGGCTACATCAGTGCCACATTTGACAAAAAATTCCCCGTTGTCACAGACCTTGTTCCCGAAGAGTATGCGCACTTCGATGTTTTCCCTGTGGGCAGACTCGACATCGACACCCACGGTCTTCTTCTTCTGACCAATGACGGTGACCTTACCCACCGGCTTCTTTCACCAAAAAACCATGTGCCCAAAACCTACTTTGTCCGTTCTGCAAAGCCTGTTAAGGAAGGGGACAGGGAGATTTTTGAAAAGGGTATAGAGCTGGATTCGGATTTCACAACTCTCCCTGCAAGACTTGAGTGCATTTCCGACGATAAAAGGGAAAGCCTCGTGACCATCTGCGAGGGTAAATTTCATCAGGTAAAAAGAATGTTCGAAGCCATTAACAACGAAGTTTTGTATCTCAAAAGACTGTCTATGGGAACTCTCAGCCTTGATGAAAAGCTTCCTGAGGGTGAGTGCAGGCCGCTTTTGGATACTGAACTGGAATCACTGCAAAAAATTAAATGAAAGTTGATATATGAAAGGATTTTAAACTATGGACATTATTAAAACACTTGCCGCAGAGCTTGAGCTCAAAGAAAAACAAGTGGCAGACACAGTTGCCCTCATAGACGAAGGCAACACAATTCCCTTTATTGCCCGTTACCGCAAAGAGGTGACAGGCTCTCTTGATGATGAGATTCTTCGCAGACTCTTTGACAGACTTACATACCTGCGTTCTCTTGATGAACGCCGTGAGGAAATTATCCGTCTCATTGATGAACAGGGCAACCTTACCGATGAGCTTAAAGAGAAAATTGAAGCTGCAACAGTGCTTCAGGAGCTTGAAGACATCTACAGACCGTTTCGTCCCAAAAGAAGAACCAGAGCCACAATTGCCAAGGAAAAAGGACTTGAACCCCTTGCCAATCAGATTTATCTTCAGATGGAAAAAAGCGGTGATCCCCTTTCAATGGCATCGGAGTATGTTGATCCTGAAAAAGAGGTTAACACCCCGGAGGAGGCAATTGCCGGAGCAATGGACATTATTGCCGAAATGATTTCCGACGATGCCGACTACCGTAAGGCAATCCGAGAGCTTACTTTTGACAGGGGTATTATAAAAAGTAAAAATGCAGTGGATGAAGATTCGGTGTATGCAATGTACTATGAATTTGCCGAGCCTGTCAAAAAAATTGCCGGACACAGAGTTCTTGCAATTAACCGCGGAGAAAGCGAAAAATTTCTTTCTGTATCTGTTGAAATTGAAGAAGAAACAGTGCTTTCGTACCTTTTCGGTGAAATTGTGAGAGATTCAATTTTCACCGATATTATGAAGGAAACAATCACAGATTCCTACAAACGCCTTATTCAGCCCTCAATCGAAAGAGAAATCAGAAACACCATTACCGAATCCGCTCAGGAACAGGCAATAGGACTTTTTTCAAAAAATCTTCATCAGCTTCTTATGCAGGCACCCTTAAAGGGCAAAACAGTTCTCGGTCTCGATCCGGGTTATCGTACGGGCTGTAAGGTGGCAGTTGTTGACGAAACCGGAAAGGTCTGTGATACGGGCGTAATCTTTTGTACCCTGGAGCACCACGACAAGGAAAAAAGTGCCGCCTATGTAAAGTCTCTCATTGCAAAGCATGGAGTTGAGCTTGTTGCAATAGGCAACGGAACGGCATCGAGAGAATCGGAAATGTTTATTTCATCTCTCATAAAGGAGCTTGACACCAAGGTTTACTACATGATGGTCAGCGAAGCGGGGGCATCGGTATATTCGGCATCAAAGCTTGCAGCCGAAGAATTTCCCGATTTCACTGTGGAACAGCGAAGTGCCACATCAATTGCCCGCCGTGTTCAGGATCCTCTGGCAGAGCTTGTTAAAATTGATCCCAAATCCATCGGGGTTGGGCAATATCAGCACGATATGAATCAGAAACGCCTCTCGGAAGCTCTGGGCGGTGTGGTTGAAAATTGTGTAAACTCTGTGGGGGTTGACCTTAACACTGCATCGGCTCCGCTTCTTTCATATGTTGCGGGAATTTCGGGGCCTATTGCCAAAAACATTGTTAAATACCGTGAAGAAAACGGAAAATTCACAGGCAGAAAACAGCTTTTAAAGGTTGCAAAGCTCGGACCTAAGGCATTTACTCAGTGTGCAGGCTTTTTGCGTATTCCCGGTGCCGATGATGTTCTTGACACCACATCGGTTCATCCTGAGAGCTACGAAGCCGCATCGGCTCTTCTTTCTGCCGCAGGCTACACACCCGAGGATGTTCGCTCGGGCAGCATTTCAGACCTTCGCCTCCGCATGAAATCCATGAATATAGATGCGTTCTGTCAGGAGCATAATGTGGGCAAAATCACAGTAAATGATATTGCCGATGCACTGCTCAAGCCCGGACGCGATCCCCGTGATGAAATGCCCAAGCCGATTTTGATGGAGGATGTTATGAGCATTGAAGACCTCAAACCTGATATGGTTCTCACAGGTACAGTGCGTAATGTAATAGATTTTGGAGCATTTGTGGACATCGGTGTTCATCAGGACGGACTTGTTCACATTTCACGGATAAGCAACAAGTTTATCAAGCATCCCACTGATGTTTTGTCGGTTGGTGACATCGTGAAGGTTAAGGTTGTTGAAGTTGACATTAAAAAGGGAAGAATATCACTTTCTATGAAGGATGTATAATTTTTACAAAAATTTAAAATTGCTCTTTTAATCGGGAGCAGAATGTGTTATAATCAAATCGTTTGGTAATAATATTACCTCAGATAAATCATAATTGGCTGTAGATTACATAAATTACAGTTTCGGAGACAAGGAGAAAAATTATGACAATATTTGACATTTTAACACTCATCGGCGGCCTCAGCCTCTTTCTTTTTGGCATGAACATCATGGGCTCTGCCCTTGAACGCCGTGCAGGAGACAGTCTTAAGCTCACCCTTTCCAGAATGACATCAAAAAAATCGGCAGGGCTTCTCACAGGTGCCGGAGTAACGGCGGTTATTCAAAGCTCGTCCGCCACAACGGTTATGGTTGTGGGCTTTGTTAACTCGGGACTCATGACACTCAAACAGGCTATTAATGTTATTATGGGTGCCAATGTGGGTACGACCATTACCGCATGGATACTCAGCCTTAGCGGCATTGAAGGCAACAATGTTTTTGTTCAGCTTTTAAAGCCGACCTCGTTCACACCGGTTCTTGCACTTATCGGCATTATTCTTTTTATGTTCTGCAAAAGTCAGAAAAAGAACGACACAGGAATGATTCTTCTGGGCTTTGCCACTCTGATGTTCGGTATGGACACCATGTCTGCCTCAGTTTCGGGATTAAAGGATGTTCCCGAGTTCGGTCAGATTCTGGTTATGTTCCAAAACCCAATCCTCGGTCTTATGGCAGGTGCGGTTTTAACCGCAATAATTCAGTCCAGCTCTGCGTCGGTGGGTATTCTTCAGGCTCTTGCAGTCACAGGTCAGGTGTCTTTCGGTGCCGCAGTGCCGATTATTATGGGACAAAACATCGGTACCTGTGTTACAGCAATAATTTCTTCAATCGGCACAACCAAAAATGCACAGCGCGCCGCCTTTGTTCATCTTATGTTCAATGTAATCGGTTCTGTTGTGTGGCTCACTGCATTCTCTGTGGGCAAAATGTTTATTGACGATGCTATTCTTGGAATGTCTGTGGGACAGCTTGAAATTGCTGTTATCCACACAATTTTCAATGTTCTTTGCACATTGCTTCTTCTGCCGATGGCGGGACTTTTGGAAAAAATGGCAAACAAATTTGTTCCCGATGCAAAGAAACCGGAAATCAGAACCGAACTGGACGAAAGACTTATTGCTACCCCGGCTGTTGCTCTTGAGCGTTGCCGTGTTGTTGCAACAGAAATGGCGCAGGGGGCAATTTCTGCTATGAAAGATGCCATTAACTGTCTTGAAAACTACACTCCCGAGCTTGCTGAAAGCATTCGTGAAAGGGAAGAGCGCTCCGACCACTATGAAGATATTATCGGAACATATCTTGTTAAGCTCAGCTCCAAAAGAGTTGGCGGAGAAATTTCTTCAAAATCGGCAGAGCTTCTCAAATTAATCGGAGATTTTGAACGAATTTCCGACCACAGTGTCGATCTTCTTGAATCTATCGAGGAGCTTCGTGAAAAAGATCTCAGCTTCTCCAAAAACGGAAAGGCAGAAATCGCCGTGCTTTCCTCTGCAGTTAACGAGGTTGTTGATCTTGCCTATGATTCGTTTATTGAAAACAGTCTTGAAAAGGCTTATTCCATTGAGCCTCTTGAGCAGATTATCGACCGCCTCAAGGAACAGCTCCGTACCCGCCACATCTTCAGGGTTCAGCAGGGAGACTGCAGCATTGAAACAGGCTTTGTTTGGTCCGATATGCTTACTTGTTTTGAGCGTACCTCTGACCATTGCTCAAACATTGCCGCCTGCATAATTGATGCGGCTGAAGGCAATATGAGTATGCATCAGTCAATCAGAGCATTCAAATCTGACAGTGATGATTTCAAAGAAAAATATAATGCATATAAAGAAAAATATGCGCTTAACTGATTTCTGAATCCCACTTAAACCGTCAACCCTTTACCGGTGTTGACGGTTTTTTTCGATGTTTAAATTGGAATTTATCGCTCTGTTTAGCACTAGGGCGAAAGGCTCCCCTGCCTAAGGGGAGCTGGCAGTGAGCGTAGCGAAACTGACTGAGGGGTATTGCTGAAAGTATTGATATTTCTGCATTTCGTACCCCTCCGTCTTTGCCTTACGG
>JAZNUS010000205.1:0-23818 GCA_045592485.1 Clostridia bacterium | reverse complement strand
GGATTTGCCGTAAGGCAAAGACGGAGGGGTACGAAATGCAGAAATATCAATACTTTCAGCAATACCCCTCAGTCAGTTTCGCTACGCTCACTGCCAGCTCCCCTTAGGCAGGGGAGCCTTTCGCCCTAGTGTTAAACACCCCGACAAACCCCAATTTACCGCACAATTATTCAGACATCAGCCTATACAAAATTAATTATGGAACTCAAAGGAATCACAGTAGCATGTCTTGGTGACAGCATAACCGAAGGTGTTGGAGCAACATCAAATGAAAACATCTGGCATCAGAAGCTCAAAGCCAATTGCGAAATGAAAGAATGTATAAACTACGGCATAAGCGGAACCCGTTTTGCCGTTCAGAAAAAGCCGAGCGATTGTCCGAATTTCGACAAAAACTTCATTTCCCGCATTTGTACCATGACAGATGATGCCGACCTTGTTCTTGTTTTCGGTGGCACCAATGACTACGGTCACGGAGATGCCCCTTTCGGCACTTTTGAAGACAGAGATGCAAACACATTTTTCGGGGCATGTCATGTGCTTATGCAAAAGCTCATCGAAAAATATCCTTCAAAGCCAATTGTGTTTATGATGCCTCTCCACCGCACAGATGATGATAAACCAATGCCCACCGGAAAACATCAGATTCTCAAGGATTTTGTTGATGCTGAGAAAATGGTTTGCGAATATTATTCAATTCCGGTGATAGACCTTTTTGCAAAATCGGGAATGTGCAGTGCAGTTGATGTGCAAAACAAGCTCTATTTTGCTGACGGTCTTCATCCCAATGACAACGGTCACGCAAAAATTGCCTGTATCGTTGAAAAATTCCTTAAAAACCTGTAAGGAAATTGATTGAGTGGATATAGTTGTACGATTTTACAAAAACTTCATACGATTTTCCCTTGATAATATTTTATCGATATGTTATAATTATATTGCGAAAAACGACTTTTTGACTTGAACTCGTTGACAGGATTTTTGAAATAAATTATAATATTCACATAATTGTATTATTGTTGGAATTTGAGGACAGCTATATATGGCTTCAGATTGTCCCTGACAATTTTACATAGATAAAATGTGTACTTTAAGGAGGTATATAAATGAAGAAATTTTTAGCAATTCTTCTGACATTGACATTTATGGCGACATCACTTGTTCCGGCAATGGCAGAAGACAAAACCTACGCAACCTATCACGACGAATACATGGCTACAGTTGGCAACTTCACAGCCGTAGCTCAGTCGTACGCCATGGTGGGAGGTGCGGTTTCAATTCCAACAGAAAAGACAAACTGGGCTACTTCTTACATATCAGGAAAAGCCAATATGGGTATCTACAGAATTGATTTTCCTGACATCCCAAACGATAAACAGCTAACCAAAATGATTTTTGCCGTTGGTCACGGAAGCACAGGCTTAAAAGTGCTTAAAATGCATCCCAAGGACTGGGATTTTTCCGGTGCTCCTTTCAAGGTTGAACTCACAGATCCGCGCCTTGCTCCGATGATTGTTGCAGCAACCGTCGATGCTCATGCGGCACATGATGTTCCCCTTGTTACCGACATGGGAAGCGACTACAACAGAACCTTTGCCGATATTACCTCCTATGTTCAGGAATGCATAGCAATGGGGTACAACTACTGCTATGTAGCAGCCGGCTTATGGTATTCAACTCAGAATGTCGGTGTTCACACTATGACAGACTCTTCGTACAAAAAAAGTATGTTTTATCCTGCTTTCTACTATTCCGTTGGTGATCTTGGAAGCCTCGAGTTTGTAGATTCCAATCCCAAGGACGGCGGGATGGCAGGTGATGTTTCAGACGGCATCAAATTAAGCTTCTCCAATCCCCTCGAAAGTGCAACTGCCTTTGTAAATGATGTTGAGGCTGAATGCGAAATTGATGGCAGAAGTGTTATTGTTACCGATTTCAACGAAGGTGTGGAAAACAAAGTTACCGTAAATGTTACAGATGTTGTAGGCAACACTTTGGAGCATACAATCAATGTATTCCCCTGCTTTGAATCGGCAGACCTTAAAATTTCCACATATCTGGTTTCTGCCACAGGCTCAAAAGCAAGTACATATAACCCCTCGGTCAGCTCGGCTCAGAATGTTATTTTCCAGATTCCTCTTCCTGAGCTTCCTGCCGGAAAGGATTTTGAATCATTCACATTCAAGTTTCTTACACCGGCAAATCCGGGTACACAATACTTCCTTCGCAAGCTTCCCGGTGATGATTGGGTTGCAGCAAACCTGATTCGTGTCAATGGTGACGCACCTGACGGCAAAATGAACATCTATCCTTATGTTTCCGATGAAGACTACAAAGCCAACGAAGGTGATATCACCTACGAGCTTGTAGATATCGTATCATCAACCGGCAAGCCCCAGAGCTATCAGAACACCGCTGACCTCACTGCCTATGCCAAAGAGTGTTATCTCAACGGTCAGAAAAAGATGTGGCTTGCAGTAGGTGCAAATTCAACTATTGCAATAACAGGTATTGGTGATTCATCTCACGCAGGAGCCGGAAGATTCCATAAGGTCATCTGGTCATGGTCTCCTGCAGACCCTGCAAAAATCGTTTCAACCACAATCGAAAACGGTGTTGACGATGTTGCGGCAGACGAAGAGCTTGTTGTTGAATTTTCCACCCCCATCAAGGAAGACGGTACAATGGTAACTGTTAACGGAACTGAAGTTCCCGTTATGATTGGTAAAAAGACAGTCAGAGTTGACTCAACCTTCCCCGAGTGCAGTGATGTTGAGGTTGTTGTAACAGTAACAGACTTCTACGGAATTTCATCTTCTCACACAATCCGCTTCGGAACAGGCTTTAAATACGGTCAGACACTTCCCGAAATTCCGGTTGTGGGCGTGTATGATGTGAAATATGCAGTTGATGCAAATGAGCTTACAGAGCTTTCGTTTGTACTTCTCACAGAATTTGATGATATTAATTCGGTAATCGAAATCAGAGACGAAAACGGCAGCAAAGCCTATGCAGCGTTTACTTTTGATGCCGAAACAGTAAGATACAATGTTTCATCACCTGTAGCACTTGATGAAGGCAAAACCTACACTGCAGTAATCAAAAAGGGCTCACAGGACAAATTTGAAAATGTTGCTTCAGAAGATGTTGTTGTTGCAAAATTCTTTGCCGGCACAACTCCCGAAGATGTTTTTGCAAAAGAAGACAGCTACAAGCTGGATTTGTCAATTGACACAATGAGCTCTGAAATCGGATTCGAATTTCAGGACATCTTTGCATCAAACACCGAAGTGACAGTTAAAATTGTTCACGAAAGCGGTGATGTTGCCTACACCGAGACACTTACAGCCGGCAAGAGAGGTGCCTTGAAGCTTTCCAATGTTTATCTTAGCAACAGCGGTAAATACACAATGATGCTTGTTCCTGCAAATGCTCCTGCAAGCTATAAGACAGAATTTTCCTTCTATAGCCAGGATACCATTGAAGCACTCTGGGATTACATTGCATTAAACGGTACAGACACCCAGATTGCCGATAACTGGAAGGACATTGCATTTGTGTTTGATATGGCAAATGACTACACTGCCTACATCAAAGATATGGATGCATTCGGTGCAAAGATTGCTGCGGCAAGAGATGAAGCACATCAGAAAATGACCGATGCCAACATAGCATTCTATCAGAATCTCACCAAAAACAATGCTTATTTCACAGCAGTTGAACAGGCAAGTGCCGATAATGCTCTCAAAAAATTGATTGAAAAAGAGATAGAAACACTTAAAAATGCAAACTCTGCAATTATCGAAGAGTGGGCTTTGGCTGAGGAATCAGAATATGGTGATGAAACAATCGACGCATTCATCAAAGCAGACCTTGACATTTGCACTTATAAAGACATCATCGACGCAATGAATGCAGCTCTCGACATCTACAGAGCAGAAACTCTTCTTGACGAAATTTCAGCAGTTGGTCACATAAACGAAATAGCTGACCTTCTTGCCAATGAAGAAACAGTCAGACTTCTTGGAATTGAAGCTTTCATGGCAGATTATAAAGCTCTTGAATCAACAGACTATGTTGACAAAGCAATGAAACAAAGATTTGCAACAGCAAAAGATTTTGCAGAAGCATTCGAAATTGCTGTTGGAGAAGCCAAAGAGGCTGAAGAAGATGATGACGATAATGGCACAAGCGGCGGTTCATCCGGTGGCAAAAAGAAAAATTATTCTTCAGGCTCTTCGGGAACTCAGATTTTCTCATCTGCACCATTGGTACAGGAGCCCTTCAATCCTTTCACCGACCTTGAAAATGTTTCATGGGCAAAGGAACACATTGTAAAGCTCTACAACACAGGTGTTATAAACGGTAAATCCGCATCAACCTTTGCACCAAACGAAAACATCACAAGAGAAGAATTTGCAAAGCTTATTGTTTCTATGACAAAGCTCGCTGCCGATTCCTATGTGATTGATTTTGCCGATGTGGCTCAGGATGCATGGTATGCAAATTACATTAACGCAGCATATGCAAACGGCGTTGTTGGCGGAATAGGCTCCGGACTTTTCGGAACAGGCTATAAGGCAACCAGACAGGATATCGCTGTTATGATTGTTAACGCACTCAAAGCCAAGGGTGTTGAAATCACAGAAGAAGCTCCCGGTTTCAACGATAATGCAAAAATTGCTGACTATGCATACGCTCAGGTTGCATTTCTTAATGCAAAAGGTGTTGTTTCCGGTGACGGTAACAAATGCTTCAATCCCGAAAGCTATGCAACAAGAGCAGAAGTTGCAGTAATGCTTTCAAAGGTAAACGATATATTTATGAAGGAGGGAATGTAATATGAAAAGCAAGCTTTTAAGCTTAACTCTTATAATTGCACTGCTTTCAAGCTTTTTAATTATTCCCGGTGCAGGAGCCGCTTTTGTTCAGAGCGGTGAAGCTCAGAAGATTCTTTCTGATCTTGGAGTTATTGAAGCATCAGAAGATGTTAATGCTCCCATAACAAGAGGCGAATTTGCTTCTGAAATCAGCAGAGTTATGAATGTTGAATCACTTCCCGAGGGCTATGTTCTTCCATTTACAGATGTTGCCCCCGGAAGCAAGCACTATGCAGGTGTTTACAATCTTTATGCCTGGAGAGCAATTTCTTCGGCTGACCTTTTCAGACCGGAAGATGTTATCACCACCAACGAAGCTTTAAAGATTGCAGTATCACTTCTTGGTTATGATTTTCTTGCTCTTGCAAACGGCGGCTATCCCGGTGGCTACACCTCAGCCGCATCACAGCTCGGAATTGTTCCCAAGGGTCTTACCAACCCCGTGACAAAAGCAAATGCCTATGACATTATGCTTTCTATGCTTCACACTAAAATGCCCTCCGTTACAATCAACGGTGACGGCAACAATGACTACACTGCTAAAACCGGTGACCTCATGCTCAAGGAAATGTGGAATCTCGAATACACAACCGGTATGGTAACCGACGGTCAGGGCTTTGGCATCAACTACACCAACGGAGTGGGAGACGGCTTTGTAAGCATTGACGGTCTCAAGCTCAAAAAAGGTCTCTTCGACACAGATTCCTATTTTGGCGAAGAGGTTGATGTATATTATGAAGCAAAAACTTTAAAAATCCGTGCAATCTATGCACGCTCCGATTCAGGCAAAAGGGTTACAACTCTTCACACAAGTCAGAACATTACTTTCAACAAAGACACCTACACCTACATCGATGCCAAAGACAAGGAAGAAGAAATCTCAATTGCCGATGATGCAACAATCATCATAAACGGCGAAAATGTGAGATATGATGCAACAAAAATGGTACCCGCAAACGGCTATGTTAAGCTCATATCCCTTGAAGGCAAAGATGCCGATGTTGTTGTTATCAAATCCTACATTGAAGCAGTTGTCGGCACAAAGAATGAAACCGATTTCCTTGTATCCGACATAATGAATGAAGGAAAATCCTACGTTTTCGACAGTGAATACATTACATATACCAATCAGGATGGTGTGGTATGTGAATTTAAAGATATCCAGGTAAATGACATACTCTGGATTTCGGAGAAAGCAAACAAAGAAATCAGCGATGTTGTCATCTGCTCCGATGTTATTGCCGGTGAACTCACAGGCACATCGGGCAACTCGGTATATATCGACGACAGAAGCTATGAGGCTTCTGAAAATGCCCTCAATGACATTAAGGCAAACTATCAGTTTGGTGCCATTGTCAGAGGCTGCATCAACCCCGACGGCAAAATTGTGTACTTTGTTCCCCAAAAATCCTCCGATTCCACAACTGTTGGCTATCTCATGTATTCAAGGCTTCAGGCAAGAGGACTTTTCTCCGCTGCTACCGTGAAATTTCTCGGTACCGACGGACTTGTAAAGGAATATACAATTTCCGATATTCTCAGAGTAAACGATAAAGTGTTCAAAGGCACTGCTGCCGACATCTATGCAAAGCTTCCCAAACAGCCCGGCAATGAAAAATCAATGGTTTCAAGCCTTGTTGTTTACAATGCCGACAGAAGTGACCGTCTCACATCTGTAGTTTATCCCGATGATGTGGCAAAAGCCTATGGATTCGAACCCTATGGCTTCTATAAGAATGCACAGGTTGTTGACCCGAAAATTGGTGATGAAGAAAATACATATATTCAGTATAACTCATCAGACCGTGCTCTTTATTCAAAAAATAATGAGAGAATATTCCCATCATCCTCCATGGTTCGCTTCCAGGTTCCCGACCCTGCGAAAGCAAACGATTATGAAGACAAGGATTACAAAGTAGCAGGATTTCCCTCTTCAAATAGCATGAGCGATATAAATCACTATGGTTACACAACAATTGAAGGTCAGCTTCAGAGTGACTATGTTGTAGGTGTCTTTTATGATGCCGCCGGTTCTGCAGGTGAACTTGGTGCTTCTTCAAGCCTTCTTCTTGTTACTTCGGTGTCTCAGGTAATCAATGATGAAGGCGACGAGGTGGAAAGAATTGAGGTTGTACGCCCCAATGGCACAACTGCAGAATACTTCTCATCGGAAATGGGTTACTTCTCAAAGATAGGCATCAAATTTGGTGATATTGTAAAAATCAATGCCGATGCAAAGAATATGGTAACCGGTATAGCCGCATTCTATCAGGGTCCCGATAGCGAGACAAAAACAGATAAGCTTTGCAATAAGGCTCTGGATGTAACAGCAACCTATAGTGAACAGGAAGACGGCACAATTCTTAACAATAACATCGGTATGAGTACCCTTGCCACCTCCATAATTCTTCTCGGTAGTGTTTACGACAGTGACGGTCTTGTGTTCAAGCTTCTCACAACAAACCATAAGCCGGAAGAATATAAAGATGAAACACTCTACACCTTCTCTATGTACGGTAAGAACATTGTGTACTGTGACCTTAAAACAGAAACAGTTTCAACTCTTACTGCCGGTGAAGTAAAATCATATCTCGACTTTGGTACAAACTGCCACAAAGCAGTTATTCAGACCTATTGTGGTACTGTTACCGCGCTGTTTGTATTCGCATATTAAGAAAGGAGCAACAATATGAAAAGAATTTTAAGTCTGATACTTTGTTTATCAATCATCATGTCTTTTGCTCCTGGGGCATTTGCCGCTACGGAAGATGCTTCTGCGACAAGTGCTGCCGCAGAAGAAGCTCCTGAGGCAACCATTGCCACGGAGGAAGGCGACATCTATGCAGCCTGCACCCTCGACACCTACCACGAAACCAATCAGGGCGTGGAAAAAACCTATGATGATGCAAAAACAGTTCTTGCAGGCACCGTTTATTCAAGATACGGTGAGCTTCGCTTCGATGCTTCTGCATTTGCAGGAAAAGAATTTGGCGGAAGCGTGCTTTCACTTACAGTCCGTACAATCTTTGCCGATTCTGAGCTTCACTTCTATGGCACTGACAACGGCACAAGAGACAACGCCTATGCAATAACCTCCTTCAAGCTTTCCACCGGAAAGAATCTTGTTGAGGTTGCAATCACAAACTATGTTAAAAAGTGCCTCGAAAGAGGTGACAAGGAGATTGTAATTTTCCTTGAATCCAATGTTTCGGTTATAACAGTTTTCTCTTCCGAATCATCAAACGAAGCTGACCGTCCCGCTCTTCGCATTATGGACGAAGAACCCTACATTCAGGGACAGATTGCTTTCCAGTATCCTGTAGTTACTCAGGCAGATTTTAAAGCAGACCTTGCAAATTCAATTTCAAAAGGTCATCCTTATCTGATGGCTACAGAGGCAGATTTTGCAAAGGTAAGAGAATATGCTTTCGGCAAAAATGCATATCTCACCGATATGTATGCAAAGGTAAAAGAAAGCGCTGCAAAATATGCAGACAAAGAACCTTCAAGCACAGCCCAGGTAACAGCAGGCTCCGGTTACAACTCAAGAGCGGCTGAATGTCTTAATGTCATTTCTGCCTGTGCACTTGTATACAAAGTTGAAGGCGATGTAAAGTTTGCAGAAAGAGCATGGGCAGAAGCAGATGCATTTATTCAGCTTCCTCACTGGGGTACATATCAGTACATCGATAACAACTTCCCTGTGTATGCTCTTGCACTTTGCTATGACTGGCTCTACGACTGGATGGACCAGGCAAAGAAAGACGCAATAACTACAGCACTTATGGAAAAACATTTCAACAAAATGTATGATATGTTCCAGCCCGGTGCAAAATCAAAATACACAAGCTTTGAACAGTTCTACTGGAACACAAACAACCACGCACTTCTCGATAACTCTGCAACCTTCTCTGCCGCAATGGCAATTGCAGATGTTGAGCCTGAAAAGGCAACCTATGTTATGCAGGCAACCTTCGAGAACATGAAGGGCATTGTCGAAAACTGGTATCCTGACGGTATGTGGTATGAGTCCCTCGGTTACTGGGGCTACACAGGTGTGTTTATGGCGAGATGGATTCGTGGCATGGAGGTTGCCCTTGGCACAACCTATGGCATCGGTGACCTTGAATGTATCAAATCAATCGGTCATTCACCTGTTTACGGTTCCTCCTCAAAGTATCAGTTCGTTGTAAACGATGGTTCTCCGGAATCCGCAAGACCAATGGACTACACATTTATGCTTGCTCAGATTAACGGCGACCACGCATTTGAAAAATACACCCTCGAAAACAACGGTGCAAATGACCCATTTGCATGTCTTTCATTTGATGTTAATGTAGATTATTCAAAGGTTGAGCTTTCCGACTTCGGAAGAGACAAATTCTTCCGTAACTATGACCAGGTAACCTTCCGTGACACCTGGGACGGTGACCAGTCAATGTTCTGCGGTATGCATGTTCAGGATGCAGGCGTAACCCACGGCGTTATGAACTCCGGTTCACTTGCACTCGAAGCTCTTGGTCACATCTGGATTACAAACCCCGGTCGTGACAGCTACGATCTCGCAGGCTACTGGAGCTCAGCTCAGAACGGTCAGAGATGGCGTTACTACTTCTCCAGAGCCGAAGCTAACTCCTGTCTTGTTATTGATCCTCAGGAAGACGGCGGACAGAGAGTTCGTCCCGGAGATACAATTGATAAATACAAATCAAACAACGGTGGAGCTTTTGCAATCACCGACCTTACAAAAACCTATGTTGAAACAGCAGAAAGCTACAAGAGAGGCGTAAGATTTGACGACAACAGAACAAAATTCACCTCTCAGGACGAAGTTAAACTCTACAAAGAGCAGGAAGTTTATGCTTTCTACAATATCTTCAAATGTAATGCAACAATTTCTGAAGACGGAAAATCTGTCACACTTTCAAAGGGCAACAGAAAGGTTGATGTTCAAATCATTTCCGACACTCCCTTTGAACTCAGCATTATGAGTGCAAATCCCCTTCCCACATCTCCTCAGGAATCGGGCAACCGTATCATGAGAGATATGAAGAGAATTGCAATTCACTATCCTTCGGTTAAGGAATTTAACCACAAGGTAGTGTTCACTCCCTACATTGCAAAAGAGGATATCGGTACAGTTGACGAAACCATCACTCCTATGGACGAATGGGTACTTCCCGAAGACAAACTCGAAGTTTTGAGAGCAGATTCTGTAAGCTTCGATGGCGTAAACTTCGATGCATTTGTTCCCGGTAACCGTCACTATACTGTTGAAACACTTCCTTCAACCCTGAAACTCAATGCCGACACTTCAAAATATGACATTTCCTACGCAGACACCGAAGACGGCAGAGGTAAGATTGCCACACTTAAGAGCAAGGAATCCGGAAGATGCTTCTCCTACCTCTTTGAACTTCCCGAAATCGTTAAAGGACCTGAACTCATTGACACTTCCAAGTACAACGAAATTGCAATTGTCGGTGTTAATGCTTCAACTCACGACGGTAATGTTCCTGCAAACACAATCGATAAAGATATGACAACCCGTTGGTCAGCTTCCGGAAGACAGAACATCACCTTCCAGCTTGAAGACAAGGTTAAAGCCGACTACATTGGTATTGCATTCTATAACGGCGGTGCAAGAAGCACTTACTTCGACATTGAAATATCCAGCGACAGAAAGAACTGGGAAACAATCTCTGCTTCCGAATCCTCCGGACAGTCCGATCAGATGGAATTCTTTGACCTCAAGGGCAAAGAAGCTCGTTACATCAGACTTTCCTGCTTCGGTACCAGCATCGACCAGTGGAACTCCATTACTGAAGTTGGTGTATATCAGTCAAAATAATAGGGTATAAAACCTCTGAACTTAATCAGATTTTCCCTTAGCCAAAAACAACCCGTGATTTCACGGGTTGTTTTTATGTGCATTTACAAGGATAAATTGGGGTTTGTCGCTCTGTTTTGCGCTAGTGTGTGAGTCTTCTCCCTGGTGGAGAAGGTGTCAAGCTTGCTTGACGGATGAGGGGATAGTGACACTCCAAGAATAGCCTTAACAACCAGCACTGAGGACGGTTTTAAAATATAAATTTCGCCTCACTCGTCGTTAAAATACTCAGAAATATTAACATATTTCCTGTGTTTTTGCCTTGACTGAGACAAAATTTATTATTTTAAAACTCCATAGGACCTCAAATGGACGAATTTTTGAGGATATTTTGGTGCGGAGTACGCAGGAAGGCTACTCGCCTTTCAAGGACGACAAACCAAAAGATACCGAAAATTCACCATTTGAGGCGTCCTCAGTGTTGATTATTAAGGCTAGAGCACTTGTGCGAATTTGATTGGTTAGTGGAGCGTTAGAAAGCAGTATTTTCAGTAGTTTGAACTATTTTCAAATTTGTATTTGAAATTACTTTCTTTGTGTTCCCCTCATCAGTCACCATACGGTGACAGCTTCCCCACCAGGGGGAAGCCTCACACATCAGCCCAATTCCATCTCACCGACAAACCCCAAATTACTAACAAACAAAGCACCCTGCTATCTGTGCGGGGTGCTTTTTGATGCGTCTGTTATTCAATTTCAAAAGTGATTATTTTGGCGTCGTTGATTCTTTCGAGCTTATAATTTGTATGCCACAACTTTTTGTCGTAAATGCTAAAGCTTGCGCCTGTACAGGAGCCTTGCTTTATTGGTGACTTTGTGCTCACATAGAAATGGTCAAGGAGACCGAGTGCGCCCTGATTGTCAACATCTGTCAGGTCAATTGTATATTTTTTGCCCTCTGTGCTGATTTTTGCAAATCTTGCATACACTGCCTGACTTGATGCAAAGCCCACATCTCTCGAAAGCATATTTCCGAAAATTTCGTCCTGACGCTTGAAATATTTAATCCAGTCATTAAAGGTGTCCATGTTGTTTGATGGGCAAAGTCTCAGGAAGTTTGTCCAGTGGAAGCCCATTGCAGGATTGGTATATTCCTTTCCGTTAACAAGGCGCTTGGTCTGGTCAAAAAGGGTTATGGGGTCAATGTCATACTGATCCCAGTGAGCCCCAACAAAGCTCTTTTGCATAAATGTAACACCGGAAATTACTGCGGTGGTGTCACCAAGAAGTCCCCAGTAGTTTGCCCAATGGATAAATCCGTTCTTTCTGAGCACATTTGCAAAATCAGCGGTAAGTTCTTTGGGTGTGTGAACGCTGCAGGGAGACACAAAAGCCCTGATTTTTTTCTTGAATCCCCATGAATCATAAATTTTGAAGAATGTGTCAATATACTCCTGCATTTCACCTTCAGGAATATAATCAAAGGTATTCATATCATAGGTATCTGTTTCAGCATCATATCTTGGACGGGAATACTCTGTTTCAACAATCTGTTTGTCGTTTTCATAGTATCCGTGAAGAAGTGCGTGATAGGCATATTCAACATATTCGCTGCCCTCCGCTGCTTCAAAAAACTTTTCGGCTTTTCGCATGTCGATTTCCGATGCTCTGTCCCAGTTTTTTTCGTTATATGTAACCCCTTTCACTCCGCGCAAAATGTTGTCCTTGTCCCATTCACCAATAACAAAGGGGGTAAGGATTTTCATATCAAGAGCTTTGCCTATTTCATTAATAATCAGATAGTCTTCAACGGCATGGTCTCTCGGAAGTCCGCTTCTCGACGGTTTTCCCTCGAGCCTTCCGTCTCTTCCGTTGTGCCAGCCGTAGTCATCTGCAACAATTTGCAGTGCAACAGGAACGATAACCTTTTCTTCTCTGCTTACCATAAGATTGTACCACCTTTACTTGTTAACTCTGTTTTAGTTGATAATACATTATATTTTAAGAAATGTAAATTGCCAAAAATACTTTTTATATTGCTAAAAATCCAATAGTATGATATAATTTAACACATAGAAATGAAAAAACCACTGTGCAAGTGGATTTTTTCAAAATGTGTGCCAACATTTCAAATTTATGTATTTGAAAAAATAGTATTAGAATTGCAGTGACCAATAGTGTCGGAGGACAAATATGCGTTATAAAAATCTTTGTGTTTTTGAGAGCGAAAAAATTATTCTAAGCCATTCCTTGTTTGAATATGATGCTGACCTTAATGTTGCCAATAAACCAATGGCAGAATATCAGGTGAGACTTTTCAAAAAAGGTGGATTTATGTATGTCAACGAGGACAAAAAGTTTATGATAGGGGACAACTGCGTTGTCATAACCCATCCCGGTGAAAGCTATTCTTACACCTATTGTGAATCCTGCAAGGTTGACCGCTATCACATAAGGTTTTCACCGGAAATACTGACATCTGACATTATGAATGATTTTCCTTTTGATTTGTTTGTGTTTCCAATTGAGGAAGATTCTCTCATATACAGCTTGTTTGAAAAAATTGACTATTACTGTCAGAGTCTTAAAGACATTCAGCTGGAAACCGTGCTTATTCACATTCTTGAGGAAATATTATTAAATATTGCTCTTTTGTATCAAAAAAAGGATTTTGAGTCCCTTCACATCACAAATCCTCTTTTTACGCAGATAATAAGCTTTATCGACAAAAATATCCACACTTCCATCAGTCTCGATAGCATCTGCGAGGAGTTTTACATCAGTAAAAGCTATCTGCATCACATTTTTGACAAACAACTTCTCATAAGTCCAAAAAAATATATACTCTCAAAAAAACTTTCCAATGCCCGTATGGACATCAGAAACGGAAAAAACCCAAGCTCTCTTTATTCCGAATACGGATTTCACAACTATTCCGGATTTTACAGAGCCTATGTAAAGCTTTTCGGCTACCCTCCGTCGGAGGAAAAGCTTCATAAACAGCTTCTTTCAACAGACGCTTCGGAATTTTAAAACAGTCTTACAGCAACAAAAAAACACCTTGCAAAAGGTGTTTTTTTATCTATATCTCAAAAACCGGAAATCTTAAACAAAACGGTTTCATCACCGGAAACTCCGTTTTTCGAAATTTCGGCAAGAACCAAAACTTCGCCGCCGGGCATTGAAGACATTTCGTGAATCCACACGGTTTCATCCTTTATACCAAAAAGCTCTGATGCATCAATATTGCCAAGAATTTCTCCCTCGGTACTTACAAGTGTCAAATCGGAAACCGATGCTGAAATATAGCCCTTTGGGGTTTTGACCAGTGCATCTGGCATAACACCTTCAAGGCATCCCTTTGAAAGCATAGCTTCATTACCCTTGTAGTCGAATTCGCCAATAATGAAATTATCATTATCTTTTCCGCCGATTAAAACGGAATTGTCGCAAATTTCAATGAGTCCGACAGAGTCAAAGGGACCGAGATTGGCGACACCATAGATTGTCCAGTCTTGGGGGACACCGTCTTTTATTGCAGTGATTATCCTGTCACTTTGTTTGTAAGAAAGTGCAAAATTTTCATTCTTGGAAACAGCAATATTCCCTGTGACCTCTGCTTCATCTGTCTGATTTGTATCGGGATTGTAAATTTTAACTGTGAGATTTTCCTCGCTCAGATAAATTCTGCCGCTTCCGTCAAGACAGATTGAACCGCCGGTGTTTTTAACGGAAATAGTTTCATCACAGGTCACATTCTGACCGTCATAGATGTAGGTCTGTATCTGTGAACCGCCGTTTGAAATGTATATTCTGTTTCTGAGAACATCCATATCCGGGCTTTCAGTTTCGTGGCTGATTGCAGCTTCTTCAAAAGGAAGATACTGTGCGCTGATTTCATAATTGCCAACTGTGACAGATGTGGGATTAGGGGTTGCAGGTTCCCTTTTTGTGTGTATGGGATTATAGCCTTGAGTTGGTTGTGCGGAATTTTCACCACAGGCTGCGAAAGCGGCAATCAAAATTAATGCTAAAATAAATGCTGTTGTTTTTTTCATTGTTAGCTCCTTTGTAAAATATGTATTTTTAATCAAAACATTACACTACATTCTGATTATATCAAATAAATATTAAAATGTCATCATATTTTTACAAATTTTTTAATCATGTCATACATTATAAATTTTTCCGCCAATTATAACCATGTCCATGTTAATGTCATCATCAAAAATTACTATGTCGGCATCAAAGCCTTCTTTTAATGTACCTTTGTTTTCAAGTCTCATAATTTCTGAGGGCACCTTTGTAATCATTCTCACTGCATCGCAAAGTGAAATTCCTGCATCCTTTGTGCAGGTTCTCACCAAAACATCTGTTGTTGCAATGCTTCCTGCAAAGGCAGATTTGTCGGGGAGCTTTGCTATTCCGTCTTCAATGATGTAATCTTCCTTTACAAAATCGCCCTTTTCAACATCTTCTTGAGTGAGACCGCCATATCTTATTGAATCGGTAACGAGACACATTGCATCTTTTCCTTTGATTTTAAAAATCATTTTCAAAAGCTCGGGAGGCAGATGCTTTCCGTCTGCAATTGTTTCAGCGCAGATGTCGTCATAGAGAAATGCAGTTTCAAGAACACCAAGATGTCTGAATCCGCCTTTTCTCACTATTGTTGAAGTGCAGGAGTAAAGATGGGTAACAAGCTTGCATCCAAGCTCGTACGCCGGAAGCATTTCGTCATATTCAGCATTGGTGTGACCTGCTGATGCAACAATTCCTGCTTTGTTCAGGGCTTTCAAAAACTCCTGACCGTCGTCTCTTTCGGGAGCATAGCTCCAGCGTTTGATAATATCACCGAAATTTCCTATGAGTGATTCATATTCGCTCTTCAGCGGTTTTCTAATTTCATCGGGATTCTGGGCACCGCATTGCTCGGGAGAAAAATAAGGACCCTCCATATGTACGCCGCCGATATTTGGCATAATTTCTTCGTCATCCATATATTTCTTCATTGCAGAAAGTGAATCAGTCATTTCCTTGAAGCTGTATGCCGAAAGGGTGGGGAATATGGTTGTTGTACCGTGTTTTGCATGCATATTGCAGGGAATGATGAAGGCTTCCTTTGTTGCATCGACAAATTCATAACCTGCACCTCCGTGAACATGAATATCAATAAAACCCGGAGAAACATATTTTCCTTTGGCATCTATTTCCTTGTCAAAGGAAAGAGCGTCTTCGGTTACTGCAATAATTTTTCCGTCTTTGAAATATACATTCTTACATGTAATTTCATCACTTAAAATAACCTTACCATTAGAAATTTTATATGTCATGGTATCCTCCGTAGTCAGCATATTTTGGATATAAATTCTTCTGTTGATTCAGCATCAACCGATACTGTTCTGCCATCTATAATTTTTACATATGGCATTTTGTTGGTGTTTGGAAGAACAGTTCTTTCTGTGTATTCAATTTTGCAGTCAAGGGGTTTTTCAAATGTGAAAAGCTCATATTTCTTTTCTTCAAAAAGCTTCACTGCCTCTTTTGCTTTTTCTCTGATTAACTCGTGAGCCTTTGAAGGAGGAAGAAGTATTCCGCCTCCGATTGCACAGCCCTCTTTCACCTGAGCACAAACAACATGGGGAATAACCTCTTTTGCTTCCTTTATCGCCTTGTCGTCACCGGAAATCATAATAATGGGCTTGCCGTGTTCTCCGGCAACTGCCGCATCCATTGCAATTTCGCCGACTTTGTTTCCGTTTATCCAGACATTCTGAATTGACTTACTGCTCCATGAATGTTCAAGAATTGCTCCGTGGGTTCCTGCCATTGCGTGATAACCAAGGAGAATAACTGCATCGCAATCCTCGAGTCCAAGGTATCTTGTCTCTGCTGTGTCACCGCAAACGCAGTAGTCCACATCATCGGAAACCTCTTCCCAGATAAGGGAGTAACTTCCGCCGTGAGTATCGCACACATACACCTTGTCAACGCCTGCTTCCTTAAGGCCTTTTGCAACGGCATTAACATCCTGTGTCATAAGGCGTCTGCCCTCGTCAAACCTGTATTCCGACGGCAAAACCTGTTCTTTTGTGTAAATACCGCTGATGCCTTCAATATCAACATTTACATATACATTCATAATTGTTGCACCTTGCTTTCAATTTATAATTATACATACTAATTATATCATCCCCAAAAAATACTGTCAATAATGTCAGTGTAAAGATGCCGAAATACGCAATGAAAAGACATACAAAAAGCAATTTTATTGTAAAAGTCGATTATTACAGCTTATACACTCTTCTGTCTTTATGGTCAATTCGAACATTTATGAAACATTTTTTTGTTCGAAAAGCCCATTGTTTAAAAGTCTTTGAAGTGATAAAATGATAGCATAAAATATAATGTGCAAAAGCACATTGAATCAGGAGGTAAAAATTATGGAAAACGGTAAAAAAACTTGGTACATTGCAGACGGATATCTCCCTTACAAAGGTCTCAAACCCGATGCAAATTTTGAAGGACACGAAGCTATTATGCTTCTTAACTGTAACGAACAGGATGCAACTGTATATTTTGACATTTACTATGAAGATAAGGAACCCATTAAAGATGTAAAAATCACAGTTCCCGCAGAAAGAATCAAATGCATCAGAGTTGACCACCCCGATGAAATGGGCGGTGTTGTTATTGAAAGACAGGAACAGTATTCATTGAGAGTTCGTTCAGACATCAACATCGTTGTTCAGTACGGCAGAATGGATATTGCACAGCCTAACCTTTCCTACATTGGTCTCATGGGCTACTGCGAATAATTTTTTCGGGAGCATAATATGTTTGAAGATGTTGTTGAGCTTCAGGCTCATGATTATTTCAAAAACAATGAACAGGTGTATATTCATATTGATAGAGCCGGCTCTGAGTATTCAGGAGTAATGCACAAGCACGATTTCATAGAAATTGTCTATGTAATCTCAGGCTCTGCCCGTCACGCTATCGGTGAAATGATTTACGAGGTGAAAAAAGGCGACCTTATCATTGTAAACTATGGTGTGCCTCATGCTTTCACACCCATCAATGACGGCGACGAGCAGTTCTCAACCTATGACCTTTTGTTTACGACGGAGCTTTTTGAAATAACAGGTATCGGCAAATATGATTTTTCATCACTGGCAAATTCATATTTGTTCTATGCCTTGTTTTCCGATGCATCAATAGGGGAGAACTCCCTCAACCTGATAAGGTCAGAGACAAAGGATTTTTCGGGTCTTTTCTCAAAAATATATGAGGAATACACAGGCCGTAAGAGCGGATTTATGAATATGCTCCGTGCCTACCTTATTGAGCTTATCACTCTCATTTTCAGAGAAATCGACAAGAAAACCAGACGAGACATCACAAAAGAGCAACGGGAAGTAGTGTCTAAGGCAATTGACTATATGAAGCATAACTACAACACCAAAATCAACCTCGACAACATTGTTTCAGATATATTCCTCAGTAAAAACTATTTTCGTCAGCTTTTCAAATCCACAACGGGAATGTCTGTGACGGATTTCATTCAGAGGACACGAATTGAAGAAGCATGCAGGCTTCTCCTTTCAACCGACCGCACGGTTTTTGATATTGCCGGTGACTGCGGATTTACCGACATGAAATTTTTCTATAAAATATTCAAAAAAATCACCGGCAAAACCCCCGGCGATTACAGAAAACAATAACAGGCGGTGAAAAATATGATTACAACAATCAAAGGTGACATCGAATCAAAAGGCTTAAAAAATCTTCTTCCCCACGAGCATATTTTGTCCGACTTAAGACCACTTGTTGCTCCTCTCGATGATGAAGATTTTCTAAAGCCTCTATCTCTCGAAAACTTCGGCAAAGTAAGCCGTAATCCTTATGCAATTTTGGATAATGCTCTCATTGGCGACAAGGAAGTTGCAGTCTATGAGCTCAAAAAATTCAAAGCTGCAGGTGGCAGTCTCATTGCCGATGTTACAACAGTTGATTTCGGAAGAAACATTAACGACCTTCGTGAAATCTCCGACAAGAGCGGAGTGCACATTGTCGCAGGCTGCGGAAGCTATATTGATGCGTCGGTTACCGATGAAGACAAGGCTCTTTCAAAGGACGAACTCAAAAAACGCATCATCACAGAGCTTACCGTCGGCATTGACGGCACCGATATGAAAGCGGGCGTCATTGGCGAAGTTGGAACAAGCGGTGAAATGACCGAGTTTGAACAAAAATCCCTTGCAGCAGCAGCGGAAGCTCAGGCAGAAACAGGCTACGGTATGCATATTCACGCATGCCTCTGGAACAGAGAAGGCTTAAACGCACTTGACTGGGCAGTGAAACACGGTGCCAACCCCGAAAAAATTGCCGTTGACCACATTGATGTGCTTCTCGACGAAGACTATATTCTCGGAGTTTTAGATAAGGGCGCATATGTAGATTTTGACGATTTCGGCAAAGAGTTTTATGTTGACCGTCCCACGAGAAACCTTCTTTTAGGTTCTTTTGCAACTGATGTTGAAAGAGTTAAATTTATCAAAAAACTCATAGATAAAGGCTACAAAAATCAAATTCTCATAACTAATGACATCTGCCTAAAATCTATGCTTCACACATACGGCGGCTGGGGCTATGACCATGTTATCACAAACATCATTCCTATGTTTGAAGATTTCGGCATTTCAGCTGATGACATCGACACCATGATGACCAAAAACCCAATCAGATTCTTGGAAAGGAGTTAATGAAAATGAAATTTATTGACTGCAGCGCAGGCGTTGGTCTCGGCGTTGTAAATTCAGAAATTATTAATCACGAAAATTACTATGTATATGAAAAATGCCGCCAGGCGGAATTTGCTGAAGAGCTTCTCGCTGAAATGGACTTTTGCGGAGTAGATGAGGCATTCATCTATCACCGCAGTATGTATGGCAGCTGTGTTCAGTTCGGTAACGAAATGACAATCAAAGAGGCGGCAAAATCCGACCGTCTTCACCCCACATGGGCCATTCTCCCTCCAATCACCGAAACAGAGTTTGCTCCCGAAGTATTTATTCCCAAAATGAAAGAAAACGGAGTTAAGGCTCTCAGAGCCTTCCCCCTTAAAAACCGTTTCTTTCTCGACCGCATCACAATGGGTGACCTTCTTGATTCAATGTGTGAAAAGAAAATTCCTCTTTTCCTTTCACCTCAGGACGGCTGGGAGCTTATTTTCAACACTCTGAAGGATTTTCCTGACCTCACTGTTATCATCACAAATTACGGTCTTTGGGGCTCAGACAGATTCTTCTATCCTCTTGTAAACGCTTATAAAAATGTTTACATAGACACCAGTGACTATCAGGTTATCAACGGAATCGTAGATTTCACAAGCAAGTTTGGCGACGAAAGACTTGTGTTTGGCTCAAACTTCCCAATGGACAACCATGGCGGTCCCATTGCAACTCTCTACGGCTCAAAGCTCAAACCCGAATCACTTGAAAAAATTGCATCGGGCAACATTACAAGAATTATGTCGGAGGTGAATTTATAATGAATATGACAAATCCCTCAGCTTTAGCTAAAGAATTTGTTGAAAACGGTATGCTCAAGTCCTTCAAGGTTATTGATGCACACACACATATGGGCAGAATGGACGGCACCTATGTTTCAAAAGCAGATGCAGGTGAAATGGTTGAAATGATGGACAAAACAGGCATTGAATGCTGCTACTGTTCACCTCACTCAGCCCTTCATGACACAACAATTATGAACGGTGAGCTTGAAGAAGCAATGAAAAAATATCCCGGCAGATTCAAAGGATATTATCTTTTCAACCCCAACTACCACGAAAGATATCTTTCACATATGGATGATATATTGAATATCGAGGGCTACATCGGTATGAAGTTCCTTCCCACATATCACAGATATCCCCTCGATGGTGATAACTACAGAGAAGCATTTGAATTTGCCGATAAACACGGTCTTGTTATTCTTATGCACACATGGGGCAACAACGACCCCCACAATGCACCCCGCCATGTTGATATGGTTGCTTCCAAGTATAAAAACCTCAAGGTTATAATGGGACACTCCGCTCCGGGTGAGCTTGACAATTCAATTGAAGTTGTAAACAAATATGACAATGTGTATCTCGACCTTTGCGACATTCACCGTCACAGCGGTATTGTTGACAAAATGGTTGAAAATGTTGGTGCCGACAAGATTGTATATGGTACCGATGCTCCCTGGTACGATTTTGCATACGGCATCGGCAGTGTACTTTTCTCACACATTTCAGATGATGACAAATACAAAATCCTCCGCGGAAATGCAGAAAGATTAGCAAAAAGATAAGAGGAAAAGACGATGAAATGGTACAATCCTCAAAGCAAGCCATTTAAGATTTACGGCTTTCCCTTTTATGAAACAGACAAGCTCTACAGACGCCTTCCATCCGCACCAAAGCGTATATTGCCCGAAGCTATAGACGGTCTTGCAAATGAAACCGCCGGCGGTCAGATTCGCTTTCACGCAAGGCTTAAGGAACTTAAAATTCAGGTGTCTGTTGCATCGAAGAAGCTCTTTTTTGACGGCTGCGATGCGCCTCATCTTTCTACAACATCAAAAATAGGTTTTGATTTTTATGCATCAGTAAATGGCAGTGACTATATCTACATCACCACCGCCACCAATTTCAATGAAACATCACTTTATTATGAATCAAAGCTTTTGAGTCTTGATGAAGAAACCGAAATCGATGTTCTATTGTATTTCCCGCTATACGGTGCAATTGACAAGATAATGATTGGTTTCGACGACGATGCAAAGATAAGTGAGCATCAAAAGAAGTTTAAAACCGATAAAAAGCTTGTTGTCTATGGCGGTTCAATTCAACAGGGTGCTTGTGCATCACGCCCCGGAATGGTTGATTCCAACCTTCTCTCAAGGATGCTTGATGCCGAGGTTTACAATTTCGGCTTCAATTCAAGCGGCAAAGCAGAGGAAGAGGTTGCAGATGTCATCTCTGATATCAGAAATGTGGGTGCATACATAATCAGCACCGAGGGCAACTGTCCCGATGCTGATTGGATTCGCGAAAAGCTTCCTGTTTTCATTAGGTCTCTCACCAAAAACAATCCCGGTGTACCTGTTGTGGTTATGCCTTTTCCAAAAAACGGCGGATGCATATTAAACCCCAAAAGGGAAGCAGGCAGACTTTCAAAGCTTGAGGCTCAAAAGGAAGCTGTGGCATGTCTTCAAAATGAAGGCTATGACAGTGTAATCCTTTTTATACAGGATGAATGTATAGAGCAGAGCTTTGAAGGAAAAGAAATGTGGCATGAAGTATTTTCAGACGGACTCCACAAAACAGACCTTGGATACTACTCTGTTTCCAAAGGACTGTATAACATTTTAAAAAATTATTTTTAAATATGAAAGGAAAAGAAAAATGGCAGAAGAAATCATTAAATCATTTGAAGAAGCCGATTCCGATGTCTTTGGCGACATCCTCTATGAAGGAAGAAAGAAAAAAGATGTTAAGGTTGGTCTTCTCACATGCGGATACTTTGAATACTGGAGAATGTATCCCGAAAACTTAAAGAAAAATGTATCATCCGATATGGAGAGAGTAAGAGAAAACTTCAGAAAAAGATTTGACAACATCGTATATTCCGACCTTGTTGACACCCTCGACGGTGCAGAAGCAGCAGGCAATATGTTTGCAAAAGAAGACATCGATGCTCTCATTATTGCATACGGCACATATATGCCCGACTTCATCACACTCCATGTTATCAACAAAGTAAAGGATATCCCCGTAATTTTCTATTCTGTTCAGAACTCCGACTTTGTAGATAAAGTGGGCAACTACGAACACAGCCTCAGAAACTCCGGTGTTATCGGTATTGCTCAGATAACAGGAACAATGAGAAAAATGAACAGAGACTACAAGGTAATCGTTGGAAGTATCGACGACGAAAGAGCTTACAACAAGGTTGAAACTCACATCAAGGCTGTTAAAGCAATTGCCGACATCAAAGAAGCTAACATCGGCGTTATAGGTAATGTTTTCAGAGGTATGTATGACCTTGAGCTTTCAAAAACCTTCCTTAAATCAACATTTGATGTAAATGTTATCTACATTCAGGCATCTCACCTTCTTGCTCAGTGGGAAACAGTAACCGATGCTGAGGTTGACGAAACAGCTGCAAAGCTTCTTGGCAGATTTAAAAAACGCGGTGTTACCGATGATGATGTTAAGAGAGCATGCAAGCTTGCAATTGCTATGGAAAAGCTTGCTAAAAAGTTCCGTCTCGATGCAATGTGCTTCCTCGATCAGCATTTTGTTCAGAAACAGACTCTTACAACTGCCCGTATCGGTGCATCACTTCTTATGGAATATTCCGACATTACTGTTACCTGCGAAGGTGACCTTGGCGGTCTCGTTACCATGATGCTTATGAAATCCATTTCCGGAATTCCCGCTCTCATGGGTGAATGGGGCGAATATGATGTTGAAAACAACGCAAGCCTTATTATGGGACATGGTATTGGTGTTCCTCAGCTTGCTGCTTCCGATGACAGAGTTACTCTCACAAGAACTCCTGAAGAATGGGGCTTCGACGGTGCAGGTCTTAACTATGAGCTTATCTTAAAGCCCGGTCCTGCAACTGTTGGTCACATTATAGAAACAGTAAATGGCTACAAAATGATTATTTCACCTTGCGAAAGTGTTGATTTCCCCACACTTCAGTATGACGAGCTTCATGCTCTTGTTAAATTTAAAACACCCATCAAGGAATATCTTGAAAAGGTGTTTGAAAACGGTGTAACACATCACAGCATTGTTGGTCTCACCGATATGAGCGAAGTTCTTAAGCTTGTATGTGAATATCTCAAGGTTGAAGTTTTCTACATTGATTAATAGAATTTAAAGAATGGCCTTAACAACCAATATATCTGTGTTGGTTGTTAAGGCTATGTCTATTTGGCGGCATAATTGGAATTTGTCGGGGAGATGAAATTGGGCTGATGCGAAAGGCTTCCCCCTGGTGGGGAAGCTGTCACCGCAAGGTGACTGATGAGGGGAAACAAAAGAAAG
>JAZNUS010000204.1:0-2889 GCA_045592485.1 Clostridia bacterium | reverse complement strand
GTCAACATACATTGTGCCCGGAATATAAATCATATACTGAGGATATCTTGCATCGTCATAAACAGTGAAGCCGGTGTGATTGCAGAACTGCTCAATAATCTGATAGTCCATAAGATATGTATCATGATTTACATTTTTCTGAATCCATAAGCTATCCTTGAATATACTTGTTGAAGCGTCAACCTGCTTATCGGGTGAAATGTACTTTCCGCCTTCAACTGCATTTTTAATATGTGAGTCGGGGAGTACGGCAAAGATGTTATCTGCCACAGTTGCTCCGAAGGATGCGTTTTCCAGGTCAACAAGCTCGTCTGAAAGCTGATCGCCACTTTCAACGAAGGGGTACATCTGAACGCCGTATTTTGCAACAGCACCGAAGTGTACACCTTTTGCCTTACACTTTTCAATAATGTCAATCTTCTTGCTGCTTACGGTATTATAATAAGCGTTGAGGCGGTTTTCGATGAGGCCCTTATATTCCTCGTAGAGCTCATCACCGGGCTGACCGAAAACAAATTTGATAGCTTCGTTATATTTTCCGGGCTCCATAGTTGACCAGTAACCGGGCATTGTTGCAAACATTGCAATGGCAAGGCGAGGTACAAGACCCTCATATATCTTCTGATAAATGAGGTCAAAGTCAAGGCCCATCTGATCTACAACACCCAGCTCATCAAGCAGGTCATAGGATGTAAAAATAAGGTCATTGATGATGGGTGATGAAGCAAAGAAGCCTGCAAAGGAGTTGCTGTCGATAGTTACATTCTGATAACCGAAGCGCTGAATAGCATCCGAATCAATTTTTATATTGCCTGTGAAAGCATCGGTCAGAAGCTTTGTGCCGTTGCCGACAGTTGCATTGAAGAAAACATTTTTTATATGACCGTTGTCGCCGTATTTCTCAAGATATGCAAGAAGGAATGAGCCGCCGAGGCAGTTAGCAACAAGGTTGACACGGTCTTTTTTTGTTGCACGCATAACACTTGTGATGTATGTGTGGAAATCATCAACAAAATCCAAGGGATCAAGACGCCAGTCATACCAATATGTATAGCTGTGAATACTGAAGGAGCCGTCACTTCTTACCTGGTTTGAGTTCATTTTGTAAGCGTTTTCGGCAGCATCCGCGTTGCTGATGCCGGTGTTATACATAGGGTTGCCGTCACCGTCTAATCTCAGACCGTCAAAAATGGGAGAAATCTCATCATAGAAAACCTGATAGTAGTTGTCCCATTCATCCTGAAGCAGACCTTCAACAAGGAAGGGGAGAAGGATATTTGCTACGGTTTCACCAATGTTGCCGCCTGCAATATTATCCATTACGGCGTCGCCCCAAACAGGAGTTTCACCGTTTTCGTCGTGCTTGTAGATGTTGTTGCCGTCACCGCGCAGCATAATAGTGGGAATATTTTCCACTGCCGAAGCAGCGAATGCAGGTACGGCACATGAGAATGCCATAATAACTGCAAGTAAAAGGGCTAATGTTTTTTTCATAGTATTACCTCCGTTTTTTAACTTTTTGTTAACAATGATATGGTAGCACAAATGAAATCAAATAGCAATATGCATTGATGAAAAAGTACAAACGGTAATTAATTGTAAAAAAATATTGTTTTGGAAAAAACAGCCCGGTACCCCTCAAGCAACATGAGCAGTACGGGCTGTTCAGCAGCATCAGACTTCCTGGAAAAACTCCTTGCCTATTCCGCAAACGGGGCACAGCCAATCCTCAGGCACATCCTTCCATTCGGTACCCGGGAGAACATCATGCGCAGGGTCGCCTTTCTCCGGGTCGTAAATGTAGCCGCAGGGGCAGATATATTTTTTCAATGTTATCACCTCGCAAGCATTATTGACAGAAATTGCAGGGGATAAACAAAAAGAGAAAGATGATTGTTTTTTTAAAATTTAGAATCAAATGCTTTCAAACTTAATAAATGGTGGATATTATTAAGAAAAATTAAAGCAAAAGTGCCATAAAGTATTGAATTTTCAAATATAAAATGATATTATGAATCTACCTGACCATATTTCATTCAGTATGGGTGTTCGCTACTGTTTGAATTATGCAGAATCAAATTTTAGGAGATGATTTTATGGACGGACTCGTACAATTTGTTATGAAAATCATTTGTATGATTCTCACATTCCTGTCAATGCTCTTTCCGTCAATTTTCGGTGATCATCAGTGCGGCTTTTGCACTCCCACATGTGATCACGTCGGCGGAACAGCAACATGCATAAGTCGCTCAATATGTGACCTGTGCGGCAAGGAATATGGCAATTTTGCTGAACACATACCCGGAGACGAACAGAAGGAAAACGTTGTCAATGCAACCTGTGAAAAAGGTGGTTCATATGACCTTGTTATTTACTGTACTGTTTGTGACGGTAAAATCAGCCGTAAGACCATTAAGGTTGAAGAACTCGGACACAAGTGGAGTGACGATGTTGTTGTCGGCGATCCCACATGTACACAAGACGGTTACAAAACCTATACCTGTCTCACTTGCGGAACAGGTGTTACTGAAATTGATAAGGGCTCAGCTCTGGGACACAATTTCGGCGACTGGCAGACCGTAACTGAGGCTACATGTGAAGCAGACGGTCTGGAAAAGAGATCTTGTGGCAGATGTAATGCAGAAGAAACAAAGACTCTTGAGAAGCTCGGTCACGATGAAGTAGCACACGAAGCAAAGGCTCCCACATGTACTGAAATCGGTTGGGATGCATATGTAACCTGCTCAAGATGTGACTACACAACTTATGCAGAAAAGGCAAAGCTTGGTCATGATTACGAAGGCGTAGTAACAACAGATCCTACATGTACCGAGAAGGGTGAAAAGACATACACCTGTAAGAATGACGCAAGCCATACATACACAGAAG
>JAZNUS010000203.1:0-8745 GCA_045592485.1 Clostridia bacterium | reverse complement strand
AGGAGTTTTAAAATAATAAATTTTGTCTCAATCAAGGCAAAAACGCAGGGAATATGTTAATATTTCCGAGTATTTTAACGATGGGTGAGGCGAAATTTATATTTTAAAACCGCCTTTAGTGTTGGTTGCTAAGGCTACTCCCATTTTCACCATTTTGTGAGAATGGGCATGGCAAATTGCAATTGCAAGAGCATCTGCCACATCGTCGGGCTTTGGGATTTCATTTAAAGAAAGTATTGCCTTTGTCATTTGCTGAATCTGTTTTTTGTCAGCTCTTCCGTAGCCAACAACCGACTGCTTAACCTGAAGAGGTGTGTATTCAAAGGTCTTCACTCCATGATTGATTGCGGAAAGGAGAATGACTCCCCTCGCCTGACCAACCTGAATGGCGGTTTTGGCGTTGTTGTTGAAAAACAGTTCCTCAATAGCCATGTAATCGGGATTATATTTTTCAATAACCTCATTGACACCGTCATAAATCATTTTAAGACGGATATCAAGAGGAAGCCCTGCTTTTGTTGTTATGGCAAAATAATCCAGGGTTTTGAATTTGTTGCCCTTATATTCAATTATTCCAACACCCACAATTGCAAAACCGGGGTCAATTCCAAGTATAATCATTTCTTTTCCTCGTCACTTTTGATATAACACTTATTATAGCATAATATGCTGAAAAGTCAATGCAAATTTTGGTCAGAATAGTCCAAAAGAGCTTTTCCGTCAAACAGGCAATGGCATCAATTTTATAACAAAAGACCGTCTTTTTTGACCTCCTCGCTGTACCAGCTCATCATTGTTTCGGGAGCCTGAAAAAGTACCGCAAGAAGATATGCATGAGGATTGTTAACGGTGGCTGTATTTTTTCTGAGATAATCGGAGACATACTCTATGTGGTCACTTCTGAGAGAAAGATACCTCTCCTTCACAGCTTCGGGAGGATAGACCGTGTTTTTCACCCTTAGGGTTGAATTTGAACAAATTGCATTTGCCATAACTTCAACAACCTCATCGAGCCAGCTTGGATTAAATTTATACACAAGGGTTTCGTAGGAAATATTTTCACGGATTTTTTTTCTTAAATTTTCCATCCTTGCCGTCCAACCGACAGTGGGACAAAAATTCTCGTTATCTTCAGAGGAATTGCAGTTGATGATTGGTTGGTTGATGTAAGGATAGTTAAAGTCATTTTTATTTATTTTATTTTTATTTATTTTATTTTTATTACATTCCGATTCTGATATTTCCTGTCTTATCATTTTTAGTAATTCAGAAACATCTTTTTTGTTCAACCTGATTTCTTTTTCGCAGTCTGTATGACTTATTAAATTGTCATTTGAGTCAAAAAAAATAGCCTCATTTTCTGTTGTTTCTTCATTTTTTTGCATCTCTTCGTTAGAGATTTTTGAGAAATCTTTATTTTCCTGAATTTCACCTGCTGAATCTTTGGAATTTTCTTTTTCAATCACGAGCTTTGGCACAAAAATTATTGATGTTTTTCCAAGCCCCAGTCTTTTTCGTTCAATGAGACCTGCTCCGTTTTTTGAATCAAGCTCCTTGAAAAGCTTTACTGCTTTTGTCCGTGAGCATGCCAGTTCATAGCATACATCTTCAAGTGAATAGTACACATACACTCTTCCCTCTTCGTCGTGCCATCCGTTTTTTGCAGAAAGTGTCAGACGGTTCAGTATTGCGATATATAAAAGCTTTGCGCCGTCGGATATTTTCCTGAATTTATCGGACTTGAAAAGTGCTTTTGGGGCAACGCAGTATTCAAATTCAAAAGTGTCTGATTGGGTGTAGTAGTTTTGTGCAGTCATATTCTGACCTCCTTGTATATTTTGTTTATTTAATTATATCACGAAAAAATTTTTTTGTAGCCGGGGTTTCCGGTTAAAATTGAAACAGTATCTAAGCCTTGGCGCATAAGAGCTTCAGAGAAAAATCCGCAAAAAAAAGCACAGTCCGCATTTTAAAAAATACGGACTGTGTGCTTTGCAAAAAATATTATTTATCTGACACTGATTTGCTCAATCAATGAAGCTCAACGCTCCATCCTGCAAGATATCTCAAAAGTCTTGTGCCGTCTTTGTTGTTTATCTTGTCATTACCGTCTGTGTCGAGAGCGAGGGTATTGATGTTTGAAATGCTGTGACCTACAAGGTAACGGAGCATCACTGTGCCATCCTTGTTGTCCACTGTTCCGTCACCATTGATATCACCGGGAATGTAGCTCATCATTGTTACAGATGCACCGGCATACTTGATGTATACAGGTTCGCCGTTTGCATTATAGTTAACATCCTCTGTATCAATGTAATCACCGTTTATACCCTTCTGATATGAAACAGAAATGGGATATTCCCCAAGGGGTATGCCCTCTGCCGCTTTAAAGGTCAGGGTTGCAAGACGACCGTTATACACGGTATCTTCGGCACTGTTCCAGGTAACAACATAGGGGCATGCATCAAATGACTGACTTCCGGTAAAGGTTGCACCGGTATCATCGGAAACAGCAATATTTACAAGAGACATCACTGCTTTGTCATAGATGATTTCAAGACCAAGGTTTGAGAAGCCTGTGCAGTTGTCAATCATAAGGTCAACTGTAAATTCGTCCCCTGTTCTTGTTCTTGCATCGGTAAGATATACCTTTGTAAACAGGCTGTCATCAATTTCTTCACTATAGCTTGCATATACATTGACATCGGAATTTACAACATAACCGGATTTAATTTCCACACCGTTTTCGTCAAACCAGCCGTCGAAGGTGTAGCCGGCTTTTTCGGGAGCTTCGGGAATTGAAGCGTCGTCTAATTCGGTTCCTTCCTCAATGGTAATTTCATGGCAGGCTGTGCCCTCTGAATACCATGTAACTGTGTACTTAATTGCTTCTGCAACGATATAATCAATTTCTGCAGTGAAATCGAAATATGAAACAACAACTATGTGACGGTCTCCGTCAACGGTAAATGTAACCATTGAAATATCAACAGGTGTTTCGCTTCCGTCACTCCATTTTGTATAGATGCCGGAAATTGCTTTTATTGCCTCAGCCTTAATAAGTTCAGCATCGTTTGCATATTTGTGGGGAATTTCAAAGCTATCTGCATAAACATTAATTCCTGTTATTTCGTTAACAACGGTATATACAAGCTCACAGCTGTATCCGCCGTAGGAAACGGTTGCAGATTTTTCTTCTGTATTAACTGTAATTTCAACTTCATCTGTTGCAACCTCTGTCAATGTGCCGTCGGACATGTGAGCGGTTACAGATGTTATTGCTTTTATTACAGCTTCTGCAATTGTTTTAACATCGTCCTTTGATTCATAAGGGATTTCAACCTTTTCTGCATTAACCGAAATGCTTTCAATAACAACAGGTATCATTTCCCACATTGCTGTAATTACAAGCTCTTCTGCAGCTTCAATTACAATTGTCGAACCGGGGATATAGTATTTGTTGTCAACTTCCCAGCCTGCAAGGGTGTAGCCTTCTTTAACTGTTGAATCGGCTCCGGGAAGAGTGAGTTCATTTCCGAACTGAACAACTTCGTCTTCAATTACTGAGCCGCCCTCTGTGTTATATGCTACCGTTACCCATACACGGTCAAAGTAAACCTTGAGTACTGTTGTGCCGTCTTCTCTTACAATGTCACTGAAAACAGAAATTTCTTTGTTGGCTATAAATCCTTCTGAATTTTCTGATTCAACAAAAACCTCTGTGCCAACCTCAACAGCCTCACCTATAACACTGTCTGTAAGCTCATAATCGGAAATATCCCCGTTTGTGCCGCCAACCTTAAGTCTGTAGTATTCTATGGTGTAGGAAGCAGTCGGAACAGGCAATACAGTGTAATTAAACTCTGCAGTGTAGCCATAGTATGAAATTATAATTATCTGCTTGGCAATGTTAACATTGATTGAAACAAGTGACAAATCAACAGGTGTTTCGCTTCCGTCTGTCCACAATGCGTTGACACCGGAGATTCCTTCTCTTACTGCCGCTGCAATCATGGTAGCACTGTTTGCATATTTATAGGGAATTTCGGGAATTTTTGCATCAACAACAATTCCTGTTATTTCGTTAACTACAGTATATGTAAGCTCACAGATGTATCCGCAGTAGGAAACGATTGCAATGTTTTCTTCGGTATAAACTGCAATTTCAACTTCATCTGTTGCAACATCTGTTTCAGAACCGTCAGACCAGTAGGCTACTACAGATGTTATTGCTTTTCTTACAGCTTCTGCAATTGTTTTAACATCGTCCTTTGATTCATAAGGAACTTCTATATTATCTGCTTCAACCGAGATGCTTTCAATAACAACAGGCTCCGGTTCAGGTTCTTCTGAATCGTCAAGCTTTGTTGTATAGCCATACTGGGGTGCGAGACCGGTTTTTATCCAGGATGAGTCAGTCATAGAAGTGAGCGCAGTACTGGTAGTTGAATTCCATGAGCCAACAGCAAGGTACAAATATTCCTGTCCTGCTTCATAGCACTCACGGGCATAGGATGAAATGTCAGCGTAGTATACTGAAAAGCCGGATGATTCAGTTAATTCTTCAACAATTTCACTGTCGCTTGCTGCATATTCATCAACTGTTGTGTCATTTATAATCTTACCGTACCATTCTGTTTCCGAAATGTCACCGGGTGTTGCCCAGTCAGTACCCGGCATTTTCAAAACCTTGAAGTTTTTGTTTGAATATGCGCCGAAACGAACATAGTATTTGTCGAAGATTTCGTTTTGAGCGATTTCGGGCATGGGAATCTTGTATACCAGGAAATTACCTCTGTTCTTAACATAGGTAGCCGCAAGGTTACCTGAAGCCTTGGTTGTGGTACCGCCTACAGATTTATATCCTTCGGTGATTCTCTTGTATTCAACATCCTTGTGAGTGATTTCGGGTTCTACAGGCTCAGGAATCTTTTCGCCAACTGTCCAGGTTACATAATGTAATCTTCCTGCTGACATATGTGACGAATCACCTATGCCTGTTACCGCCATAGTTCTATCGGAGGTTACAGCAATCCACATTGTGGACTGACCATTTGCCAGACATTCATTTGCATAGCGGGTAAGATTGAATGTGTTTGCTCTTGATTTTCCGTCTGAATTATTTTGCGAGGGAGCGATGTCCACAAGCTCGGTTACCACGCCTTCATCAGCTCTGTATTTTGTCCATGGTTCTGCGTGAACATATTGTGCAATATTTTGCTGTTCTTCAGAAACCTCGCCATCTGTGTCGATAAGGTTTTCAATAACCCAATCATCACCCGGCAGACCTATAATTTTAAATTCCTTACCTTCAACTGACGGAGTGAGCATACACCAATTGAAGGAATCAAGAGCCTTACCTTCTTCAAGTTCCGGCAAAGGTATTCTGAATATGACAGATGCTTGTGAATATACACTTGGATTATAGGTAGATGTCCTTGAACCGGATGCATCGACCCTATATGTGACAAGTGTAAGATTTGCCCTCATATAGCAGTTAACTGTGATTGATGCTGTTGCTTCGTTGCCTTTCGCATCTTTGGCAGTAACAACTATTTTGTTTTCTGCATTTTTGATAAGATTTTTAAGAGTTACCGTTCTGCCGTCAACCGTTGCATCAACCGCTGTGCCGTTGATGGTTGCGATTGCAGAATCAATATAATCTGTAAAAACAAATTCTATTGTTTTGTCGACATCTTCAACATAGGCTCCGTCTTTAACCGAAGATGACAAAAAATCAAATTCTCTTTCTGCAACAGAATAGTAGAACTGAGGTTTGTGACCTGCAGCAATATAGCCTGCATCAGTCATTGTGGTGAGTGCAACATTTACTGTCGAGTTCCATGAACCGACAGCAAGATAGCAGGAGGACTGACCATTTATGGCACATTCGTTGACATAGGTTGTGATGTCGGCATAGCAGTTATTGTAGCTATTGCCTTCTTCAACGAGAATTGCCGCATCGTTTGCATAATACTTCTCTGAGGTTGAAGCAACGGTTATTGCCTTGTACCAGTCGGTCTCAGCAAGAGACTGCGTCAAATCCCAGTTTTCGCCAGGCATTTTGAACACTCTCATGAGAAACTTGCTTCCGCCGAATCGAAGAATGAAATGATTAAATGCTTCTGTGTCGGAAAGCTCGGGAATGTCAATTTTGTAAATTGCAAACTTGCCTCTGCCGGAAATATAGGTTGAAGCCCAGTTCCCGGATGCAGCAGAAGCAACTCCTCCTGACACTTTCCAGCTTTCGGTGATGGGGGTGAGATTGCCAACGCCCTGATACCCTTCGATTGTGTGGTCAAAGGAAACCTCCGGTTCTACCGGATCCTCTCCGCTTGAGGGAACCTCGGGATCTTCGGGTTCAACAGGTTCTTCCGGTTCAACAGGCTCTTCCGGTTCAACAGGTTCTTCCGGTTCTGCAGCCATAGTTGTGTAACCGTACTGAGGATACAGACCATATTTGATATATGTAGCATCTGTCATTGACGGAACAGCTATGTTTATAGTTGCATTCCATGAACCAACAGCAAGATAGAAATATTCCTGTCCTGCCACATAGCACTCACGGACATAGGAAGCTATGTCTGCATACGAAACAACATAGTTGCTTTCTGTCGGTTCAACAACAATTTCACTGTCGTTTGCTGCATATTCATCAACAGTTTCTTTATTTATAATTGTATTGTACCAGTCTGTTCCCGAAATATCACCGGGAAATTCCCAGTCGGTGCCGGGCATTTTTAAAACCTTTTTGGTAACACTTGTTGATGATGAACCGAATCGAACAACAAAGCTTTCAAAGGTTTCGTTTTCTGAAATTTCGGGAATGGGGATTTTGTAAATCGCAAGGTTGCCCTTGCCGTAAATATAGGAGGTTGCCCATGATCCGGATGCGGAAGAAACAACTCCTCCCACGGATTCATAACCTTCCGTAATCCTTGCATATTCAAGTTCGCTGTATGTAGGAACAGCTTCCTCGGCAAAGACAATGCCCATAGGGCAAAGGCTTACAAGCATTGCCAGTGAAAGCAATAGTGACAATGCTTTCAGATAACATTTTTTCATTTTTCTACCATCTCCATTAAAATGAATTTTTACTTCTATTTAACATATTATCATACTTTGCCCTGTTTTGCAATACTTTCTAAATAATCCAAAATTTTTATTTTATATTTGTTATCGAAACAGAAACTCATCATTGTCAATTTTTCTCTCGATGTATATTTATGCATAATATACAGTATTTCGAAAGAATATTCACAAAAATATTCATAATTACATATTGCAAAATATGATTTTTTGGATTATAATAACTAATGTGATAATTTTAATTTTAACGGAGGCATATTAATATGGCAAAAGAAAAAGTTGTACTTGCATATTCCGGCGGACTTGATACATCAATCATTATTCCGTGGCTCAAAGAAAACTATGACTACGAGGTTATCGCTGTTTGCGGTGATGTTGGTCAGGGCAAGGAAACAGAAGGTCTTGAAGAAAAAGCACTCAAAACAGGTGCTTCAAAGCTCTACATAGAAAACCTTCAGGAAGAGTATGTTACAGATTTCATTTGGCCTACACTCAAAGCAGGCGCAGTTTATGAAGGCAAATACCTTCTCGGAACATCTCACGCACGCCCCTGCATTGCAAAGAGAATTGTTGAAATTGCAAGAGCAGAAGGCGCAACAGCAATCTGTCACGGATGCACAGGTAAGGGTAATGACCAGGTTCGTTTTGAACTCACAATCAAAGCTCTTGCTCCCGAAATGAAAATCATTGCTCCTTGGAGAATATGGGACATCAAATCAAGAGAAGATGAAATCGACTATGCCGAAGCAAGAGGCATTCCCGTTCCTGTTACAAAAGAAAACAACTACTCAATGGACAGAAACATCTGGCATCTTTCTCACGAAGGTCAGGACCTTGAGGACCCCGCAAACGAACCCAATTACGACAAAATCCTTATGCTCGGAGTTTCTCCCGAAAAAGCTCCTGACACTCCCACATACATTGAAATCGATTTCGAAAAGGGTATCCCTACAAAAATTGACGGTGTGGCATACGGTCCTGTTGAGCTTGTTAAAAAGCTCAACGAAATAGGCGGTGCAAACGGTATTGGTATTGACGATATTGTTGAAAACAGACTTGTCGGCATGAAATCAAGAGGCGTTTATGAAACACCGGGCGGAACCATTCTCTATGCTGCACACAAAGAGCTTGAATATCTCTGCCTTGACAAACAGACTCTTCACTACAAAATGGATGTGGCTAACAAATTTGCAGACCTTGTTTACGACGGTCTCTGGTACACACCTTTGCGTGAAGCGATTTCTGCTTTTGTTGATTCAACACAGGAAACAGTTACAGGTAAGGTAAGACTTAAGCTCTACAAGGGCAACATCACACCTGCCGGCACAACTTCACCCTATTCACTTTATGATGAAGACATTGCAACCTTTGCTGAGGATGAGGTTTATGACCAGAAGGATTCTGCAGGATTTATCAACCTCTTTGGTCTGCCCCTCAAGGTTCGTGCAATGATGCTCAAAAGAAACGAAGAAAAAAATAAATAATTATTTTAAAGAGGCGTCTGTGTGACGCCTCTTCAGACTGTCGAAGAACCCGACCTTGCATCAAGCAAAAATCGGGTTCTTCTTCGTTTTTCTTAAAAACAAGATAAAATCAAATAATTTGGAAGGGGTATTGTTCCTCTTCCATTTCCATTTTGCAAGCTTTTTTAAATTC